>NZ_CP073586.1:1727500-2094166 GCF_022267555.1 Proteiniphilum propionicum
GTACCCAGAATCAATGCTTTTCTGTGAACATCTGCCTTCAATATAGGGTTAAGAGAGTTTTTAAATCCGGTATAGTCGGTATTGTAACCTGTAAGCTTGTAGTAATACATGTCTCCGGGCTTTCTCTCAATCCTGATCACGTTGACGGCACCAATTCTTTCTGCTTCGGGGGAGATATCGTGCAAAAATGGAATCACTTTTTCTTTGTAGGGAATTGTAACATTCAGACCCTTCAGATGCTGATTAAAAAGTATAACTCGACGAATATCCAAGATATCCTCCAGTTCGAAATTCAGGTATTCAGCATCAATATTCTCCCGCATGAACTTCTCAGTGAAGAATTTTGCCGAGAAAGAGTGTTTAAGCGGAAAACCAATCAGTCCGTAAGTATCCATTATTTCAAATTATAAAACCGGTTTCTCTGCAATGTATAATGTTGTAATACCAAGCGTATATCGTCTTAAGCGTATGTTTGTAAACCCGTTTTTCTTCAGGATAAGCATCATTTCTCTTCCCTGTGGAAAAGCTGCAATAGACTCGGGAAGATATTCATATGCCCTCTGTTCGGTTGCGAGGATACCTGACAAAACAGGCATTACATATTTGGTATAAGCAGAATAGAGCTGTTTCATCGGTGTTTTGCCGGGTGTTGTAAGTTCAATAAATAGAAATACCCCTCCCGGCTTCAAAACACGAAGCACCTCTTTGAAACTTTTGTCTATATCTTCGAAGTTACGTACCCCAAATGCTATGGTGGAAGCATCGAAGCTGTTATCAGGAAAGTTCATCTCTGCGCAATCCTGTTTTTCGAAAGTTATGATATCGTCAAGTCCTCCTGCTTTCACTTTGCGGCGGCCAATCGACATCATCCCTTCTGAGATATCAACAGCCATGATCTTTTCAGGTTTCAGGATCTTCTGTGCCAGAATAGCGAAATCACCGGTGCCAGTAGCAATGTCCAGTATCTGATGGTGAGGGTATTTTTTCAACACCTTAAGGGCATCACTGCGCCAGTAATTATCAATACCCAGTGATAGTGCACCATTAAGCTTATCATATCCCGGAGCAATTTCATTGAACATGTGAATAATCTGCTCTTTCTTTGGCTTATCGGGATGGTAAGGATTTACCCTTTCTACTTTATAACTCATTTTTCAGGTTTAGTGACTTTTTTACTTTTAGTTGTCAGTGGGTTAAATATTCAGTAATATTATTCTCAATGCGTTTTTCCAGAGCTTTCGCATCTGCTTTCACAAATTTCTTTCCCACAATTTTTTCGTACAATTCAATATATCTTTCCGAAACGCTGTTGCAATATTCATCTGTCATTTCGGGAATTTTTTGTCCGGGTTGCCCCTGAAATCCGTTATCCATAAGCCATTTGCGTACAAACTCTTTCGATAGCTGCCTTTGCTCTTCTCCCTTATCGAAACGCTCTTTATACCCTTCGCTGTAGAAATAGCGTGACGAGTCGGGTGTGTGAATCTCATCTATCAAGTATATTTTACCATCTTTTTTGCCAAACTCGTATTTGGTGTCCACCAGAATAAGCCCCTTTTCAGCAGCCATTTCAGTCCCTCTTTTGAACAGTGCATACGTGTATTCTTCCAGCTGTTCGTAATCTTCCCTGCTTACCAGCCCCTGGGCTAGAATCTCCTCTTTCGAGATGTTTTCATCATGCCCTTCATCTGCTTTAGTGGTAGGAGTGATAACAGGTGATTCAAACTTCTGATTTTCCCGCAATCCATCAGGTAACGAAAGCCCGCAAATGGAACGTACCCCTTTCTTGTATTCGCGCCATGCACTTCCCGTGATGTAGCCGCGGATAACCATTTCTACCTTAAACGGTTCACAACGTATTCCTGCTGTAACCATCGGATCGGGAGAGGCAGTTTTCCAGTTGGGTACAATATCGGAAGTGGCATCGAGAAAGTCGGCTGCTATCTGGTTTAGTACCTGCCCCTTATATGGGATTCCCTTTGGTAATACCACATCGAATGCTGAAATGCGGTCGGTGGTAATCATTACCAGCGTGTCGCTTCCAATGCTGTATACGTCGCGTACTTTTCCATAATAAACACCTGATTGTCCCGGGAAATTATAATTTGTTTTTGTTAACGTATTCATCTTCTCTTTATGATTTTATTTGTTTGTAGTTTATCTTGTATCCTCCGCATTTATGTTGCTGGTATTATGACTTTTGTCTGCTCTTGAGCGTACTAACGCATCTTCTTTCTCATACGCCTCAACTATTCTCTGTACAATCTTATGACGCACAATATCTTTTTTATTGAATTCAACCGTGGCGATGCCTTTGATACCATACAGCACCTTCATTGCGTGAATTAGTCCCGACTGTTGCGAACTTGGCAGGTCTATTTGTGTGATGTCACCTGTTACAATCATTTTCGCGTTTAACCCAAGGCGGGTAAGGAACATTTTTATCTGTGGCTTCGTGGTGTTCTGTGCTTCATCAAGTATAATAACCGCATCGTTGAGGGTACGCCCGCGCATAAAAGCCAGAGGTGCTATCTGAATTATTTTATTTTCGAGATACTCTTTCAGTTTTAAGGGGGGGATCATATCCTCAAGGGCATCATACAGTGGTTGAAGGTAAGGATCAATTTTCTCCTTCATGTCTCCCGGAAGAAACCCCAGTTTTTCGCCTGCTTCTACTGCCGGGCGGCTGAGTATGATCTTGCGTACCTGCTTTGTTTTCAATGCGCGTACAGCCAGGGCAATAGCCGTATAGGTCTTCCCCGATCCGGCAGGGCCAATTGCGAACACCATGTCGTTAAAGTCGAATACTTCAACCAGTTTTTTCTGGTTGAAGGTACGAGCTAATATAGGCTTTCCGTTAAGCCCGTGAATAATGAGGTTGTCCACATTCACCACCGAGGGCGCTTTACCCTTCACTATGTCAAGAATGTCTTCCTCTTTCAGCACATTCATTTCGTTGCTGAATTTCTCCAGCTCATGAATTTTTGCTCCGAACGCCATTAATTCCTCCTCTTCTCCAATTACCTTGATAACATTTCCTCTTGCTACTATTCTAAGTTTTGGGAACAGTGTTTTCAACAGCTGGATATTACTGTTGTTGATGCCGAAAAATACTACCGGGTCTACATTTTCAATGAGTATAATGCGTTCAATCATTCTTGAATTTATGTAAAATTAAGTATATATTGTCTATGTTTATTTTCGTGTCCTTCTATATAATTGATAAAAGCGTTGTTCACAAGACGATTGCCCCCTGGCGTGGGATAGTTGCCCGAGAAATACCAGTCGCCCCGATGGTTGGGGCACGCCTTGTGCAAATCTTCTATACGTTGAAAAACTATCTGGACCTTAGCCTTAATATCATTGGAAGTAAGCATACATGCAATCTTTTCAGAGATCTCCTCTTCAGTAAAAGGTGCGTAAATATCCTTCACGTAATTCACAATCTCTTCCTTACTCTTGTGGCTTTGAGCTACCGATTTTTCGTATGTTTCATCAATCACGTGGTGCATACCGCGTTCCTTAAGAAGCTCAATGGCCGACTTGAAAGCAATAAACTCGCTCATACGCGTCATGTCTATACCATAACAATCAGGATAGCGTATCTGAGGGGAAGATGATACAATAATAATCTTTTTGGGGTCAAGCCTGTCCAGTATTTTGATAATACTCTGTTTTAAAGTTGTTCCACGTACAATACTGTCATCGATAATAACCAGGTTGTCCAAACCTCTTTTCAAAGAGCCATAGGTAACATCGTATACATGAGCTGCAAGGTCGTTCCTGGTATTCCCCTGCGATATAAAAGTACGGAGCTTGATATCTTTGATGGCAACTTTTTCAGAACGGACTCGTTTGGAAAGAATCCGGTCAACTTCCTCTTTGGTAAGTGTACTGCCTTTTTCGAGAATGATGGCCGCTTTCTTGTGGTTGAAATGATCTTCCAGCCCTTGAAGCATCCCGAAGTATGCCACTTCAGCGGTATTGGGTATGAAAGAGAAAACTGTGTTGTCGAAATCGTCATCAATTGCTTTAATTATTTCCGGAACAAGCAGTTCACCCAGTTTTTTGCGTTCACGATAAATATCATAATCCGATCCGCGTGAAAAATATATACGTTCGAAAGAGCAAGGGGTTATTTTTTCTTTTTTCGGGAGGATCTGGTGAAGGCTGACGGTACCGTTTCGCTTCACAATAAATGCTTCTCCAGGCTGCAGTTCGTGCACATCGTCTTTCTTAAGATTAAAAGCAGTTTGAATAACCGGACGCTCCGAAGCTACCACAGCTACCTCACTATCGTGGTAATAAAATGCGGTGCGTATACCCCACGGGTCGCGAAGTGTAAACGCGTCTCCACTCCCAATTAATCCTGAAAGGGCGTAGCCGCCGTCCCAGTTTTTGGAGGCTCGCTTTAAAAGGAATGGGATGTCAAGTCTTTCTTCAATCAAATAACTTACCTCTTGTCCGTCGATATTGTTTTTTTCCAGATGATCGTATTGATATTGTACTTCTCGGTCTAGATAATGGCCTATCGATTCCAGTATGACGAAAGTATCGGCATAATCGCGAGGGTGTTGTCCCTCCGACAGGAGTTGTTGAAACATTTCGTCAACATTTGTCATGTTGAAATTTCCTGCAAGGGCAAGGCTTCTCGATGCCCAGTTGTTACGGCGTAACAGAGGGTGTACATAGGTGAGCCCTATTTTTCCTGATGTGCTATACCGAAGATGGCCTATAAACAGCTCCGAGGCAAACGGTACTACCTTTTTTACAAATTCAATATCGTTAAGCTGATCTGGTGTAAACTGCCTGAACGCGTCATGAACCTTTGAGAATATTTCAGAAATTGCGCCTGAGCCCAGTGCACGCTCTCTGAAAATATATTCACTTCCCGGGGTTGCCTCCAGCTTAACGGCGCCTAGCCCGGCACCTTCCTGGCCGCGGTTATGTTGCTTCTCCATAAGAAGGTAGAGTTTGTCCAGGCCATATTGCCATGTACCATACTTTTTGTAATAATATTCAAGCGGTTTGAGAAGCCGGATTACCGCGATACCGCATTCATGCTTAATGCTGTCAGTCATTTAGAGAGTTTATGTGCAATAATTACATTTTTGCCCTACAAAAGATTAAATGGAGACTATAAAGGCAGAAACCAGTTGATGCCGCCATTAGGGAGGCAATTGCTGCAGGCCATCAATCTCATTTCAATCAGATTTGAAAGGGAATACAAATTTAGCTTTATTTGTGGAGATTCAGGATATTTTGCACCCTTAATCTTATTAAAAATGTCAAAAGTTGGCTCCCCATTACCTGCAATTGAGCATGGATGCGGCTCAGGATCAAGAAAATGCAAGTGTGCATGCAACCGAAGGTGTTAGCAGGTTGCCGAAATTTAATCTGTTGGCGATGGGGAGAAATCGTTCGAGAGAGGTTATCTTTGCATATATTAGGAGGATAATCATGAATTGGAAACAGTTATTATCTGCAAAGAGATTTGGAATGGAGCATTATAAGGGTGCAAAAAAACATGAGCGCACAGAATTTCAACGAGATTATGACAGGCTGATCTTCTCTTCTCCCTTTCGGCGCTTGCAGAACAAAACGCAGGTTTTTCCGCTACCCGGTAGTGTGTTTGTGCATAACAGGTTGACACATAGTCTGGAAGTGTCCAGCGTGGGGCGTTCGCTGGGAGAAAATGTGGCGCGCGCACTGCGAGAAAAGTATCCACGATCGGCAGCACATTTCGAAGAAATTGGTTCGATTGTTTCTGCCGCTTGTTTGGCGCACGATTTAGGCAATCCGCCATTCGGGCACTCAGGGGAGAAGGCTATCTCCACATTTTTTTCTGAGGGGAGCGGGACTTATTTAAAAACACCGGTTGAGGAGGAGGGTGGGAGGTGGGCCGATTTTACCTTTTTCGAAGGTAATGCTAATGCTCTACGGTTGCTTATGCATCAGTTCAGGGGAAGAAGAAGAGGCGGTTTCGCGATGACATACGCCACACTGGGCTCAATAGTTAAATATCCATACTCATCTGAATTGAGCGGAGGAAAAAACAAGTTCGGTTTTTTCGCATCGGAAGAGGATGATTACAGGAATATTGCCGTTGACCTGGGTATAGACGTGCTGAACGGCAACCCGTTGAAGCTGGCACGTTATCCTCTGGTATATCTTGTGGAGGCTGCCGACGATATCTGTTACCAGGTAATGGATATAGAGGATGCCCACAAGCTGCATCTGGTATCTACTGAGAAAGCGATGGAGCTGATGCTCGGTTTTTTTGATGAAGAGGGCCGTCGCAAGCGCACCGCCACATTATCGTATGTAAGCGATGTAAATGAGCAGATTTCTTATCTGCGTGCAGGGGTGATCGGATTACTTGTGGAAGAATGTTCTGAAGTATTTACCGATAATGAAGAGATGATTCTCAACGGGGAGTTTACCGGTTCTCTTATCAAACATATTTCCCCTGTGGCTGTGAGTGCCTACAATAACTGTTCTGATTTTGCCTTTCATAAAATTTATCGTTCTAAAGATGTGCTTGATATTGAACTTGCAGGATATCGTATAATAGGTTTTTTACTTGATGTTTTCACCAATGCTATCCAAAATAAAGATCATGCCTATTCAAAGCTACTTTTGGACAGAATTCCCGATCAGTATGAAACCAATTCACCAAGCATGTACGGGAAAATTCAATCAGTTATTGATTACATATCGGGTATGACAGATGTTTATGCATTGGATCTGTATCGCAAAATCACAGGCATGGGTTTGCCCGATATCTGATTATATACTTCCAATTTGATAATAAAAAATATTTTTTGATTTTTTATTGAAATTATTTGGTAGGTTTTAATTTCTTTTTTATATTTGTAACGTGGTTTTTTCATAATAGTATTAGATTTAAGGTTAACATGTTTGGCAGAATGTCGAGAGACATTCTGTCAATTCGTTTTAAACGTTTTTTGTTGCGGTATTTTTATAAGTAATACTTTATGAAACAAATGAATATAGGGATTATTCAAGAAGTATTCATGCTGAATTACAATTCATGACAGAAGAAACAAAATAAAGTCTAATTTATTTTAAATCCAGTCTAATCTTTTTTACTTTTGTGGTATAATTGTTTGCTTATGCAAAAAAGATACATTATTCTAACTGTCGCTTTTTTTTCTATACTGCTTACCCGGTGTAATTCAGGGGACAAGGAGCTAAACAGGAAATTATCGGAAATGGCAGCCTCTATCAATGAATCAGCCCCTGTCATGCTTGATGGCTACACGCGATTCGAAGAAGCATCGGTATCGTCAGATAACGTCTTCAGATATCGATATACGGTGTTAAATACAACCAACCCGGACTCTCTTGTAGAGAGTGGAGCGGTGGCACTTGTTGAAAATATTAAAAAAGAGTTTTCCGGGAATCCCGATCTGCTCATTTTTAAGGAGAACAAAGTAGTGATAGAATATATGTATAACGATGAAAACAACAGAAACATCAACTTGATACGAATAACACCCGATGATTACCAATAAAATAAGAAGCTATGAACCACTATTTCTACATTGACGCTGCGGGAAAGCAAAAAGGGACTTTCTCTCCTGAGGAGCTTGGACAAGAGAGTATAAAAAGAGACACCCTTGTATGGACACAAGGAATGGAGCAATGGAAACGTGCTGAAGAGGTTGACGAGCTGCAGTATCTTTTTTACGGTACATACAGTACACCTCAACCAACTAATGCGCCTCACCCTTCATCTTATGGGCAGGCTAGTGCTGTACCTGGGTACCGTGAGCAGCCCGTCATGCCCAAATCGTGGCTTGTGGAGTCTATTCTTGTGACTATCTTGCCATTTATGCTGTGCAGCAGCTTCCTGAGCCTTCTCGGAATCATCGGTATAGTATATGCGTCTCAGGTTGAATCCTTCTACAACAGAGGAGACTATGCCGCAGCAGCTGAGGCTTCGCGGTCTGCTGGCAAATGGACCAAAATTGCCATGTGGATAGCAATAGGATGGATACTGTTGATAATAATCTCAATAACTCTTTTTATGGTGTTTATTGGATCTTTTGCTGCTATACCAGGACTAAGCGATTTGATAAATACTTAAAAATGGAAAAAGCCTCATATTCATCTAAGGCAGCATCTCAACGCAATTTGATAAATACTTAATCTATGGAAAAAAATTATAATATGGAAGATCAAAATTTCACACAGCCACCTATTCCGCCACAGCAAGAGAATCATGCAGATAACATTCCTCCTTTAAAACCGGGTAACTGGCTATGGCAGTCTATTTTAGCTACAATATTCTGCTGCATACCATTTGGAATTGTTGGAATTGTTTATGCAGCCAAGGTCGATTCGTTATATTTCAACGGAATGTATGCCGAATCGGAAAGGGCTGCTCAAAAAGCTAAGATGTGGACACTTATAGCTTTTGGTACAGGATTATTGTATCTGATTATTTGGATAATTCTTTTATCTACAGGTAATTTACCTTCATACATGGAAAATATTATTGAGAACAATGCAAGCGGCTACAATTTTTAAGCACGTCTTGCTGAAGCAGTGAAAAAAAACAAGGGATTAGCAATTGGTTCTGCCATAGGTTTTCTTCTTATGGTAGCTCTTTTTGTGTTTTATCGCTTCGATCCATCGGTGAAGCCGTTTTTCCCGAAATGCCCTTTCCTTCTCGCAACCGGTTACGAATGCCCGGGGTGTGGCTCACAAAGGGCTATTCACAGCTTGCTGCATCTTGATATCAGAACTGCATTCAGACAGAATGCTTTTATGGTGCTTGCACTGCCTTATATCATTCTGGGTATTTATCTGGAGTATTTAGGAGGGAAAGAGCAATACCCGAAGATCGAAAAATTCTTTTTTGGCAGATGGGCGGCTGTGGTACTGTTGGTTGTAATTTTTGCCTATTGGATATTGAGAAATCTGTTTTAAATCAGTGTTTTCTCAAAATATTAATCTCTTGCCGTTCAAGTAAAGATATTGGAGTTCAGCTACATTATCAGCAACAATATCTGCTTAAGATTTTCTAGCTTTAGATACGGTTCGGAATGCAATGTCTATGGTTTCAACTCCGCTATATTTAATGTCGTAACTTCTCCTTCAGGAAACGTCCGGTGTACGATTGATCACATTTTGCTATCTGCTCAGGTGTACCCTCGCACACAATGTATCCTCCGGCTTTGCCACCTTCGGGACCCATGTCAATTATGTAATCGGCGCACTTTACAACCTCCATGTTGTGCTCAATAATGATTACCGTATGTCCGCGTTCGATAAGCGCATTGAAAGCTTTAAGCAGTGTCTTTATATCGTGGAAGTGCAGGCCGGTAGTAGGTTCGTCGAAAATAAAAATAGTGGGCTGCGTTTTTTCTTCCCCCAGATAATATGCCAGTTTTACACGCTGATTTTCACCGCCCGAGAGAGTTGATGATGATTGTCCCAGTTTCAGGTATCCTAATCCCACATCTTGTAAAGGCTGAATTTTTTTAACAATTTTCTTCTCTGCAGCACCTTTCTGCATTCCAAAAAATTCAATGGCACTGTCTATTGTCATTTCTAGCACATCATAGATTGTAACCCCTTTGTATTCAACCTCCAATACCTCGGGAGAGTATCGTTTGCCATGACACGATTCGCACTCCAGCCTGATATCAGCCATGAATTGCATCTCAACAGTAATGGAGCCTTCTCCCTTGCACTCTTCGCAACGGCCTCCTTCCACATTAAAGGAGAAGTAAGCAGGAGAGAAATCCATCTGCCTGGCAAGGGGTTGTGCCGAGAACAGCTTTCTTATTTCGTCAAATGCCTTAAGGTAAGTTACGGGATTGGAACGTGATGATTTTCCAATTGGGTTCTGATCAACATATTCCACTCCTTTCATTAACTTTATATCCCCTGTAATATCGCTGAAATCTGCACGTTCCAGTGCAGTGCCTTTGTAATGAAATTGTAATGCTTTGAAAAAGATTTCGTTTACAAGCGACGATTTCCCGGAGCCGCTTACGCCAGTTACCACGGTCATTACATTAAGCGGAAACTTCACATCGATATTCTTCAGGTTGTTCTGGCGTGCCCCTTTAACTTCAATGTAGTTGTTCCATTTGCGACGTATTTCAGGGATCTCTATCTGCTCTTCACCTGTAAGGTATTTTACGGTATAGCTGTCACTGTTGTTGTCCAGCTCGGACATATAACCCTGGTACATGACTTCACCTCCCAGACGGCCTGCCATGGGACCGATATCAATAATATAGTCTGCTTCACGTATTATCTCTTCATCGTGTTCAACAACAACTACGGTATTGCCTATTTGCTGTAATTCACGAAGTACCTTTATTAACAGGTGAGTGTCTCTTGAATGCAGCCCGATGCTGGGTTCATCCAGTATATATAGCGAACCCACCAGGCTGCTTCCCAGGGAAGATGCCAGGTTGATGCGCTGACTTTCACCTCCTGACAGGGTGTTCGAGAGCCGGTTTAGAGTTAGATAACCAAGCCCCACATCAATAAGAAACCGTAAACGGTTGTTTATCTCTGTCAACAGCCTTTCAGAAATAGCAGCATCAGTTTCATCCAACTGCAGATGTTCGAAAAACAGTTTTAATTCAGTTACCGGCATCATCACCAGCTCGGCAATAGATTTACCGCCTATTTTCACATAAAGTGCTTCCTGTTTAAGCCGTGTGCCTTTGCAAAGGGTACAATCGGTCTTGCCGCGATATCTGGCCAGCATAACCCGGTATTGGATCTTATACAGGTTTTTTTCGAGCATACCAAAGAAGTCGTTGATTCCGTAAATATCTTGTTCATGCCGGCCATTCCATAGTATATCTTTTTCTTCTTCCGACAGATCATAATAGGCGCGGTGGATAGGAAAATCAACTTTATAAGCATTGTAGGTAAATTCTTTTCTCCATTCGCTCATTTTTTCACCTCTCCAACACTGTACACACTCTTCCTGAACTGAGAGGCTTTTATCCGGTATCACCAAGCTTTCATCAATTCCAACTATTTTGCCGAATCCTTCGCATCTGGGACAGGCGCCGGCGGGGCTGTTGAAATTGAACATCAGATCTGAAGGCTCTTCAAAAGTAATGCCGTCGGCCTCGAAACGGTTGGAGAAAGTGAACGATTCAATTCCTTTTTCACCCCAGAAGCGGACAATACATTCGCCGTTACCCTCAAGGAAAGCGGTTTCAACAGAATCGGACAGACGATTGACAGCAGCTTTATCGGGAGAACAGGATAGGCGGTCGATTACCAGCATAACCTCATTTTCGGGAGGAAGTTTTTTCTGTTCCAGTAACTCGTCAATCCGGTAAAACTGTTCTCCCACATCAACACGGGTAAAACCTTCTTTCATAAGTATTTCCAACTGCTCACGCAGGCTTCGGCCGTTTCTCAACTGTATATACGACAATACCGCCATTCGTGTCCCGGCACGGTATTCTTGCATTTTCTGCACCACATCATGTACATAATGTCTTTTTACCTCTCTGCCCGAAACTGGAGAGATAGTTTTTCCTGCCCGGGCATACAATAGACGCAAATATTCATAAATTTCGGTGGAAGTGCCAACCGTGGAGCGCGGATTGCGTGAAGTCGTTTTCTGTTCGATGGCAATAGCGGGAGGAATACCATGTATATAGTCACATTCGGGTTTGTTCATGCGACCCAGAAATTGACGTGCGTAGGCTGAGAGGCTTTCTACATAGCGCCTTTGACCTTCTGCATAAAGCGTATCGAATGCCAATGAAGATTTACCGGAGCCGGAAAGACCGGTAATTACAGTGAAAGTGTTTCTGGGGATAACCACGTCGATGTTTTTGAGGTTATTGACGCGCGCACCTTTTATTTCGATTTGTTTCGGATTACTCATAATTTGTGACACATAACCTGCAAAGGTAATCACTTTAGAAACGCCAAAAAAGGAAGCAGGCACCAAAAAAATCAAAAAAAATAATTATTTTTGTTCCTGAATATGGAGATCTCCTTACCGGAATCAGTTTCCCAAACCTCAAAAATTTACCCAATGGATTCTTTACTTTCCAAATTACAACTTGAGTTTGCCTTACCGTTTTCAAATCCGGTATTGATATTCGCACTGCTTTTGTCGATTGTTCTTTTGTCTCCCATACTACTTAAACGAATTAATGTGCCAAGCATTATCGGTTTGATTGTTGCAGGTGTAATTATCGGCCCTCATGGGCTTAACTGGATTGATAATACTCATGCCGGAGTTGAGATGTTCTCTACCATAGGGTTGCTTTATATTATGTTCATTGTAGGCCTGGAGCTTGATCTCGGTGAGTTTTTGCTCAATAAAAACAAAAGTTTCGCTTTTGGCTTTTACACCTTTGTTATTCCATTACTTGTAGGTTATCCTGTTTGTCATTACCTGCTTGGTTACGATGCCGAAGCAAGTTTCCTTATAGCAAGCATGTTTTCTACACATACGTTGGTGGCCTATCCTATTGTAAGCCGTATGGGGATTTCACGCAATCAGGCGGTAGCAATCACGGTTGGAGGTACTATTTTCACAGATACGGGTGTGCTTATTATACTCGCAATAATTTTATCAAACAGCAACGGAGGGTTTAATTCCACTTTCTTAGTGAATTTGCTGTTCTCGCTGCTTCTCTTCTCCCTGATTATTTTTCTTATTCTGCCACGTATTGCCAAGTGGTTTTTTAAGAGAGCCACATCGGAAAAATATACTACATTTATCTTTGTGCTGTTCGCGGTATTTTCTGCCGGTTTCCTTGTTGAACTGGGAGGAATTGAGCCCATTATCGGGGCATTTGCCGCAGGGTTGGCCCTGAACAGATTAATTCCACATTCATCGGCGTTGATGAACAGGGTTGAGTTTTTCGGGAATGCACTTTTCATCCCTATTTTCCTGATCTCGGTAGGGATGATGGTAGATATAACTGTTGTGCTGGATGGACCACGTACACTTATCGTGGCTTTGACTCTCACAATGGTTGCTCTGCTTGGAAAGTGGCTGGCAGCATGGGCAACACAGAAGACGTTTCGCTATTCCAAAACCCAGAGAACCCTTATTTTCGGGCTTAGCAGCTCACATGCAGCTGCTACGCTGGCCATCATATTGGTGGGTTACAAAGCTGGACTGCTAGATGAATATATTTTAAACGGCACCATTATCCTTATCCTGCTCACTTGTATTGTGGCTTCGGTCTTTACACAAAATGCCGCCAGGGAGATAGCGATCAGCGAAGAGGATGAACCTCTGACTCCCTCTACTATGGGGGAGTTTGCACAGGAAAAGATTCTGGTACCCATTGCCAATCCCACCAATATCGGTCAACATGTTGAGCTGGCGTTACTGCTGAAAGATAAAAAATCGGTAAACCCGGTTTCATTGCTTGGGGTTGTTCCTAACAACCGGGAGGCGGAAAAGAATATTGTGAGTTTTAGGAACCAGTTGCAGGGTTTTGTCTCCACTGCCACGGCTGCAGAGGTAAAAGTAGATATAATTACTACTATTGATCATAATCCTGCCGATGGCATTTCTCGAATAGCTCGTGAAACAATGTCTGATATAGTAATTCTGGGATGGCCTGGAAAAGTGGGGTTATGGGACAGGTTGCTGGGAGAAAAGGTAGACCTTATAATTAAGGGAATGGATAAGAACTTGTTTGTCTGCCATGTGGAGCAGCATCTTATTTCGAATAAACGTATTGTTGTGATCTCACCGCCATTGGCTCAAAAAGAAGATGGCTTCGGGCTCTGGGTGAGCAAAGTAGCCAAGCTCTCCTCAGAGTTGTCAATCCCCGTGCTGCATCTGGGGCACCCTGAAACGCAGGAGATCATTAACGGGCAGAAAAAATCGGGAAATTTCACTTTCCAACCTTTTGTGGATTGGAACAATCCGTTGTCTTGTGGCGACCTGATAAAAAAAGATGATCTTATAATTCTTATTTCTGCCCATAAAGGCTATATTTCTCATATTCCTGTTTTGGAGAGCCTGCCTTCACGCCTTGAGAATCGCTTTCCACATCATAATCGTATCGTTGTCTATCCCAAGCAGCATTCGGCGGATCAGTTGCTGGAAAACGAAGATCATATTTTTATTCCGTAAAACATATTTTTTGAAAAAGCATATGAATCAGTTTAATCGATTAAGTTATTTGTTATTTATTATTGTTTTAATATCCGCTTGCGGTGTCTCAAAAAAAACTTTAACGCATCAATATTCAAACACCCCAAAAAGGGAGTTCCGCGGAGCCTGGATTCAGACCGTGGGGCAGTCGCGTTACACGCATATGAACAGCGCTGCCATGAAACACTATTTTTCGGAGATGGTACGCAAGCTGGATGAAGCAGGTATTAATGCTGTTATTTTTCAGATACGTCCCGAAGCCGATGCATTTTATAAGTCCGACCTGGAACCCTGGAGCCGGTTTTTGACAGGTGAGCAGGGTAAAGCACTCGACGACCCCGATTTTGATCCGCTGGCTTTTATCACTGCGGAGTGCCATAAACGGGGGATGGAGCTCCATGCCTGGCTGAATCCATACAGGGTAAAAACAAATATAAATAATCCGCTTTCTGCCAGCCATATTTACATGAAATATCCCGAACGCTTTATTCAATACGGTAATCAACTGTACTTCGATCCGGGACTACCCGAGAACAGGAGCTTTATTTGCGAGGTCGTTCGCGATATTGTTTCCCGGTATGATGTGGATGCCATCCACATGGACGACTATTTTTACCCCTATCCCATTGCTGGAACCCCTTTTCCTGACGAAAAAAGCTTCAATAACTATGCAGCATCACAGGGATTTTCTGCCGGACAGCTTGCCGATTGGAGAAGAAACAATGTGAATCTGCTTATCAGGCAGATAAAATATACAATTGCCGGTACAAAACCATGGGTGCGATTTGGTATAAGCCCTTTCGGTATTTACCGCAATAAGCGAAGTGATTCGAACGGAAGCGATACGAACGGACTGCAGAATTATGACGACCTTTACGCCGATATTAAACTGTGGGTGGAGAAAGGATGGATCGACTACAACCTGCCGCAACTCTATTGGGAGATAGGGCACAGTGCCGCCGATTATACTACGTTGCTGAACTGGTGGAATGCCAATAATTTTCAACAAACACTCTATATCGGACAGGACTTAAAGCGAAGCATCGATAAAAACGAGCTGGAAGTGAAGATCCGCCAATCGCGTGAAATGCCTTTCGTGAATGGCAATTGCTACTGGTACGGATACCAGATACTGGATAATACGGGTGGTGTGGCTGATATGCTGAAAACCGATATTCACCGTGCCAGGGCATTGGTCCCCGCCAGCACACATATGCACAACGGACGTCCGGGAGCTGTGAAAAAGCTTACGAATATATATACCGAAGATATGCATTTTCTTACATGGGAGCATAAAAAAACGCCTATGAATCCTGAGACAGCGCAGAAATTTGTAGTATATCGTTTCCACCACGGCGAACGGGTGGATATTGATAGTGCCGAAAATATTGTAACGGTAACGCCCGATAATTTTTTTCTGCTGCCTTATGAAGGTGGTGAAACCCGCTGGACATACGTAGTTACCGCATTGGATGCTTTTGGCAACGAATCAAAGGGACAGCGAATAAAAATCAAGCTGTAAAATCACTATCTTTGCATTATCAATTAAATATAAGAGAATGATTGAATCTGAAAGTTTTAGTGAACAGGAAGAGCAAAGTGCAGTTTCGGGCGGACCGGAACATAGCAAAGAAACGGCCAATTCCGGTAAAGAGTTTCCAATGATAGCCAAAACTATGGCGGAGCTGGAGGATGTGTTGGCCGGGGAGCTGATAGCATTGGGCGCAAACAACGTAGAAATTGGTACCCGGATGGTGTCGTTTACCGGCGACAATGCATTGATGTACAAGTCAAATGTGTGTTGCCGTACAGCATTGCGTATATTAAAACCAATTTATACTTTCAAGGCTGATAATGCCGATGAGGTGTATGAGGCACTTAAGCTACTCAACTGGGATGAATATCTGGCATTGGATAATTCATTTTTGATCGATTCAGTGGTCTTTTCGCATATTTTTACTCATTCGAAGTTTGTGGCGTACCGCGTGAAGGATGCTATCTCAGACTGGTTTACAGAAAAGTATGGGAAACGTCCTTCAGTGAGTGTTACAAATCCCGACCTGGTGTTTAATATTCATATTGCACATAACAAATGTACTTTGTCGCTTGACAGTTCAGGCGAATCTCTTCATAAGCGCGGCTACAGGATCGCCCAAACTGAAGCGCCACTGAGCGAGGTGCTGGCGGCTGGGATGATCCTGAAAACTGGATGGCACGGTGAAAGTACGTTTATTGATCCCATGTGCGGGTCGGGGACATTGCTGATTGAAGCGGCAATGATTGCCCTGGGAATCCCACCCGGTATTCACCGGCAGCATTTTGCCTTTGAAAAATGGAAAGATTTTGATGAAAAACTTTTCAGTGAGATATATAATGATGACTCCGGAGCGCGTGAGTTAAGGTATCGCATAATAGGGTGTGATATCTCCCCCAAAGCTATTGCCATAGCAGAAAAAAACATTAAAAATGCGGGATTGAAAAAATATATCGACTTGGAGGTAAAACCTTTTCAACAATTTACTGAAGCACCGGAACCTGCAGGAATTCTGATGACTAACCCTCCTTATGGTGAGCGCATTAAAGTGGAGGATATGGATGAACTTTATTCGATGATAGGTGAACGCCTTAAACACGTCTTTACAGGATACAACGCTTACATATTGAGCTATAGAAAAGAGGCTTTTGATGCAATAGGATTAAGACATTCCAAACGGTTTTTTCTTTATAACGGAGCCCTGGAATGTGAGATGCGTGAGTACGAAATCTTTTCCGGAAAGCGTGATGAGCGTCCCGCAAGAGAATTTTCGGGGAAGAAGACGTCAAGGAAAGATGAGTACCATTACGAAAGAAATTCAAGGGAGGGTTACCGCCGCTCGAAAAGAACCGAACGGGGCGAGGATGACAGGGCGCAAAGTGGCTTCGGCCTTAAGGGTAAGGATAACAGGACACAAAGCAGCTCAGGTTTTCACAGAGAGGGTGAAAGGACGCAAAGCGGTTTTGGCCGTAAGGGTGAGGATGAAAGGAAACAAAGCGGTTTCGGCCGTAAGGGCGAGGATGGCAGGACTAAAAGACGAGAAGGAAAGCCTTTTAAACCCGTGAACCGTTCATTCGGTAAAGAACGTGACTCACGTTTACGAGAACACTCCTCCGATGTAGACCGCAAATCCTACGGACGTTCTTTTGATAAAGAGCATGATGAATTTCCCCGCAAAAAAAAGGATTATAAATCCGGAAAAGTTTTCAAGACTGATAAACGCTCTTCAGATATGCCGCATCCAGGGAAGAAAGGCGAGTATTCAAAAAGAAAAGATAAGCCCGGGGCATGATACTTCATTAAATCTTTATTTATAATACAGATGACCAATTAGTTATGCTGGAATATCAAAAGCGCCATACTCTATTTTGATATTCAGTGAACTATAAGAATTATTTTAAAAAATTACCGAAGTGTTGTTATTCATAAATGGTACTTTATCTACTTTAAAAGCTTCAGCCCGTCTTTAGCCGATTGGTCGGCAGGAGAGATAATCAGCACGGTATTGAACAACCGTTTTGCATCTGACTTCTTTCCAAGGAAATATTTTGTCCAGGCAGTCATCAGCGTGGAGTAATAGTCGAACGGGTACATCGCCTGTACCAGCTCAAAATATATTTCTGCTTGCTGAAAATCTTTCCGGTAATAATAGATATTGCCTAATGCATAATTCACTTTCGAGTTCATTTTATCTAAAGTCAGAATCTGCTTGTAAACCTTTTCCAGCTCATCACCCTTTTTTTGAGCTTCCAGCGGGTAGCATAGGCCCAGTAGCGCTTCTACCGCTTTTGGTGCCAGTTGAATGGCAGAACGGTAATGTTTCTTGCTTGTTTCATAATCTTTTGACAGGTAATAGAGCCATCCCAGCCGAAGCGATTTGTGATAATCGTAACCGCTGACACTCTGCAGCACCCCGATAGCTTTCTGATAGTCTCCAGATGCTTCGTAACTGTAACTGTCAGAAAATACCTGTGATGGGTTAATCTGTGCCGTCGCCATCGGTACAATCGCTAAGAACAGCAGTATGATCAGGCTTTTAATGTTTAAAAATTCCATGAGAAAGAGATATTTATAAGGTGGTTGTTGTATTTATACGGGAGATAACGGGTGATTGAGGAGGCATAGCCTTCCCTTTGCTGCCATTGATATCCGGCGGTAGCCACCGCTTTTGTTATGTACCAGGAGAGGGTCAGCCCGGCAAGAGCTTTTACTGCATCGTAGGTGTCGTACACCATAAATGAATGATTGCTGATATAATTAAGGTGGTTGCCTATGCCGGCCGATCCTTCCAACCAAAGCTGTCTCGCCAGTTTGCATCCCAGATGCTGGGATACGATAAACTGGTTATTCACCCAGGAGTCACTGTTGAAGATAGCTGCCATTGAAGTGGTTCCGTAAAAGTTTAGGTTCCCCAACGGGTAATAGGTTAATGACCCTTTTGCCTGATACTGTTCCCAACCGCCAAAGTTGGACCAGGCAACGGCGATCTCCGGCATCAGGTAGGTCCATCTTTTATTGATAAATGCCAGGGCTGAAAATGCAGATGCCCTGTCCGTTTCAGAACTTGAGAGAGAAAAGAGGTTGTGACGTTTTATGAAGCCACGGCCGACTCCTGTTCCGTTGTTTTCAGCATAAGCGGAGGATTTGGTTGGCTTATCTTTCCCGTCGATACTGTAGTATCCTCCGGCTAATCCACACGAAAGGCTCTCCCCCGTAAAAAATTCGAATACTAAGTTTAGCTGGTGCTGAGACAGGATGTTACTATATAGCAAACCCGAGGCATTGTGGCGTTCAAAGGCGTTGTTGTAACGCTGGTATCCGAGTAGTAGCTTCGACCTGCCAGATAGGTTGATACCTATGCCCAGAGATGCAAATGCCATATTGCGGTACAGGTTAAGCGAATCTAGCCCCGTGAGTTTACTCCCCAGTTCGGGAGTGTTCCCGCTGTAGGAATAGCCACCCGAAATCGATATATAGTCAACCACTTGCGGAGAGTATCCGATGGTGGCCTGGACATGAGGCGGCAGCGACCGTGCAACAATATTGGCATTTGTTTTTTGTCCGCTCAGAAGATATGCATAATAAAGACTCTCCAGCAGAACAGGGTCTCCCGGATTTTGCTCCAGTGTCTTACGGTAATATCGTGCTGCATTTGCATAATTCTTCAGTTCAAAGTATGCAATAGCAGTACGGTAGTCCAGATAATAGAACCCGATCTGCCGGGCACGAGCCTTTTTGGAGGTCTCAATCAGCTTCTGATAATCCTTTTGCAGGTATTGCTGATATGTTATACTGTCGATACTGGCTGTTTCGGGTGGTTGTTGTGCAATGAGTGGTAGCATCGACAATATAAATGTCGAGATGAATGTTATACCCAGTCGATACATAATGTGTGATTTTTTGTGTTGATTTTGATTTGGTGATGATTCACTGTGATGACAGATATCCTTCTGTGAAGCTTAATGTTGAATGATTTTGTTTCCAGCAAACTTCTGTAAACCATCTTTTCCGGATAATGGATATTATCCGTTTCAATCAGTACCGACCGGTAACAAATTTGGGTGAAAATAACGAAAGGTGCCAGAAGATCCTGAAACCAGCGGGTTCCTTTAGGGTGCTCCTTAGTTAAAGGGATATTGTCCGAAACTGGTATCTCCCTTTCGTTAGACAGCAATAGTTTAAAGCAGCTTCGGTAGAAAAGATAAAGCGGTGACGATTTTTTCCCTTCAAAATCGGTGAAGTATAACATTGTGCCGTCATTTTCCATGTAGGCGGTTGCACGCGACTTTCGGCAGTGTATATAGGTTTTGTTGTATTCATCGGTAGCAATATACCATGAATATGGCTCATCATCATAAGTAACACTCATCGCTCTTCCCGGTTTGTTATCAAATGCCTTATGTGCCATCAGAGATGGTTGAATGTTGTAAATGGTACTCTTTTCTTCGGGTACCTTGCCAATATGCAGTAGGGGTTTCTCTTTTCCTTTCTCGAAAAAATATCCAATTGGATAGGCGTGGGTCTGTGCACCAATCTCGGGGGAGAGCTGCACCTGGAAGTGGAGATGCGGCTCGGATGAACGCCCCGAATTTCCGCAGGCGGCCAGGACAGTACCTCTGGTTACGTAATCACCGATGCGTACCTTGAAACTGTCTTTCTTTAGATGGCTTATCTGTGTATATAATCCGTTCAGGTGGTTGATGACAATACTGTTCCCCCAGTTTTTACGGGTGTTTACATCGCCTATCTCATTATCTTCGGTGATGTTGCCGATCATGTATACATAGCCATCGGCAGGGGCCATCACCGGTTTGTTGAAACAGTAAAAATCTTCTTTTTCCGCACAACGGCCTAAACAGGTAGATCCCTGCTCGTCTGTAATCACAAAATCGAGCGCTTTTCCCCATGCTCCCAGATGGGTGATGCCGCCATCATATCCCTGGCTAACCTGCCATTCCCCCAAAAAAGGAAGCTGCAGCTTGAACAATGACTCCTGTGAAAAGCGTTCCATGTAATTCACATATTTGTAAACAGTTTTCTCAGGATTGAAATATTGGATATAGGGAAATATGAAGAAGCGGCTCAGGCTTCGTTGTTTTAGAATGAACAATACAAGTATTGATAACAGGCTGAATGGCAGAGTATAAGATGATAGACCTAACCCGGCAATCAGATTTTCTATGCTTGCATAAAAAAGAAAGAGGGCCGGGGTGAGCACAATCACCAGCAGATAGCTGAAGCTGTTCGGTATAATAAAAAAACTACCAATAGCCATTCCCCAGAAGATATAGTTCACACCTGCAAGATTCCGGGTTAGTTCCTGTATATCCACGCCTAGCAGTTTGCTGGTAAAAAATGCGAAGAAAAATCCCAGGAAAGCAACCGTCGATTTGATGCGTGAATGAAAGATCAATGCAATCGTTATGATGATGCCGACCAACAGGCTGTCGGTGAAGAAAACCGATGCCAGCGTCTTGAAATAGTAGTAGAATATTGATGGAAGGGGAACCCTATCCATCGCATGCGCTACCGGATACCATGGTACCTCCATTTGATTGGCCAGCACAACCGTGAAGCGGTCGAACAGGCCGATTGTCTCTATTTTGGTAAAGGTTTTTACCGAAAGGTCAACGACGAAAAGTGTGAAAACAAAAGGAAGCGTAAGTATTGGAAGGCTGTGTTTTGAGAAAAGCGATTCTAGCCAGATGGTGAACATGAAGGCCATGATTACCGAGAAAACAAAGAGTATCAGAAATGAATTGTTCGTATAAAACTTGTACATTAGCCCTATTCCTACGAAAATAGCATTGAAACCATAAATTCCAGAACGGATTTTCTGCTTCGAGAAACCTAGTATATGAGCAATAATGTTGGTCAACAGCACGGCGGCTAACCCGCCTGCTCCCAGCCTGCAATCGAGCATGCTAATCAGTAGGAGTATCAGCGAGAACCAGCGCTCCTTCGAAAAGAAAATCATACCGTAACTATTCAATGTCCCGTCAAGGTACATGAGTGTGTATGTTCTAAGCCTGTTACCCATTCAATTTCCTGTTTAACTTATTAGCATTGACTATACGCCTTTATTACAAGGTGAAACTTTTGAGGTGTTCAGGCACCTTCTCCTGTTGCACAATGGTATCAACTGATTCGCTTTTGCGAATAAGATGCACTTTCCCGCTGGTATCTATTATGACAACGTTGGGACGAAGCGTGATGAACTGCATCCATTGTGTCATATTGTAAGCTCCAACCTCATGTATCACTACACGGTCGCCCTTTTTTAAGAGTGGCAGGCTCACGCTTTCACGCAGACAGTCTATGTTCATACAAAGAGGCCCATAAAGTACCATTTCTTCGGCATGTTGTGTGAAGTCCTGTGCCGGTGATACTTTATGGTTATACCAAAAGGAGGTGAACAGGATGTTTACGCCTATATCAAGCACGGTAGCCCTGCGTCCGTCAGCAAGCCGTTTTGTAGCCAGCACCGATCCCAGCAGGTAGCCCGCTTCATCAATTAAGGCACGACCATTTTCCAGAATCAGCAGGGGCATTTCATCCGGCTTAAAGCCTGCTTGCAGGATTGTGCCGGTGATTGCTTCAGCATAGTCGTCGAACGTGGGAATCACATCCACTCCCTGCAGATAGGAGCCTTTCAGGGTGTTAGACGAACAGAAGCCGCCCCCCATATCTATATATTTAATCTTTATCCCGGCAGTTCCGGCAGTTTGTCGCGCCAGATCGCACATTTTTCTGGCAGCCACAGCATAGGCGTTTACCGTAAGCATGTAGGTGCCGATGTGGGTGTGTAAACCCTCCAACTGCAGGTTGGGCTGTGTGGCAATCTTCATGATCGCATTCCATGCCTGTCCCGATTCGTAATTAAAGCCAAAGCGATCCCACTGGGGATAGACACCGGTGTCCATGTTCACACGGATAGCCACCCTTGCCTTGTTGGCTGAACCTTCCAGCAGTTCAATCAACGTGTATAGCTCGTCGAAATGATCAATATGGATAAGAGAGTGGTTCTCAACCGCTCTTTTCAGGTCCTCTTCCGACTTATCGGGCCCGTTGAAGAGAATCAGGTTTCCGGGAACACCGTTGCGTATAGCTTTACGGTACTCAAAACCTGATACCACCTCCGCCCAGCTGCCCTCCTGATGGAAAATGTTGCAGACGGCATCAAGGTAGTTCGTTTTATAGCTCCAGGCAAACTGCACTTTTGGATAGCGCATTCTGAATGCTTTCAGCGCTTTCTGATAGGTCTGACGGATTGTTTTTTCACTGATTACGAAAAGAGGTGAGCCGTATTGTTCCATCAGGCTGGCGACAGCTACGCCATCGATCTGTTTTAACGGGGTATATCCGGTACGGCTGCCAAATTTATTTAACAGGCCTGTATTCAGCTTCTGAATGATTGGCCTTTCATAAGTCGGTTTCATAATTACATCTCTCCTGTTGTTGAAATTTTTTCAAATTCCGATATATCCACGATCATATCGTAGGAATAGCGGATAAACATTTTGCCGCTCTTATATTCCGTGAACGGCTTAACTTTTTTGCCCAGAGCCATTTTTAAAAGTGCTTCGGCATGATTCTGCCCGCATCCGTTGGCCAGGTACACCCAGGCCGGAAAGCGGGGATTCATCTCTAGCAGGTAATACTCATTTTTTTTTGTCTTTATGAATTCCAGCTCACAACCACCTCTCCAGCAGCTTTTCTCTATCACGTGGCGCGAAATTGCCAACAGCTCTTCATCTTCTAACGATATACCCGACCAGGCTTTACCCTTGTCGGTTATGTAGAGTTTACGCATCGGTATGGCACCGATACAGTTTCCCTGACCGTCTCCTATAGCGGTAACGTTCACTTCCGTGCCTGGAATAAACTCCTGCACAATCACCGGATAGCCCCATTTGGCAACAATCTTGTAGAAATACGAGCTTGCCTGCTCGTAGGATGAGGCAATATAAGCATCGTAATAACGCCCTTTGATCACCATAGGGTAATCTAGTTCGTCTTCCAATTTTTTGATCTCCGATACCCGGCTGATCATATGGTTTTGAGGTACTCTGACACCATATTTGTCACCAAATCTGGAGAGCTCTGGTTTTTGCCGTTCTTCGAACTGTTCGTGTGAAGGCAGGAAGGTTGCAATGCCCAACTCCGATTTCAGCTCCTTTTGAAGCTTGATGAAATTGTGTAACTCCGCATCGAAATTGGGAATTAGCACATCGATCGGTTCCCTGCCGGCAATGTATCGCAACCGTTCTTTTAGCACAGCCGATCCCGCTGTGGGTAACGGAAGCTGATATACACTGTCCACGAGATGGTGCATATATATTCCTGGCTCCAGTGTTTCATACGAAAGGCCAATAATGCGCACTTCAAACTCTTTGCTTTCTTTCAGTGCTCTTATTACCGGAATTCCAGGTCCCGGACTGTCGATATTGTTCAGTCCTGTTACGGCAACGGTGATTTTTGTTTTACTCATGTTCGGTTAGTTGATAGCTCTTCAGCATGGTCAGAAAATCATTCAGGTCCTTTTCTGCTGTATAGGTGTCCAATTCATACTCCTCCCGAAGGGCCTCTAGTATGTTTTTGTCACTCTCCCCCTCTTTCAGCTTTAGAAGGACAAAAATACCGGTCTGATTTACACTGAAGCTGTCGCCGGTGAGTGGATTAAAAATAAACCCGTTCTCACTGATAGCAATGTTTTTTCTAATTTTCATATCAGGTTGGCATTTGGTTTTGGATATGTGATTGTTCAATTCTGACAGTCATCATATCAAAAGTCAGTAACAAAAATAATCGTTTATTTGTGTTGTTCACAAAAAAACCTGCTGAAATTTTGTTTTCAGCAGGTTAAAGTTAGAAATCGGATTAGTAAAATCACCTATTTTGTCTCTCTCCAGTCACAGATGCCGTTTTTGTTGGCATCTACGAAGTTTACACCGCGACCCCTCCCATTGCGAATCCCGGCTCGGTATCCGGCGCCACGTCCGCGACGCGGTGTCCCTTTCTCGAAGTTGTCACAAACGCCGTTGCCATCGGCATCTATGAAATATCGTCCCCGCCCTTGTCCGTTACCAAATCCCATGCCTCTGCCACGTCCGCTGCCGTTGCGTAGTGCCTGTCTGCCATTGGCATTGGGATTCCCGGGGGTGCCTTTTTCGTAATTATCGCAAATGCCATTGTTGTTGCTATCTACGAATGCGGGGCCTCTCTGTATTGTTTGTCCGGCCTGGATCGTTTTATCCTGAACTTTTTCTGTTTGATCCTGATTTTGGGCAGCTGCCCATCCAATGGTGACAACCATCATTAATGTGATTGTAAAAAGTTTTGTTTTCATTTTTCTTTATTTATTTAATGATTTTGATTTATTGTTTACGGTTTATTCCACCCTCTCCCGTATCTATGTCTGTAGCCCCCTCCCGTGCTGTCCGGACGGTAATATCCGAATCCGCGCCGGGCGTTGCTTGTCTCATCCCTGTAGAGAGGAAGGAATGTTTCTTGCAGCCTGTAGCATTGAGCTGAATCACATACCGATTTAATTGAGAGGTAAAAATCGTTAGTGATTTTCTTCAGCTCAGCGTGATGCCTACCTATATGGTCTGATATGCTGTTCAACCTGATCGTGTCGGGCTGTTCCCTGTTCAACTCTATGAACATCTCTGTCTTCAGCGAATCCATCTCGTAGATCAGTAAGTTTGCCTGTGGCTGGAATTGCCGATTTGCTTTCCGGAAGGCGTTCATCTGCTCATCATCGAACCTAAGTGTCTGACGGAAATACCTTCCGGTGAGCGGAGCCCGGCTTTCATCTATAACAACTGCAGCCTCATTGTCTTTTACCTGCCGGTTATGATAAAATATGGTTCCTATGGTGGTCAGGTTCAGCACCACTAACAGCGCAATTACCCATATCTGTATGCTGTTCTTCTTAGTCATAATCTTCCAAATTATAATATTCCAGGTTTTCTATCTGACTATCGTTGATATTCATACCCAGCTTCGGATAATAATCACCTTTATAACTATTTCCGAGAGTGATTCCCAACACTGTAACAGCAGCAAAACTGGCAGCCAGGGCAATGGCTTTCCACACAGATGGCCGGTAGTTTGCCTGCAGCTGCTTTCTTTCTATCTCCGCCAATACGCGTGTGCTCAGGTAGGGACTGGGGACCATCTGCTTTTCGCGTTCAATCAGGTCATTGATATATTTTTCTGTTCCCATTCTGTTGGTTTGTTTATATGTTTGACAAGTCTCCCATTATTTTCCTACGGTTTTGTCCAGTTTCTTTTGCAGATTACCCTTTGCTCGTTGCAGTAGTTGTTCTACAGCCCCTTCTGATTTATTCATGATACGGGCGACCTCTTTCTGGGGCAGTTCTTCATATCTGCTCAACACAAAAGCTGTTCGTTGAGAGGTGGGAAGGCGGTCGATTGCCGCTTTTATCAGTCTGTCTCTCTCCGCTGCTTCCAATTGTTCAAGTGGCGTTTTCTCGTTGCTATAATAGTTGAAGATGTTTTCGAGCGACAGCAATAACCTGTTTTTACTGTTCCGTTTAATAAAATTAATGCTGCAGTTCGCTGTTATCCGGTAGAGCCATGTGGAAAACTCAGCCTTTCCTTTGAAGGAGTGCAACGATTCAAAAACCCTTATAAAAACCTCTTGGGTGAGGTCATCCGCATCAGCTTTGGAATGCACGAATCCCATGGCTGTGCGAAATACCACTCCCTGATATTTTTCTATTAATTCCTTAAAGGCTTGAGTGTTGCCGGAGTTAATTTTTTCTATGAGTTCTGAGTCCGTCAAAGTGCATGATGTTTGATTTAGTATTTAGACAACAGTTCCCTGATTTTCCTACGGTAGGATTACTTTTTACGGTTTTATTTCATTCTTTTACGTAAACGTTTTTTAATCTGCTTGATCGTTAACCGGAACCTGTTTCTTTTTTAACTCCTGGAGGGCTGTATGTGGCGGATGAAAAATAAATTGGTTGCCTGGTCGCTACTTCTCAAAATAGGTTTTCGTTGCTTTATTGTTAAGTCGCACCCGTACCCATTCAGTAATTTTCTTCTGCTCGTTGCGGTTCAGTTCCTTTTTTGATGTGAAGACTACGATAGGTATTCGTTCTGATCGGGTTGTATCGGTAAAAATAACCGACTCGGCATAGGAGCAGCTCTTCATCTGTGGGTATATTTGCCTGATCTCCTTTAAAAGGTTTTCTCCCATCCCAGGTATGTTTTGTATACTGTCCAGTCTCCATTGGGCTTTTTTCAAAGAGGAGGTGGTGATGTTGAGCTTGTTTTCCAGCTCCTGTGCTTCTGTTAAATAGCGACTGGCACTTTGTTTCAGAATTTCAGCATCTGCTCCTTCAATAATACTGATTTTTGAGGTGTCCAGCTGAAAGATAAGTGCTTTTTCTTTTATTTGAACCAGTTCTTCTTCGTTAGGCCCATATCCTGAATAGAGGAGTGATATTGAGCTCTGGTTCGGGTCCACCTTTGCTTCAATCAAGTAGCTGCCGCTTAAAATCGATATCTCCTGCAGATAACGGTTTGAACTTTCAGAAAAACGCTCCTTCTTTACCAGATCGTATCCGAATATGATGCTTGGGATGATGGTGATAAGCAAAATGGTGGTGATGGCGCTGTTAACCCTTTTACGCTGGGCTGGATCTATGATGCTGCGAATAGGAAGTTTAAGGATCTGACAGACGGTGAGTGATGATACCGCAATAAAAACTGTATTAATGGTGAAGAGGTAAAGGGCACCAAAGAAAAAATTCAACTGGAGGGTAGCAAGCCCGTAACCTGCAGTGCACAGAGGTGGCATTAGTGCAGTGGCAATTGCAACGCCGGGGATTACGTTCCCTTTCAATTTGCTGCTAATGGCTAATATCCCTGCCAGGCCTCCGAAAAGCGCAATAAATACATCGTAAATAGTGGGGCTTGTGCGTGCCAGTAATTCGGAATGAGCTGTATTTACCGGGGTGATGACAAAATAGAGTGTTGAAGTGATCAGACTTATACCGATGGCAAATGTGAGGTTTTTTATCGACCGCCTGAACAAATGCCAGTCATAGGTCGCGATGCTATACCCCATACCGTTGATGGGTCCCATCAGTGGAGATATAAGCATGGCACCTATGATTACCGCTGTTGAATTCATGTTCAGGCCCACCGATGCCACCAGGATGGCACACATTAGAATCCACAAGTTGGTTCCCTTGAAGACAATCCCTTTTTCAATTTCAGAGTGGATAACGTCAAAATCTTCCAGTTCTTTTCTGATGTCAAAATAGCTGATTATGCTCATTCTTTTTTGAGTATATGTTAATTATAGCAACGTAGTTTAAGTATGTTATAATTACTTTACTCTTCAAAGATGCAAAAAATAACTGGACATAACTTTTATTTTTTTATTTTTTTCATTGTGTAACAGAAAAACTTGCTTCATTGGAGTTATCAGCAGAACTTTGAGCAATCCACAGTTTAAAGTCGCCCGGTTCGGTTTTTTTCTTCATGTCAATTCCGTAGAAGGCCAGATCTTCGGAAGCAAGATTAAACGTTACCTGTTTGGATTCACCCGCCTTTAATGCAATCTTTTTAAACCCTTTTAGCTCTTTCACCGGGCGGGTTACGCTTGCAACAAGCTGTCGGGTATAAAGCTGTACTACAATCTCTCCGTCTGCCGGCCCTGTATTTCTGACATCAGCGTTATTTAGTTGTTTGCGTGTCAATAGCCTTTGAAAATCTTCACCGTTGAAACTGCAAAAATCATTATCTATCATTTGCGCAAACATCTTGTCTCCCGATGGGAAAAAATACAATACGGCAGGATAGGGCTTGAATGTCCTCACCTCTTTGCCATCGAAGACAAAGAATGCAGAAAACGACTGGAAGTAAATCTTTCCATCGAAAGGATATATCGTCCATATTTCATCGTTATGAAACTGATAATCATCAACAATACTTTTTATTGAGTAATAAATAAGCTGATTGGACCGGTTTCGTTCGAAATATCCGAATTCCTCGAATGAACCTACATATATTCGCTCAGTCGAGTGATTGTTGTCTATATAAATAGACTTTACTGAGAGATTATTGGGGAGTGGACACAGAGACCAGTTGACTCCGTCAAAACTCAAAAGCCCGTTTTCGTTACCAAAATAGATTACTCCGTTACTGCCCTGTTCTGCTGCCCAGTTTTGGTTGCCTGCCCTATATATATTTGTAGTATAGTTATAGACCGGGGGAATGAACGGGATTTCCTGTGCACTGCTCCCGATAGAGAGAACGATTAAAATTACGGTTAAGAGTGTCTTGCAAATATTTTTTTTACGTACAAGATAAATCATTTTCAGATCTTCTTTAGTGAGGGACTGATGGCTATTTCTTATCTAACAGCTCATCTATCTCTTTTTCATTCAGTACTTTTACATTGGTAAAAAGAAATTTTGTATCGAGAAAATTTCCGTATTGATTACACTCAGTGATAGCGTCGTGGAGGCTCGACTTAACATCCTTATCAAATGGGAAAAGCATGAGGATGGTAAAGTAGTTTTCTTTGATTACAAATTTTTCAATAACTATTTCTGCTTTTTGCAACTGAAAAATAAATTCGCGCTCTACCATCTCCTTTTGCAAATCGGTAAGTTCTTGCCTGTTATTGGTTGTGAAAAGGGCGAAAAACCGCAGTTTCTTATCGTGGCCACCCAGGCCCGAAGAGATATATACTTGCTGATGCCCCGAAAGGTCTGAGCTAAGAATGATACGGCTGCTGACAAGTGCCATGGACGACCAGTTAAGCAGTTCAGGCTCTAGTGGACTACTGTGATATGTTTCAATAGATCTGTATGCTCCTACATCGGGTATGGAAGCAAGAAGGGTCAGGCTTTTTTTCTTACGTTCGATGGACTCGTCGGGAGAAAATAAAACAGCTACCTCTTCATCTCGCACAAAGGGGGTGTTTTCTCGCCGCATCCTGTCGAAATATCTGAAATACTCCATCTGCTCCTCAATTGGCACCAGTTCCTCGAGGATATGAAATGAGTCAATTCCCTGTTCATTCAGCGTTTGACGTAATTTTGCCAAAAGATCATCTTGTCCGCTCATATATGCAAAGATATGGTTTTTTCTTACTTCACGAGTGACAATCTCTCAAAATGTTATATTCCTTTGGAATTAAATTCCTTAAATTTCATCAAATTGATAATAATTTCCTCAGAATTGTATAAATTCGCATAATTAATTCGAATGACTCTCACCAATGAAGATTAAAATAGTAAACATGTCACGTCATCCGCTTCCTGAATATGCAACGATGTCGGCTGCCGGACTAGACCTACGTGCGAATATTGAAGAACCTGTTGTTTTAAAGCCTCTGGAGCGAGCCCTTGTGCCGACCGGCATTTTTATTCAGCTCCCTGAAGGATATGAAGCTCAGATACGCCCCCGAAGCGGATTAGCAATAAAACATGGTATTGGAATTGTGAACTCACCCGGTACAATTGATGCCGATTACCGTGGTGAAATTCGGGTGATCATGGTGAACCTGTCGAATGAAAATTTTACCATAAACGACGGAGAACGCATCTGCCAGATGGTGGTTGCTCAACATGCCAGCGTAGAGTGGGAACCGGTTGACACACTGGATGAAACAAAAAGAGGAGATGGAGGGTTTGGACATACCGGCAAACAATAGAAACTGTAGGCAAAGAATGAATTATCTGACAGAAATAAAAAAGCTGAATGCCGGCCTGGTTTTATTATACCTGGTATTGGCAGTTATGCCACTAAAGGCAGTAGCTCGCCAGGATGTACGTCAAATACATCATAATGAAGCAACTGATAGGAAATTTGATTACTATTTTTACGCTGCTTTGAATGCAAAAGCTCTTGGGAAATATGATGAAGCTATCGACTTTTTTCAGCATTGTTATGCACTGGATTCAACCAATGCAAATGTAATGGTTGAACTGGGGACTTTCTACAGTGTGCTTCAGGAAAAAGACAGGGCGCTGGATTTTTTCCGGAAAGCTGTTCATTACGATAATTCCAACTACTACTATAATATGATGCTTGCGGGATTATGCAAAGAACTCGAGCTTAAACAAGACGTTCTTGGCATTTACAGTTCTTTGCTGAAGTTATACCCCGACAGATCAGAACTTTATTTCGAACTGGCAAACGCATATGCAGATAATGGAGAACAACAAAAAGCTATAGATGCGCTTAACGAACTTGAAAAAAGTACTGGAATGTCAGAGATGCTTTCACTTAACAAGTTCCGTCTATATTCCCTGATGGACAAAAAGGAGAAAGCATTTGAAGAAATTCAGCAGTTCATTGACAAAAATCCCGGTGATCCCAGGTATCTTATCCTTATGGGTGATCTATATATGGAAGACAATCAGGATCAGAAAGCACTGCAATATTACGAACAGGTGAAAGGTATAGATCCTGATTATCCAGAACTTATTCTATCCATGGTGAACTATTATGAGAAAACAAACAATAAGCCCGCCGCACAGGCTGAGTTACAGAAAGCCATCACAGGATCGTTTATGGATGTTGAGACAAAACTGCAGCTTCTTACACGTTATCTCGGCATTCTGCAGCAGAACCGACAGGAACTGAAACAGGCAAATACACTGTTCGAATCACTCTTTGAACAGCATCCCAACAACAGGCAACTGAACATGATTTATGGCAATGTCCTCATGCTACAGAATGACAAAGAGGGCGCCATGGAACAGTTCGAGATATATACCAAGGATAATCCTGGTGATCCGGCAGGGTATGAGCAAATGATCCGTATTGCCTTGCCTGATGAAGATCTGGAGAAAATTAAGGAGGTAACAACTGAAGCACTAAAACATCTTCCAAAGGAGCCTCAGTTCTATTTCTACTTAGGTGCTGCCCATTATCAACAGAAGAATTATAAGGAAGCATTAAGGGTATTTGAGGAGGGGTTGAAAAATGCAGTAATGCTGAGTCCAGCTATGGAATCAGATTTTCATGGTCAGATAGGCGACCTGAACTATTTTCTTGGGAATAAAGATATTGCTTTCGGATGTTATGAAAAAGCTTTAAAGCTGAATCCGCAAAATCTTCCTGTTTTAAACAATTACAGTTATTATCTGTCTCTTGAAAAGAGGGATCTGAACAAAGCAGAGCAGATGAGCGGGATTACAATAAAGGCAGATCCGATGAACCCTACTTACTTAGATACTTACGGGTGGGTATTGTTTGAACAGGGATCTTACCTTATGGCAAAAATATATATTGAAAAGGCCATGGAATATAGCAAGGAGAATCCATCAGCTGAGGTTTATGAACATTACGGAGACGTTTTGTTCAAAACCGGAGAAAGAGAGAAGGCAATAGAACAGTGGAAAAAGGCAAAAGAACTGGGACGTGACTCAAAAAAATTAAATGAGTCCACTTTAAAAAGTCCCTGACTTTAATTTTGTTGTTTTATTTCCGTTTTTTGTTGATAAAACGCTCTGAAAATCCCTTGTTATCAGATAAAAAAATCGTATTTTGCATCACCTAAAAGAGAAGAAATCATGTTCAAGAAGACATCTGTAAATCCACAATATGACATGTTTTCCACACCTTCCACCCAAATGGGTAAGCGTGAGGCAAAAAAATATGATGATCCTGCGGCGTGGCACAACCGGTTTTATGCAAACGTCACCTCCCAAATAGACGAAACCATATTTGCTCCCCTTTTCAAACAGGGTAACATGGGCGCTCCCAATGCTTCCATACGGGTGATTATCGGAATGTCCATCATCAAGGAGGGTTTTGGCTGTAGCGATGAAGATCTGTTCGATAAATGCCAGTTCGATCTCCTGGTGCGTAAAGCCCTGGGTCTAGTCTCCCTGAGTGATGTTGCACCCTCTATCGATACTTATTATTTACTGAGAAGGCGTATTTGTGAATACGAAAACCGGTATGGTGTAAACCTGATGGAAAAGAGCTTCGAGCAGCTCACTGGCGACCAACTCTCCACCTTCAAGATATCCGGCAAATCTGTCCGTATGGACAGTAAGCTCATTGGCAGCAACATCGCCTGGTACTCCCGTTTCGAGATCATTCACAACACTTTCCGCGGGTTTATCAAGGACCTGGGCGATAGGGGGATGCTTCTTTTGAACCCCAGGCTCAGGAAACAGGTACTTCTATTTTTTAGAAGAAGATGCTCAGAATATGGTTTACCGCTTAAACAGTGAAACTCTCGGCGAGAAAATCTCTTCCCTGGGTGGGCTCATTTATCAGGTTCTTAAACGCCTTGCAGAGACCACTACCGGCTACGACCTTCTTCACCGTGTCTTCCACGAGCAATACGAGGTGGTCAAGGGACAGGCTATCCTTCGTCCCAAAGAGGACATCACGGCCAGGAGCGTTCAAAACCACAATGACCCCGATGCCGATTATCGAAAAAAAAGGAGACCAGAAGGTAAAGGGCTACAGTGTGAACATCACCGAGACCTGTGATGACACGGATGAACAGAAGGACAAACCCAACCTGATCGTAAACGTTCAGGTGAAACCGGCAAGTGCTGCAGACAATGGCTACCTGAAGGATGCCGTTACCAACATCCAGGAGAAGGTAAGCACCGATATAATAGAGAAAGTCTATGCCGATGGTGCTTATCAATCCCCCTGGTAACAGGGAGTTTGCCGATATGAACTCAATTGAACTTATAACAAGCGGATTACAAGGGAGACAATCTAAATATGACCTGGAGATGAAGGAGGGTGAGCTGGTTGTCACCCATATCGAAACCGGAGAGATTATCCCTGCATACAAAACCGGGGGATAAATGGAGGATTGCCACCACAGGCAAGAGCAAGTACCGGTATTTTACGAACGAACAGATAGCAACTGCAGAACTAAGACACGAACTCGCGGCTATCCCCGGGCAGGAACAGATGAAAAGAAACAACGTGGAGGCAACCATCTTTCAGTATTGCTTCCATACGAGGAACAACAAAACACGATACAGAGGTTTGCTCAGGCACAAATTATTTACTTTCGCCAGATGTTTATGGATAAACCATGTCCGCCTTGGAAATTATCTGATAACAATAAGTCAAAGAGCGCATGAAAATGGTTTAATAACCGATTTTCGCTATATAAAGACCTCCATAAGGGAGAAACTTTTTATCGTGTTTGATTTTTTACTTCCTTGCTTCTCAAAAATAGGAAATGAAAAATCAACGAATTACTTTTTTAAACTTAAAATTGCCACTATTTAAAGTGGACTCTTAAATAAAAAAATAAAAACCCGAAAGTTGTAAATGTCCTAGTTGGTAAATAAATGCCGGATGTGGAATTTTTTATGACCGTTATTTGAAATTAAAAAAACAACTGAAATAATTATCGAGCTATGAATATTTCTCACTGCAAACATATCTTTTTATTCTTTTTTTTGTTGGGCATTGCTCTAAATTCCTGTAAGCCCAAACAACAGATTGTTTACTCCACCTCTCCTGTGGAAGATAAATCATATAATCAGCTTTTCAATGACATTATTACCAGTGAGTTCCCTTACTATACCTTTTCAGCCAAGCTTAATATGAACTTGACTAACGGTTCCAGGTCCTTAAGTTCAAGAGGAAATATACGCATTGTGAAGGATAATGCCCTTCAGATTTCTATACAACCTCTTTTCGGTGTGGAAATGTTTCGATTTTATATCGATCCCGATTCTGTACTGGTGCTCGACAGGATGAACAAACGTTATGTTCAGGAATCTATCAGTTCTTTGAAAGAGCAATATCCGGTAGGATTCGACTTCTATACCATGCAATCGGTTTTTACCAATGCTCTTTTTGTTTCAGGAAAAAAGAAGGTGGAAAACTCAGATTACCTTAACTTCAAATACATTCGCACATCAGATCAATATTACTATTTAACCGGTAAGGACAGAGAATCGGGGATAGACTACTCATTCACGGTAAATTGTGACGATCGTATCACATTTACACATCTTATGCAACCAGAGAAGAAACATTATCTGCAATGGGGATACAATAATTTTGCAATATTGAACAATATTACTTTCCCGCATAAGATGAATGTAACCCTTTCATCTTCATCACGAAAGGTTGATGCCGAACTGCTTTTTTCCGATATTATCACAAATCAGCCATTTCAGTTGGGTAAGAGTGTTCCAGTCGGCTATAATAGAACCTCTATAGATGCAATATTGAAAATTATCTCTCCGAATAAAGACTAAATGAAAAGGTTTACTCTTATATATCTTTTTTCATTGTTTGCTTTTGTCTTATTTTCTCAAACCAGTCAGATCGAAAGTTTACAGAAACAGCAACAGGCCTTACAGGAGGAGATAAGAAGCACAAACAGGCTTTACCTTGATGTGCAAAAACATACTACAACTATACTGGATCGTATTAACCTTATTAATAAACAGATTTCTTCACGAAAAGAGTTGATCAATTTGCGGAATCAGGAAATAGCAGCATTGAAAAATGAAGAATCGAGGCTGGAAAGTGAGATTTCACGGCTCAATAAAGAGCTGAAGCGGAAGCAGGATAGCTATGCCAACGCCATGAAAGGCATGTTGAACAATAAGTTCAGCCAGAATAAGTTACTGTTTATTTTGACAGGAAGGTCCCTTGGCGAGTCGTTGAGAAGAATGCAATACCTGAGGGAGTATTCAAGATGGCAGAAGATGCAGGCTCAAGAAATAAAGGTGCAAAATGCCGAAATCACAGCCAAAAAGGAATCTCTAACCCTGGCCAGAGCCGGCAAAGAAGAGGCGCTGGCATTGTTGAGGAATGAACAGATAAGGTTGCAGGAGGAGGAGAAAGCGCGTCAATCGGAGGTAGCAGAGGCTCGTGGGCAGCAACAGAAGTTAAAGAAATCTATTCAGGACAAACAGCGCAGGGCATCACAGCTGAACGCACAGATTGAAAGATTGATTGCTGAAGAGGTGGCACGCCAGGAGAGGGAGGCTGAGGCTGCCAGGCGGGCAGAAGAGGCTGAACGACGGAAGAGAGCCGAACGGGAAGCCGCAAAAATCAAGCGCGAAGGAGAAAAGAGCAAGGAGGCAGTAGAGAAGGAGGAGGCAGCCGGGCGAAAAGAGGAAGCTGCGCCAAGTGGTTCGCCCGCTCCCAGAATTGAGGTAGGAGCGAGTACAGCATCGGCGGAGACATTCAATCTGTCTAAGAATTTTGCTGCAAATAAGGGAAGACTGCCTATGCCTGTTTCCGGAACTGTATCAATAGTTGGCAATTTCGGCACCAAAAAACATTCGGAATGGAATGTGACAACCAATAGTAATGGTATTGATATACAAGCTCAGAGGGATGCCAATATACGTACCGTTTTCGATGGAGAGGTTTCGAAAGTGTTCTCTTTCCCCGGTTCTAACACTTGTGTTATTGTTCGTCACGGAGAGTACTACACATTTTATGCCAACATATATGATCTTTTTGTTAAACAAGGGGATAAAGTGAAGACAGGACAATCGCTGGGACGTATTTTCACCGATCCCGATACCGGAGTCTCTACCATGCACTTCCAGCTGTGGCAGAAAACAACAAAACTTAATCCTGCGCCATGGTTGCAGCGATAATTTAGTTTTGTATTGTAAAGGTGAAAAGAATCTGTTGTTTCATAAAGTTCAAGATTGTATATATTCTCAATATAAGTGGCCTTTGGCCCGCAAAATAATTTTGTTTATTGATCTAATTCTAACAATATGTCGTTAAAGGCACGTCTAATAATTATGAACTTCCTCCAGTTCGCAGTCTGGGGGGCTTATCTCACATCTATGTCGCGTTATCTGGGCCCGGCGGGTATGGGATCACATATCGGGGTTTTCTATTCTGTGCAGGGGATAGTATCCATATTTATGCCTGCACTTATAGGTATTATCGCCGACAGGTGGATACCTGCTCAAAAGCTGTTGGGGATCTGCCACCTGCTGGCAGCCTCTTTTATGCTTTCCGCAGGTTTGTATGGGATGAACGCCGGAACGGATATCTCATTTTCTCTGTTTTTTTCTCTCTATACATTGAGCGTTTCTTTTTACATGCCTACACTGGCACTATCAAACTCTGTAGCATACACAATTCTGGAAAGAGGAGGAATGGATACCGTTAAAGCCTTCCCCCCGATTCGTGTTTTTGGTACCATAGGATTTATTTGCACCATGTGGCTGGTAGATATTATCGGGTTCCAGACCTCAGCCATGCAGTTTGTAGTAAGTGCGATGATTGGATTTGTACTGGGAGCTTACGCTTTTTCACTTCCCAAATGCCCTGTCACTACAAGTAATAAAGATAAAACCCTGTTCCAGGCACTTGGCCTGGATGCATTTAAGCTGTTTAAACAGCGGAAGATGGCGCTTTTTTTTATATTTTCCATGTTTTTGGGTGTATCACTACAGATAACCAACGGTTTTGCCAATCCGTTTATTGCCAGCTTTGAAGCTTTGCCGCAATATGTTAATGCATTCGGGGTGAAACACTCCAACATTCTAATTTCACTTTCTCAAATATCTGAAGCTCTATGTATCTTGCTTATACCTTTCTTTTTGAGGAGATATGGAATAAAGAGCGTAATGCTTATAGCGATGTTTGCCTGGGTTCTGAGGTTCGCTTTCTTCGGGCTGGGTAATCCGGGAAACGGGCTATCGTTGCTTATATTTTCCATGTTGGTTTATGGTGTAGCATTCGATTTTTTCAATGTGTCGGGTTCCCTGTTCGTAGATAAGGAGACACCCCACAATATCCGTGCCAGCGCACAGGGGATGTTTATGTTGATGACCAACGGTATTGGTGCTACCATTGGGACTTTAAGTGCACAGTGGGTGGTGAATCAATATTGCAAGTGGACTGATGTGAGCGTGGGGACAACCACTAAATCGTTGCTGGTGGGAGACTGGCCTAGCGTGTGGTTTATATTTGCCGCATACTCCCTGGTGGTGGCGGTAATGTTTGCATTCCTCTTCAAATATAAACATGTGCGGCAGGTAGAATAGAAATATAAAGTTATCTATTCTGTTTTCATCGTAACTAAAGTTTAATCTGTTGACTCCCTGAATTCTTTTGGAGTTTTGTTGTATTTTTTAAGGAATTCCCTGTAAAAGTAGGCCTTGTTGTTGAAACCTGATGCATACATAACTTCTTGAACAGTTCTGTTAGTTGTTTTCAGAAGTTTCCCCGCATACTTAAGCCTTATTGAACGAATAAATTCAGTGGGCGTTTTTTTAGTGATCTCCTTTATTTTACGATAAAGTTGCATCTTGCTGATTGCCGTTTCATTTGCAATGAATTCAATCGTGAGTTCTTCGTTATCAATATTGTCATAAATAACTCTCGTAATATTCAGAATCGTTTCTTTATCTTCTTTGTGGATTAGAGAGCCCTCATATTGTTCAAGAGCGGAGTAGGGGGAATTACTGTACTCTTCCAATATATTTTTTTTGTGAAGCAAGCTTTTAACAATTACTTCTAAATGACGAAAATTGAAAGGTTTGTTGATATAAGCATCGGCACCCACTTCGTAACCTTCAATCTGACTTTCGATGGAACTTTTCGATGATAAAAGTATGATTGGTATATGGCTGGTCATTTCCTGCGTTTTCATTATTTTTACAAATTCAACCCCATTCATTTTCGGCATAATTATGTCGCTGATAACCAGTATTGGATGTTGCCTGTTTACAGCCTGTAATGCTTCCATCCCGTTAGAAGCTTCTATTATACTGTAATTCGGGCTTAAAAGATCTTTTATCATTGAACGGATTTCCCGGTCATCTTCAACTATCAAAACAGATCCATCATTTGAAATATAATCTTGTTCCGGTAATTTATTTTTTTCTTCTAATAGATTGATTTCACTTGATGTAATTGATTTTAATCGTGTTAAGTCAGGCTTATGATATACCTGCTCTAATTCTGCCGATGTTAACTCTAAATTTGGGATACGGACTTCAAACAATGTGTATGTCTCCCCGTCGCTTTCAATACTGATATCTCCTTTTAGGATATTTACTATACTTTTACATAATGCCAGCCCTATACCGTGCCGGGGATAGTCGCCGATAGACATTTGTCTTTCAAGCCGGTTAAGGACTTCAAATTTGTCGAATAAAATGTCATAGTATTCTGATTTTATTCCGATACCGGTATTTTTGATTGAGATTGATAATATCTCATTTTCGACTCTGACTCTAATTTCAATATGTTCTTCATCAGATGTGTATTTTACAGCATTTGACAGCAAATTGAAGATGATTTTTTCGAGATTGTTTCTGTCAGTTCTCCAAACTATGTTTTCATCGGGCATGAAAGTGGTTGTATAATCAATCTTCTTTTGCTCCAATATTTCGATAAAGTTGTCAATCACATATTTAATCAACTCGGAAATATCCACCATTTCAATTTTCAGCTTGAGATGTCCGGTTTCGGCTTTTCTGAATTCCACGAGCTGTTCTATCAGATTCTGCATCCTTTCTGAATTTGATTTTATTACTTGCAGATATTTTTTTGTATAGCTGTCGATCTCTTTTTCTTTCAATAATTTGTCGCAAGGTCCATAGATAAGTGTCAAAGAGTTGGAAAACTCGTGTGCTATATTGGTGAAAAACTGGAGCTTCCCCTGATGGATTTCTTCTGTTTTTTGCCTTTCCAGTTCTTTCATTCTTATACTGTTGTTAAGACTTATGCGATACAATATCATTTTCCTTATAATTACCAGGAGAGTTAAGAAAGAAACAAAGTAGAGGAAATAAGCTAAATTGCTTTTCCACCATGGAGGAGTCATTTCTATTGGCAAACTGTAGAGAGTCTTGCCCCATATTTTATTAGCATTGCTTGTTTTGACTTTAAGTAGATACTTCCCTCTTGGTAAATTAGTGAATACTATTACATTTGATGTTCCTAAGTTAACCCAGGCATCGTGGAACCCTTCCAGCATATATGCTATTTCACATTTCGATGGAGCAATGTAGTCAATGGGTATGAATCGGAAGCTGAAAGATTTGTGTTCGTGTGATAAAGTAAGAACTTCAAGGCCGCCATTTTGTACTAAATAATCGGCCAGATCAGTCTCTGTATTATCAACATGAAATGCGTCAAGCCAGAGTTCAGGCATATATTCATTTTGAATAATTTCAATAGGGTTGAATTCATTGAATCCGCTGATACCTCCAAAATAAAAGAGAGAAGAATATGGACTTGAATAATATGATCCGTCTGAGAACTCATTGTCCTGTAATCCGTCATTTGTAAAGTATGAAATGATACTGTAGGCGTCTTCATCAGTTCCATCCGGAATAAGTTTTGCCAGTCCATGATTGGTGCTTACCCACAAATTATTATTCTTGTCTTCTAGAATACCGTGAATGGTATTGTTTGGCATCCCGTTTTTTTCACTGAAATTAATTACTTCAGGCTGTCCTCTGTTTCTCCAAGTCAGCTTGTTCAGCCCCATACTTGTGCCGACCCATAAACTTCCTTTATTATCTTTATGAATACATAGTACATCGTCGTTGCCATAGCTGTTAACCGATAATTTGAATATTTGAAAAGTTTCGTCAATGATGTTAAATCTGTTTACGCCTCCTCCTCGTGTACCTATCCATAAGTGGGCACTGTCTTCTTTTATAATTGAATACACTATATTATTGCTCAAAGAGGATATCTCTTCATTAAATACAAATTGTTTGTAATCTGTAACTCGGTAAGGGGTTGTTGACAGATCAATTTTCAATTTGTACATGCCATAACCACTTGTCCCTACCCATAAAATATTATCACTGTCCGGTAAAATGGCATAGATAGATGAAAGGGTTAAGTTATGGGGAATATTTAAACTGCGAATTTTTTTCGTTTTCTTATCATAATAATTTATCCCATTACCATCTGTTCCAATCCAGTACTCATTCTCAAAGCCTTTTGCTATTTTGTAAACAGAGTTGCTCAATAACCCATTTTCCATGCTGAATATGTTGCTGAGTTTTAACTTTCCGGATGCCTGTTCTCTTGTAAAGTTATAAATGCCTGATCCCTTAGTGCCAACCCAAAGAGTCCGGCTTTCGTCTTCAAAAAAAGTCCTCACGGCAGAATTTCCAAAATTGAAGGTGTTTTCTGATGAGTAGGTTATGAATTTTTCATCGGAAGGAACAATCTTAAATACTCCTTTCATATCGGTGGCCACCCATATAATATTTTGCGTGCCTCTGTAAACATTCAATACAGGAGTGTTTTCTATTATCGGAATAATTTCATTTTTAAAATCGTACAGATACAGTCCTTTGTTTGTACCAAAAAAAATTGACCCTTCATAAAATCCGATATCATTGATATAGCCAATATCGCTATTGAAAGGAAGTACCTTTAGTTTATCCTGGCATTTATCATATCCATATATTTTATAGTCCGATGTCTGAATTAATATACCACCTGATTTTTGATTGAATAAATTCTCAACATCACTTAATAAAAACAGGCTTGTATCACACACAATTATACGACCATTATGGGTTTTCAATTTAACTGAAACCAGAGATTTTTCTTTAGTTAATATCCATAGATTGTCATCGCTGTCAAAAATGATTTTTTTTACATTCAGTTTTTTATTGAGATTCAGCGGCTCAAAATATTTTTTTTTAAAGTCGAAATAGTACAGGCCTTGTTGATAAACGTATGCAAAAATTTTACCCTGAGAATTTCGGGCAATTAAATATGAGTGTTCGTTTGTTATTTCACGGCGGCTTAGAGAGTCGACAAAAAAACGTTCAAAAACTTTTTCTCTGATATTAAATCTATTTATACCAATGTCTGTGGCAATCCACAAATAATCCCTTTTTTCCTCAATGATATCTCTTACGATGTTGTTGCTTATACTTCGAATATTTCCAGGAGAAGGTTTATAAACCTGAAAACCTTTTCCATCATACAAATTAAGGCCATCCCAGGTCCCAAACCACATAAGTTGATTCGAATCTTGAAAAACAACATTTATGGAACTGTTCGACAAACCATCTTTGTTCGTCAGAGTTTTAATGTCAAAATAAATTGCATAACCCGATACCGGTAAAATAATAAGTAATATGCAGATAATTTTTTTCATTACGATCTAACATTTATTACGCCTGTGTTTAATTCCGGGACTATGATTTTTCTTGTTGCATGCTTTAAGGATGCAGTTATTTAATTATCATGTTGAGACATCTGTTGCGATTGTTAAAATCTATAAACAAATATTTATTATATTATAGAGGCAAATTTACATCTTTTCTCTTTATGATTTTTAAGATTAGCGATACTATTTAAATTTCGCCTGTTTTTAATATCCTGAAAATAGATTGTACTATGTGAATTATCCAATATAAAAGAGTATATATTTTTAAATTGAAAGATAAGTGTACTATTTTGAAAGATTAGGATACCACTGTTTGTCCGTAATAAATTAATTTTGTTTATATATTATTTAAAACATTTATATCATGGATATTGCAAAACGCTTCAGTGAAAACCCATTGTTACGTCCATCTGACCTGCAACCGGGAATAGAAGGAATGGAAATAACCTGTTTACTCAATCCCGGAGTATTCAGGATGAATGGCAAGACCTGGCTTTTATTGCGTGTAGCAGAACGCCCAAAACAAGTAGAAGGAAAGATAAGCTTTCCAGTCTATAGTGAAAGTGGAAAAATAGAGGTACTTGTTTTCGACAAAGATGATCCTCAGTTAGATGCTTCAGACCCACGGGTGATAAAATACAGGGGACAAAATTATCTTACAACTTTATCCTATTTGCGCCTTGTAGTTAGTGACGATGGTGTGCATTTTCGAGAAGACCCCGCCTATCCGCCAATATTTGGCGAAGACTCTCTCGAATCATTTGGTATAGAAGATTGCCGCGTGGCGACGATGGAAGATGGCTTTTACCTTACCTATACAATGGTATCACCAGTTGCGGTAGGTGTTGGCCTGATTGTTACAAATGATTTTAAGACTTACGATCGTAAGGGTATGATATTTCCCCCACACAATAAAGATTGCGCTATTTTTGAAGAAAAGATAAACGGGAAATATTATGCTCTGCATCGTCCAAGTAGTCCCGAACTGGGAGGAAATTACATCTGGCTGGCCGAATCTCCCGACAGGATTCATTGGGGGAACCACAAGTGCATTGCCGTCACCCGACCTGACAGCTGGGATTCGGCGCGAGTAGGAGCCGGAGGTGCACCTGTTAAAACGCCGGAAGGGTGGCTCGAAATATACCATGGTGCAAATGCCGACCACCGGTATTGTTTGGGTGCGTTGCTGCTGGACCTGAACGACCCGTCGAAAGTGCTGGCAAGGAGTGTGGAGCCGATCATGGAACCGGTTGCCGGATACGAAAAAAACGGATTTTTCGGTAATGTTGTCTTCACAAACGGACATTATGTAGAAAATGATACTATTAAAATATTCTACGGTGCGAGTGACGAGGTTATCTGTGGTGCTGAATTTTCAATCAGGGAAATACTGAATTCATTAAAATAGAGATATGTCGAAAAGCATATTGGGAGAATACAAGTTTTTTCGCTCTCAACCACTGAACATAAGGACGCTTCTTGTCACAAACATGTTGTACGCGCTTATATTGCCCATCATAGAGATTTTTGTTGGGGCGTACATAATGCGAAACACTGGCAGTCCTGCTTATGTAGCAATTTACCAGCTTTGTATGTACTGCGGGGTACTGGCTACATCGGTGCTCAACGGGTTAATGTTGAAAAGGTTCAAAGCCTCGTCGCTTTACACTTTCGGCATTTTGTTGTCGGCCGCTGCATTAATGGCAATGATGTTTGTAAACTCAATAGGAATTGTAGAGCTGGGACTGTCAGGATTTGTACTGGGGGCTTCTACAGGTTTTTTCTGGACCAACCGTTACCTGCTAACGCTAAACTCAACAAATGATGAAAACCGGAACTATTTTTTTGGGCTTGAGTCGTTCTTTTTTTCGTTGTGGAGCATAACTGTTCCGTTAATTGTGGGCGCTTTCCTGGTATCGGTAGATGGGTTTGTATTTTTTGGGAGGGTGCTTGATGTGAATAACGGTTATCAATTTATTACCCTGTTCAGCCTGCTTATCGCGATAGCTGCCGGGCTTGTTTTGTCGAAAGGGCACTTCGACAATCCGGTGCAGAAAAGGTTTATCTATACCCGTTTTCATCTGCTTTGGCAAAAACTTTTGACTCTTGCCGGACTAAAAGGGATGGTGCAGGGCTTTTTGGTGACAGCACCGGCCATACTTGTTATGCGCCTTGTCGGTAATGAGGGGTCTTTGGGGTTGATACAAGGTGTGGGCGGATTGCTTACGGCAATCCTGATTTATATATTAGGGCGGATTGCCAAACCCAAACACCGCATGGCAATTTTTGGACTTGGACTGTTTGTCTTTTTTATAGGTACACTGTTTAACGCTATTCTTTTTTCTGCCATTGGTGTTATTTTTTTCGTGTTGTGCAAAGTGTTGTTTCAACCTCTGCACGACTTGGCTTATTTCCCAACTATGATGAAAACCATTGACGCCGTGAAAGCAATTGAAAATAGAAATGAATATGCCTATATCCTCAGTCATGAGGTAGGATTGTTTATTGGCCGCGCTTTCGGAATGAGTTTGTTTATATCACTAGCTTTTTGGGTGTCGGAAGAGTTTGCCTTGAAATATGCGCTGGTAATTGTAGGTGCTATTCAATTGTTATCGCTTCCGCTTGCTAAAAATATCATCAGTGATATAGATAATAAATATAACAAATGATATTAAATATTACTTATTATGAAACCAACATATAAACCTCTTAAACACGAGGATATGAGTAAAAGTGATTTCACTGGAGTTAGATATTTGTACACAATGGCACATTTCAAGCAAGATTGGGCCTGTTCGTCCTGTTTAACACAATTATTAAATACGATATGTTTGCAAGGAAAGAGACTATTAGGAGGGGCTTATTTATTAAAAATAATATTTAACCTCATAATTCTTGGCTGCATTGTTTCGCTATGGTCGTGCAATAAATCTGAAGCATATTATGGAGACCCTGTTGTTCAGGTAAATATTAACAGGGTAGAACTTATGCCCGACATGCCGCAGCCTTACGAACTTCTGGATTGGAAAGAAAAAGCCCGGCAGTTTGACGAGTATGTTTTTGATTTTGATTCCACGTTGCCTGCCGGGCCAATGATTTGGCTTGACAATAATAAGCGCAATTTACCACAGCAAACATTCGGGTTATTTACAGCGGTTCATGACGTGCGGCAGGGAGCAGATGTGAACAACGGCGAATTTCATGAAAGCCTCAACTCCTTAGCAGCAATATTAGGTGCCGGATTGATAGGTATTGACAAAACCAATCAGAACGGATACAACTTTGTGAAAATGATCCAAAACTATTTTAATACAGACAATGGTTGGAATATAATGATGAACAACACAACTCCTGAAGTAGCTCTTTTGGGCGGAGGCTATGGGAGGGACTGGTGGTATGATGTTTTTCCGAACGTGTTGTTTTATAATATCTGTGATGTTTTCCCGGATGTTGATAATGCACAAAACATACAGCGTATGATTGCAGAACAGTTCTGTAAAGCCGATTCGGTGTTAAACGGAAATTACGATTACTCTTACTTTGATTACGCTCAAATGAAGGGTATGATAAACCAGATTCCTCTGCAACAAGATGCTGCAGGAGGTCATGGCTATGTGCTTTATGCGGCATACAAGCAGTTTGGGGATAAGCGCTACCTTGAGCATGCGAAATCTGCCATTGAGGCGTTGGACAATCAAACCGAAAGTCGTTTCTACGAAGTGTTGCTGCCTATTGGCGTTTACACGGCTGCTCGCCTGAATGCCGAGGAGGGAACAGATTACGATGTTGCAAAGATGCTTGACTGGGTTTTCGAGGGGACAAAAAGTGAAAACGGGCGTACCGGATGGGGGATTATTGTGGACAGATGGGGGAAATATGATGTCAGCGGACTGCAAGGGAGCATTACCGATGGTGGTGGTTATGCATTCCTTATGAACAGTATAAAAATGGCTATGCCCCTTGTACCCATGGTAAAGTATGAACCTGAATTCGCTAGGGCTATAGCCAAATGGATGCTGAATAACGTGAATGCATCGCGTCTTTTCTTCCCCGATAAAATACCGGATGCCAATCAATGGCTTCCGGCGATGCAGGGATACACGAATTCCGTTGTTGCTTACGAAGGTTTACGTTACGCGGACGACTTGCAGAGCCCCCGGCTGGAGGGGGTGCACCCCGTTGCCATCGGCGACGGGCCGAAGTGGCACAAAGACAATCCAAAAGAATCCATGTTCAGCCTTTACAGTACGGCACCCGTTGGCATATTTGGGGCTATGATACAAAAAACCAATGTTGAAAAAGTCCTTAAACTTAACTGTAACGTTACAGACTTTTATTCAGATAGAACCTATCCTACTTTTTTGTTATACAATCCGTATAACGAATCTGTGAAAGTGGAGTATACACCCGTGAGAGAGGGAACCGCCCTTTTTGATATTATTTCAAAAACCTACTTGGCCAGATCGGTTGTGGGCAGGGCAGATATAGAGATGCCGGCCGGGCAAGCCTGTGTAATTGTTGAGTTGCCGTCAGGCGGAGAAATTGAAAAAGTGGACAATAAACTTTTGATTGGTGAAGAAATCATATCGTATAAATAACTTAACTTTTGTAAAACATGAAGAAAGCATTATTTTTTGTCATTGTGGTTTGTGCTGCTTTGGGATTGCATGCTCAAACGACTATCAATGTCAGGGGTACTGTTAAAGATGCCCTGACAAATGAAGAACTGATCGGGGTAACCGTACTTGTTGTGGAAACAGGAGCAGGTACTGTTACCGGCGTAAACGGAAACTTTGAATTGGATGTCCCGGTAAATAATACTCTTAGAATATCATACGTAGGATATTCTATCCAGGAAATTGTTATAACAAATCAAACATTTCTGGAGATAAACCTTCAGCCCGAGACTCAATTGATTGATGAGTTAGTTGTTGTTGGATACTCCGTGCAAAAAAAGTCGACTCTTACAGGGGCGGTAGCACCTGTCAACGTTGACGATATGGAGCGACGCCGGGTTGCAGATGTAAGGCAGGCGCTTCAAGGGCAGGTGGCGGGTGTTCAGGTTACTCAAAGTACAGGCGCCCCTGGTGATGAGATAAATATCAGAATCAGGGGAGAGGGTACCATCGGAAACAACAATCCGCTTTATATTGTGGATGGGGTGCCCACCCGGGAATTGGCGTTTATCAATCCTTCCGATATTGAATCGATGACTGTGCTGAAAGACGCTTCTGCTGCTGCTATTTACGGCTCGAGGGCCTCGGCCGGGGTAATTGTTATTACTACAAAAAGCGGGGTAGCGGGAAAAACTAATTTCGACATTAACTTTTTCAGCGGTATACAACAGGCTTCAAATCTTCCCAAGATGCTGAATTCCGTACAGTATATGAATGTTGTGGAAAAGGCGTGGAACAATGCCGGATATTCCGGAACAAATCCTTATACTGCAGATAAGGGGCGGAGTGATTTTGCAAACACCGACTGGTTAGATGAACTTTTTGAACCGGGCTATACTAATAATATTCAGATGACGGCAAGCGGAGGCAGTGATAAACTGCAGTACTTACTCTCCGTGGGATATGTTACACAAGATGGTATTGTTGTATATGATAACGATAAATACAATCGATTCAATTTTCGTACAAATATCAATGCCAATCTGACGGAAAGAATAAAAGTAGGTACCAATATGCAACTTTCTTATGCCATCCAGGATAAACTTTCGTCTAAAGGCGACACTCCCGGAATAATAAGACACGCGCTTTTGCGTCCACCGGTAATTTCCGTATTCAAGTCGCCCAACGATCCCACATATTCAGAAAAAAACCCTTTTACCGATCTGCCTTTTTATATTCATAACAACAGGGATACTGGAGGATGGGAAAGTGATAAGTATGAATGGACACAAAACCCGATTGCTCTAGCTTATTTCACTGACGACACCCGCTCGCATTTTAAAACATTCGGAAACCTTTTCGGAGAGATCGCTTTCTTGCCCGAAAAAGAGCTTAGATTCAGGACCAATGCAGGTGTTGATTTGAACTTTCGTCATGAAAAGGCTTTTTTTGCCAATTTTGGCGATGATGATGGCGGCGGAAGCCAGATAGATCGTGGTTTAGGCCGCCAAAACAGGCCCAATGGATTAAATGAATACAGGGGCGAAGAGCTGACTTTTACCTGGAATAACACATTGAGTTATGATAAAATGTTTGACCTTCACTCACTCAATGCGTTGGTCGGGAGTGAATTTATCACCAATTACGGATCGGGAATAAATGCTTCAAGAAGAAGATATGAGTATGATACCGAGAAGTTCAGATATATTGATTTTGGGAGTACCGAACAGGATTTATGGAATGGGGGCAGTGGATCTGAATGGGCATTGATGTCATACTTTACCTCGTTGACTTATGTATATGATATGAGGTATATGCTCACGGCTAACTTCAGGGCAGATGCTTCTTCGCGGTTTGCAGAAAAAAACCGGTGGGGATACTTCCCTTCTTTGTCAGCCGGCTGGAAATTGTCTGAAGAGCAATTTATGAAAAAACATGACTGGCTTTCCGACTTGAAGCTAAGGGGAAGCATCGGACAGCTGGGAAATCAGGAAATTGCCAATTACGCTTATCTTACGTTGATAAGAAAAGATGGAGACAAATATCTTATCTCCAGGTATGGGAATCCCGATTTAAAGTGGGAAACCACCACTCAGTATAACATAGGTATTGATGCAGGTATCTTTAGAAACAGATTGTATTTTACCGCAGACTATTTTCAGAAATATACTACGGACATACTGTTGCCTATAAGCCTCCCAAGTATAGTTGGTGACGTGCAGCCTACCATAGTTAATGCAGGTGAAGTGAGCAATCGTGGCTGGGAATTTGGTATAATGCTTCGCAATTCCGAAAGTGCATTTAAATATAATATCAATGCCAACTTGTCTACCGTAAAAAACCGGGTGGAAAAGCTGCATCCGAACCTTCCCAGTCTGGTAGGATCAGTTACAAGAACGGAGCCAGGGCAGCCGCTTAATGCCTATTACGGATATGTTTTCGATGGAGTATATCAAAATGCAAACGAAATAAGTACTCACCTGCACGGCACAACCAACCCAACTCCTGTGCCAGGTGATATTCGTTTTAAAGACAGGAATAACGATGGAAGAATTGACGACCACGACAGGGATTTCATCGGCGATCCTAACCCGGGATTGTTGTACGGATTGAACTTTTCAGGTTCGTATAAAAATTTCGACATTGCTATACTCTTTCAAGGTGTCGGAAGTGTGGACAGGTACAACGACTCTAAAAAAATAATTGATTATGATACGCGACCGTTTAATTACACCACAAATATTTTGAAAGCATGGGATGGAGAGGGGTCAACCAACAAAATTCCACGTGTGAGTTTTACCGACAATGGAAGTAGCAGAGTATCGAGTATATTTGTTGAGGATGCTTCCTACTTAAGATTGAAAAATATTGAACTCGGATACTCTTTTACAAACATCAAAAAACTTGGCATGCAAAATATAAGGATCTATATGTCGGGTCAAAATCTATTTACACTGACCGGATATTCAGGACTCGACCCGGAATCTACGGATTTGATTGATATGGGGACCTATCCACAGTCGAGGTCCTTTATTTGCGGAATAAATCTATCTTTTTAAACAACTTAAATCTTTTGGATAATGAAATATTATAGGAATCTGTTTTTATTTATAATAGGGGTGTTTCTGTTGTCAGGATGCGAAGGCTATCTGTCGAAAGACCCTATAGGCCTGCTTACGCCCGATCAGGTTGATATGCAGCCAACGGTTACCACTGTACAATATGCTGTAAGTTCATCGTATCAACTGCTTTCAAGCACGCTGAATATTATAGGTGAATGGGGATGGAGTGACGGAACAGTTACCAGAGGCGATTTTATTCTTCAGGATATAGCTTCCGATGATGTACAGAAAAAATGGAACCCCGATGGAGACCAGGCATGGATGGATGAGTTCAATAACTTTAGTTTTATTGCCTCAAATGGGGGATTTAATGGGCAGTGGACATATAATTATGAAGGAGTTTCGAGAGTAAATACAGCTATCGACTATTTAACCGATGAAGAGATGATGGCTAAGCTTAATTTTAACAAAGCTGAACAAAACAGGCTTTTAGGAGAGGTGTACTTTTTAAGGGCATTTTACTATTTTGATTTGGTGACGAATTTCGGAGGGGTCCCACTGTTGTTGAAGCCGCTAACATCTTTTAATGAGGCTTATGAAGTCGCTGTAAGGGCAACAGCCGATGAGGTGTGGACTCAGATTGATAAGGATTTAAACAATGCAAGGGGACTGTTGCCTGATGCCAAATATTCTCATCAACAAGAAAAATGGCGAGTGTCAAAAGGAGCGGTTATGGCCCTTCAGGCGAAAGTGGCTCTGTTTAATGAAAGATGGCAGGAAGTTATTACTCTTGTAGGTGAACTAGAAGGCAGCGGATATTATAGCTTAAACAGCAATTACTTCGATAGCTTTGATGTGAATAAAAAATTTCAGGAACAAGAAGTGATTTTTTGCTATGATCACGAATCAGCCCAGACCCCAAGAAAAGGTAACGGCCTGTGTGCTCTGCTGGGTTGGGGATTCGTGGCTCCTGAGGTATCGTTTATTGCGGCTTTTGAGGAAAACGACCCAAGACTACTCTACACTGTAGATATTGAATCAAGGAATGTGAATAAAATATTGGGGACTCTCGACGGGGAATTTAAAGGTGATGATGATGCTCCAAGCAGCAGAGTTTACATTCGCTTTGCCGATGTTCTGTTGTGGAAGGCAGAAGCGTTGTTGAAAACCGGTAAATTAAAAGAAGCTATCGGCATTATAAACCTGATTCGTCGTAGAGCCGGAAGCTCGGTTACAGCCGACGGAACTCAGCCACCAGCCGGAACATTGCCCGACAGAAATGTAAATGAGTCAAATATTACTGTTGTCACAAACTGGTTGATTCACGAAAGAAGAGTTGAGCTGGGATTTGAGTCCCATCGTTTTCGGGATCTTAAACGCTGGGGTATTGCAGAAGAAGTGTTAGGAGAGAGAGGGTTTCAGAGTGTGCATTACCTGTATCCCATTCCACAAAGGGAGATAGATAAATCAGGTGGGACTATTGTTCAAAATGAAGGTTATTGACAACTGATTAAGTTCACATAGTGTTTTGTCCCTGAATATATGTGCAAAAAGAGAGGGTAAGATCATATTATGATACATACCCTCTCTTTTTCAAACTTATTAAACTGGTAAATACCAGTTGTCATTTTATTCTGCCACTTTAGGCATCATTACAACTGTTTTTCTGTTGCCCTGGTTCAGCAATTTTGCTGCAAATTCCTGAATATCCTTACTTGTAACAGCATTTACAGTCTCAATATAGTTTGTGTGATTGTCTTCACCATAAAAATATTTTGTATCGAGAATATTTGTCCAATAACTGTTCTCTTTTAGGTTTTCCTTATAGCTTTTATTCATGTACTCTTTTACTTTTGTGAAATCGGTTTTACGTGGACCGTTTAAAGCTATATCATCCAGTATATCCAGGATAATTTGATTCAGGTACTCCATCTTTTCAGGGTCGGTGTCGAACATAATCTGCAGCATGGTTTGTCCTTCGGGATAACGGGAGATTGAGCCTCCTGCATATACACCGTATGTACCACCCTCCTCTTCTCGTACTTTCTCGGTATATACGATATCCAGCACCTGGTCGAACATACTCATCAGAATCTGATTTTTCATATTTCGTTCAGTTACTCCTGAAATAGCGTTAAAGACTGAAGCTTTAGGGTTCTGCATCTCTCTGCGGAAAATGTTTGTTAATTCACCCTTCACGAAGTCCATTGGCACTTTGCTAAATTCATCTTTTGCCGCTTTACCGGGCAGCGATGCCAGATATAATTCAACCACCGGACGAACCTTCTCTTCATCTATGTTACCAACGAAGGTAAATACAAAACTACCCGGATTGGCAAACTGTTCTTTGTACATCTCCATAACACGGTCGTAGCTGATCTCTTTTAAATCTTCAGGTTTTAACCTTTTTGTAAGCTGATTGTTTCCGTATATTGCAGCGGTTACTGAGTCGCTGAAAGCGACCATAGGCTCGGCTTCCTGATTTTTGAGCTGAGTCTCCATGCGCTGAATATACGACTGGAATGCATCTTCATCTTTGCGTGGCGCAGTGAAATAGAGATAGACCAACTGAAGCATGGTCTCAAAATCTTTGATTGAGGAAGAACCGTTGAAATCGCGTTTAATTAGGCTGACATTTGGACGGGCCGATGCAGTTTTGCCGGCTAGCACCTTGGGCAGATCGGTAGCACTGAAATTACCTACACCTCCAAGGGTCATAACATTACTCATCATCCTGCTGTTAATAGGGTCCTGAAGCGCATATCGCGAATATCCCCCCTCACTGGTGCCTGTCATAAGGATCTGATCATCTTTAAAGTCCGTGTTTTTAAGAATCACTTTTATCCCGTTCTGCAATGTCCATACGGTGGCATCCATTGTCTCATCTTTTTCAATTTTGACAATTTTTCCAGGCACCGGAGGCGTTGACACCAACGGTTCATTGATTACCTGTTCGGCATAGGGTTCAATGGTTTCGGCTTTTACAGAATTTAAGACTGCAAGTAGCTCATCGCCAGTAGGGTATATTAACTCGTCTTTTTGAGGACCAGTAACTGAGATCACAATATTTTCGTCCCCTATAAGTTGCTGAATGGTCTGATTAACAGCTTCAACCGGGATATTTGGAGCTACTGCCTGCATGAACTGATACTCATATTCAATACCGGGAATAGGTTCCCCGTCAGTGAATGCACGCACATATTCCTGTGAATATGCAGAGTTATTCTGTTTATCGCGGTTATTGTAGGCATTCTCGTAACTTTTAAGGATATTTGTGCGGACAATCTCATATTCCGATGCAGTAAACCCATGTTTTTTTACTCTTTCGGTTTCGCGGATTATTGCTGCCAGTGCATCCTCAATCTTATCTTCCGCGCTTCCGGCAATTACTGTCCATGCGTCTTTGGTTTTTGCTACAAAGTAATCGCTATCATAAGCATATGCAGTAGTGAAAGGAGCGTCCGGTTTCTGAATGATCTCGGAAAAGCGCTGATTAATCATCGATGATGCTGCATTCAATACATATTGTGTTAAATACCCTGCTTGTGTTCTCTTTAACTCATCGGGCATCGGTTCGTGTTTGTAATATAACATAACCCGGGTATTTCTTGCTTCTTTGTCGGTAGCGATAGCCACAATAGGTTCTTTATTGTCAGGTACGGGGAAATATTCACGTTCAGCTCTATCTGCATCAAGTGTTATGGGAGAAAACAACTCTTTTATCTTTTGTTCCATCTCATCCACATTTACATCACCCACTACAATAATACCTTGCAGGTCCGGGCGATACCATTTGTGGTAATATGCCCTTATCTCTTCAGGTTTAAAATTATTTATAACATCAATGCTGCCTATAGGCATCCGTTTGGCATATTTGCTGTCGGGGTACATCACGGGAAGCAGCTGATCCCACAGGCGCTGCTGTGCTCCTCCGCGGGTACGCCACTCTTCGCGGATAACACCCCGTTCGTTTTCCAGCTCAGCATCTTCCAGTGCAATAGCATTAGACCAGTCATGCAGCACCAGCAGTGCCGAATCAATTAAGTTCTGATTGGTAGTGGGGATGTTAGTCATGAAATAGACTGTTTCATCGAAAGAGGTGTAGGCATTAATATTTGTGCCGAATTTTATTCCGTTGTCCTGCAGATAGTTGAGCATATTTTTCCCGGGGAAGTTTTTTGTTCCGTTAAAAGCCATATGCTCCAGAAAGTGAGCCAGCCCCGCCTGATTGTCTTCTTCCTGCATTGACCCCACCTTTTGTGCTATATAAAAGTCGGCCCTGTTTTCGGGAAGCTTATTATGACGTATGTAATACGTCAGCCCGTTTTCAAGTTTCCCTGTCCTCACTTTGGGGTCAACAGGGAGCGGCTGGTTTTGTTGCGAGAAAGCAACAAGTCCAACCGCAAGAAAAAATAGAGTAAAAATTTTCTTCATAACAGTTTTTTTTAGAAGAGTAGATTTTTTAAAATTAATATTTAACAACTGAACTTTCGCTTCTGTTATATTACAGCTAAAAACATCACTATAATGGCAAAATGTTATTAGACTGTGGTGAGTGCCCTTAAAAAATGCTATATATTTAGCTATATACTCATTTAGTTGACACCAGCGAAAGTTGAAAGAATTACTTATGATCTGATGAAAGATACCTGTTTCCGAAATAGCTTAAAGGTAAACTATATTCTGTCCAAAACTATTTTAACCAGGTCTTCCGTCGATCCTTTGTAATCGGCGTTAGAATTCAGAGCTACGCGATTTGCTATAATGGCACAAACAGTCATTGCCTTATGTCCCATCAATTTACTTAATCCTGCGATAGCGGAACTCTCCATCTCATAGTTGGTTATAGAGTATCCGTTGAAACTGAACGATTCTATCCTGGCATTCAACTCAGGATAGGCAAGAGGGAGGCGTACATGCCTTCCCTGAGGCCCGTAGAATCCTATAGCCGAAATGGTAACACCCCTTATCATATCATAACCTATGCGATCGACCAACTCTTCGTCAGCACTCACCACATAAGGGGAACAGTGATAGGGCGACCAGTTGACATGTCTCTGAAAAGCTTCTTCGAATTCTTCTTCACGAATTTTTGCCGAGTTGGCATAATAATGGATAAGCCCATCGAACCCGATAGATTTTTCAGATACAACATATGATCCCACAGGGCAATGAGGCTGCATGCCTCCCGATGTGCCAACCCGTATCATGGTGAGTTGCTTGAACTCATCTTTAACCTTTCGAGTATTAAAGTCGATATTTGCCAGTGCATCCAACTCTGTAAGCACAATGTCGATATTATCGGTACCGATACCGTGAGATAGTGCAGTAATTCGTTTTCCCTTGTACATTCCTGTGACAGTATGAAATTCACGGCTCTGCACATCACATTCAATAGTGTCGAAAAATGATGCTGTCATTGTCACACGATCAGGATCGCCCATCATCACAATCTTATCTGAAAGCTGTTCGGGTTTTATATGAAGATGAAAAGCACTTCCATCGGAGTTTATTATTAATTCCGATTCAGGTATTATTCTCATAATATTTATTGGTGTTGGTTATATCTATTCTGTTACTTTTTATTGTTTCCTCCGCCTTGGGGCTTCGCTATTGAATCTCTCATATCGGTGTCGGCTTTAATATTTTCCATACGGTAATAATCCATAATACCCAGATTACCGTTTCTGAATGCTTCAGCCATGGCTATTGGTACTTCGGCTTCGGCTTCTATCACCTTGGCACGGGCTTCCTGAGCTTTAGCTTTCATCTCCTGTTCAAGGGCTATTGCCATAGCGCGTCGCTCTTCGGCACGTGCCTGGGCAATATTTTTGTCTGCCTGCGCCTGATCCATCTGAAGAACAGCTCCAATATTTTTACCTATATCAATGTCTGCGATATCAATTGAGAGAATTTCGAACGCTGTTCCTGCATCCAGCCCTTTTTTAAGTACCAGTTTTGATATGGAATCGGGGTTTTCGAGCACCGACTTGTGCGAGACTGCGGATCCTATGGAGGACACAATGCCTTCACCTACACGGGCGAGAATGGTCTCCTCCCCGGCACCACCTACTAACCTTTTAATGTTTGCACGTACTGTTACTCGGGCTTTTGCTATCAACTGGATACCATCGATGGCAACGGCTGTAACCGGCGGAGTATCAATCACTTTTGGATTTACAGACATCTGTACTGCCTGAAGAACGTCACGGCCTGCCAGGTCGATAGCGGTTCCCATCTGAAAAGTAAGATCGATGTTTGCTTTTGAAGCAGATACCAGGGCATGAACCACTTTTTCAACGTGTCCACCGGCAAGGTAGTGTGCTTCAAGATTATCTCTTGTTACATTTTTTAATCCCGCCTTGTGCGCTTCAATCATTGCGTATACGATTGTATGTGGCGGGACCCGTCGCAAACGCATTAAAAACAACTGAACGAGTGAAATGTGTACCCCTGCCGACAATGCATTAATCCACAGGAAAAAAGGGACGTAATGGAAAAAAATCAATAAAAAAATGATTATTACGGCAATTGCAACAATTAAGGGAAACGAAAAATCCATAATTTTTTGTTTTTGGTGTTATTATTTATTGAATTATTTTATAACAAAGTTTCTATAAGCCACATAATCCATTAATTTTCAACAAAATAAACTTAGCTATAACTGTATGGCCTTTTTGCTGATTGTCAGGTGTTTAAATAAACATTTACAAATTATTTTTATTATTCAGATCTGAAATTATCAGACATTCAGCTTGTGACATAATTAATATACTTTCGTATCTGTCTCGATTTCAGCTAAATCATCCGTTATGCTGTATTTTTATATAGCTGTATTATCTCCTTTTTACAATGACATTGTATGTATTCACTTTTACAACCTCAATCTCTGTCTCTTCATCAATTAATTCGCCATTGAAAGATTTTCCTTCTACTTCTACATCGTTAACCATTACCTTTCCAATTGGATTAAGGCGGGAGAGAGATATTCCTGTATCACCAGCATTAATTTTCTGAAGATTTCCGGTATCAACTTTCCCCTCGATATTTGCCTCAAGTGAGATCTTTCGCAACGATTTAGATTTTATAAGCCAGAAAAACGTACCCCCCAGCGCCAGCGAAGCTGCTGCTATGGTTATATTTCCCGCACTGGTCCCCAGGAAAATGTAAGCATAAACAATTCCGCCTATCAGGAAGATAGCTCCTGCTATACCTGCTATGCTGATTCCCGGGAGTAAGAATATCTCAATAAGCATGAAAAGTACACCCAGTGCTATCACGGCAATTACAATGATGAGGTCGAGAGTCATATAAGGGATTACTTTTATTTAAAATTATTTAGTATTTCTTCGTTCCTTGCCTCAATTTTTAGTCTGTTTACCTCTCTGAAGAGTGATTCAGTCTCTTTTTCCAGGTGCAGTATTGTGCTATTCAAATTGTTATTTGATAAACCTCCTTCTGCATACTGATCCCGTTTTTCGGAAAGCTCCTTATTCAAATCGTTAAGTTGTTTCTCCAGGCCCATTGCCTGTGAGTACACAGATCTGGCTTTGCTGTTTTTAAAATCGGAAAGCGAATGATAGGTAGTTCTGTCGTTGATCACGAACTCAAAATCACCTCTCTTTGGTTGATTAGGAACTGTTTCCTGCCGTGCTTTCACACGTAGTGAAGCGTACTCGGCCCCTTTTTTCCAAGTTTCGGCAATAGAGGATATCTTTGCACGGTTTGCAAGTTGTTTTTCGTCTTCACTTTCGAGCAGAATAATCTGTTGATTCGGAATGAACGTGTATACACAAACTGAGTCGGCCGGTTGGAAACGGTCTGACGCAAACCACCCGATCTCCTTCTCTTCGTCAATCACCATCATGTAGTCGTTGAACGGTGAGTTGAACGGCATATTCAGTTGATTTGGGTTGAGATATGAATCGGCAGTCAGGTTATAACGGGTAATATACAGGTCATAGCCGCCGAACGACTGATGTCCTGTTGATGCAAAATAGATGGTCATCCCGTCGTTCATCACAAAAGGATAGGCCTGGTCTCCTTCCATATTAATATTTTCCGGCAGTTTTTTCTCATTCCCGAATGTGTCGAGTAGTTTGTCCATTGTAAACAGATCGAGTCCTTTTACCTGATCGCCCTGCGAATAATAGACTTTGTCTTTCCGCTCATTCATATACAGTGTTTTATCTGTTTTTGACAAATTGGGAAAAAAATCGTTCAGCGGTACCAGTGAGCCTGAAGATGCGCTCAGGTTATAGGCAGATAGGAGATCTGCTTTTGGAAGCACCAGGCTGTCAATAATCTGTATGTCTTCTGTTCTTTTGACAGCTTTTTTCAGTTTTTCGGCATAAATGCGTTTTTGAGCCAGTTTTTCCAGAGCGTCATTGTTCCTGCGGTTTGCCCGTTGATATTTTTCGAACTCCTTTTCCGCATCTTCAAAACGGTACGTTTTGGAATAGAGTTCGCCAAGGTATATGTATGCTTCGGTGATTTTCTTTTGTGATGCAAAAGTGAGATACTTTTCGGCTTCAATTAATTTGCCTGTTTCATACAGGCAAACTCCCAGCCATTGATTTACTGAAGCGTTATTGGGATTATTGAAGTATTCTGCCCTGAAAACAGGAAGTGCATGGGCAAACCTTCCCTCCAGATACATTTTTTTCGCTTCATCAAGTGTTTGAGCCTGTAAAGCGAAAGCTAATGTGCTAAACAGAAGAGTAAGAAAGATATGTTGTTTCTTCATCATCATTTTTACTGATTTTCAAAGATAGTGAAAAAAATATTCAATCGATTCAAATATTTATGATTTTCTCTTTTTTCACTATCTTTGAGGCCTGAAAAAAATTCCTCTTATGCAAGAAAAAATTATAATACTCGATTTCGGTTCACAAACCACACAGCTTATTGGAAGGCGTGTGAGAGAATTAAAAACTTATTGCGAGATAGTACCATACAATAAATTCCCATTCGGAGATACCTCAGTTAAAGGGGTAATCCTTTCCGGTAGTCCTTTTTCGGTTAATGATGCGAATGCGTTCAAAACCGATTTAAATGAAATACGCGGTAAATATCCGGTGTTGGGTATATGCTATGGAGCTCAGCTTATGGTGGTGTCGTCAGGCGGCGAGGTAGGCAGGATTAATGCCCGCGAGTATGGCCGCGCACACTTGAACGTGAGCGCAGTTGATGATTTGCTTTTAGGCAACATATCACAAAATAGTCAGGTGTGGATGTCTCACGGTGACACAATAGCTCGTATCCCTGATAATTTCAAAGTTATTGCATCTACAGGAGATGTTAAGCCGGCTGCATATAAGATCGATGGAGAACTTACTTGGGGGGTTCAGTTCCACCCCGAAGTATTTCATACAGACGAAGGGACACAAATATTGGATAATTTCCTTTCCATTTGTAAAGTAAATAAAGAGTGGACTCCGGCATCGTTTATCGAAGCTACTGTCAGGGAGCTGAAAGAGGAGCTGGGTGACGACAAGGTAATTCTGGCTCTTTCAGGAGGTGTGGACTCTTCGGTTACCGGGGTATTGTTAAACAGAGCTATCGGAAAAAACCTTACCTGCATTTTCGTAGACCATGGGTTGTTACGCAAAAACGAATTTAAAACTGTTCTGGCAAACTATGAGCATTTAGGACTTAATGTGATTGGTGTGGATGCGAAAAATCGCTTCTACAAAGAGCTGGCCGGTGTTACTGACCCTGAAAGGAAACGTAAGATAATTGGTAAAGGATTTATAGATGTTTTCGAAGAAGAAGCACATAAACTAAAAGATATAAAATGGCTTGCCCAGGGAACCATCTATCCCGATATTATTGAGTCGCTTTCCATTACAGGTGTCACAATTAAAAGCCACCATAACGTAGGCGGGCTTCCTGAAAAGATGCATCTTAAACTGTGTGAGCCTCTGAGGTTGCTGTTCAAGGATGAAGTACGTAAGATAGGGCTGGAATTAGGAATAGATCCTTCCCTTATTAACCGCCATCCTTTTCCGGGACCGGGGTTGGGTATTCGCATACTGGGAGCTATAACGCCCGAAAAGGTGCGGATTGTACAGGATGCTGACGAAATATTTATTTCAAATCTTCGTACTGCAGGACTTTACAACAAAGTATGGCAGGCCGGTGCTATTCTCTTGCCGGTACAATCGGTGGGAGTGATGGGTGATGAACGTACATATGAAAACACCATCGCTTTGCGTGCGGTTACTTCTACCGATGCAATGACTGCTGACTGGTCGCGCTTGCCTTACGATTTCCTGGCAAAGGTATCAAATGAGATCATCAACAAGGTGAAGGGAGTCAACCGGGTAGTTTACGATATCTCATCAAAACCTCCAGCAACAATTGAGTGGGAGTAGATAGCATGTACTCAAAGCTTCCTGGCAGTTGAACTTGCAAAGATAGCAACAATAGCAATAATAGAGAGAGGGTAGTTAACGTGTGGGCTGTTTCAGTTCGGGATAAGCTATACGGGTGTGATATACCGTTTTCAGTTTATCAACAAAAACATCCTTCACTGTCTGAATATCTCTGAATGTGATGGGAGCTATTCTGAAATATCCTTCATTCATCTGTGAATCAATTATTTTGTCAACCAGGTTGCGAATAGATTGTTCTGTATATTCCGGGAGGCTTCGCGACGATGCCTCCACCGCATCGGCCATCATCATAATTGCTGTCTCTTTGGAAAAAGGATTCGGCCCGGGATATAGAAAATCGGCTTCATTGGCCTCTTTCCCGGGGTTGGCATTTTTCCATGAGATATAAAAATATTTCGGCATGCTTGTTCCGTGATGTGTTTCAATAAAATCGATAATCTGTTGCGGCACGTTGTATTTCTGTGCAATCTTCACCCCATCTTTTACATGATTGATTATGATGCGTGCACTCTCCTCAAAAGGGAGCCCTGCATGAGGGTTCATTCCAGGTGCTTGATTTTCCGTGAAAAAAGCAGGATTCTTTATTTTCCCTATATCGTGATACAAAGCTCCAGTCCTTATAAGAGAGGCATTCGCTCCCAGTTTTGCGGCGGCCGCCATTCCCAGATTTGACACCTGTAATGAGTGCTGGAATGTACCTGGCGCTTTTTCGGAGAGTTCTTTCAACAGAGGTTTATTTATATTTGAAAGTTCTACCAGCGTCACACCTGATATGAATCCGAAAGATTGCTCAACAAGATAGATCAGTGAATAGGAGAACATTATGAAAATAAAGTTTATTGAGAAATATACCAGCATAACCCAGTCGGCCTCCTTTACATTTCCTTCCTGATATAATATCAGCCCAAGATACACCGTAACATAGGTAAGAAGGATAAAAAATGAACTTCTTATAAGCTGAGAACGCTCAGTAAGCTCTTTCAGCATAAAAATAGAGACCATGGCAACTGAAATTTGGATTGCAGTGAACTCGAAAGGAAAAGGCACCATCAGTGAGCTCATGATTACGGTGGTGATACTGGCGAACAAAGCGGTACGTGAATCGATAAAGGTACGTATGAGAATGGTAACTATGGCATATGGAATTATATATACGCTGAATAGTTCAAACCGGACAGTGATACATGTTAGCGCCACAAAGAGCGTTATTAGCAACACCATGAAACTCACATGTTTCCTATTGCGATATTCATGAGGGCGGAAGAATAAAAGGTACATATAAAATGAACCGAACATAAAAAGAATAAGAATAAACTGTCCCAGTATTATCCAGCCATTTTTCGTGGCCCCCCCGCTGCGTTCTTCAGTCACACGTTTCAGTGAAGAGAGTATGTTATATGTGCGTGAGTCAACAATCTCTCCCTGGTCAATAATTCTTTGTCCCTGCTGCACCATGCCGCGGCTGATATCAACCTGCTGAATAAATTCATTTTGCGCTTTCTCTGATGTTGCCGCATCGTAAATTATATTCTCTCTGATATACTCATTTATATCAGCCGTTTTCAGAATGTTTGCATCTATATTTGCAGGGGCATCGCTCAATATCTTTTCATATGCGGTACGTATTGTATAAAGTGATTCTATCGACCTGGCTTGTGCAACATTCTCTTCTTTTATTCGCAGAGTCTTTGTCTTTGACTCATGTATGAGGTCGTAGTCGATTGAGCGCATTATGCCGTTGTTGTATATCTCGTTAAGCTTGTCGCGGATATACAGTTTATATCCGGGAGAGAGAGTGGCAAGTTTGGCATTCAGGTTTACATCAGCATCAAAGTCGGCAATGGCATTTTTCTGTACATCATAATTTATAATGAAGTAGGGTTCGTAAAATTGCAAAATACTGTCCTGCTCTGTCTTTAACTGCTCTGCAGGCTTGTAGATGGGGAAATCAAATGGAGCCGTCAACAGGCCATACTGCCAGGGTCTCCCTTCATTGAACGAATATTTGAAACTACCCTGACGGGGAAAAATATAGGTTATGAAGAGTACAGCGACAATAAATACCAAAGGAACAAAAATTCTTGTTCTGACTCTTATTTTCTTTTTTTTTGATGATGAACTGTTCATGCCTCTTTGTGTTAACGTTGTGAGGTTATTATACAACAACTGAACTACTGAATTGTTTGTATATTATGGACCTTTCTCTGTGGTACTACAAGTTTTTCAGAGTGAAATCAGCTTCATTATTTCACGTGTCGCCCCAGCGTTTCCGAATATATATTCTTTTGCTTTCACACCGGCATTTATCCTCGATGATGAATCAAGAGCCATCTCATCCATCTTTTTGTTGAATTCTGTCTTGTTGCTGATGGAAAATCCACCTCCGTTAGTTATAAGGCCATGAGCTTCAATGAACTTTGAGTATCTTGGCCCGAAGATGACAGGTATGCCATACACCGCCGCTTCGGGCAAATTGTGAATTCCCTCTCCAAATCCGCCTCCTATATAGGCTATCTGGCCGTATCGATAAATGGAAGAGAGTAATCCGAAGCAATCGATTATAAGACATTCACACTGTGTAATATTTTCCTCGGTAGCATTTGAATAACGCAAGTGTGCGCGTTTCAGCTTCTTTTCTATCTCCCTTAGACGTGGCTCGTCAATCTCATGAGGTGCTATAATCAGTTTCAATCCACTGTGAGTGTTAAAGTAATCGATCAGTAGATCTTCGTCCGGGGCCCAGGAACTGCCTGCTACGATGACGATTGACTTTTTATCAGCAAATTTTTCAACTACCGGCAGTTCCTTTGCATTATTCCGCACCTCTATTACTCTGTCGATACGTGTATCACCGGCAAGTGTGACATTTTCAATGCCTTTACCTTTCAGGAGTTTAGCCGATAGTTCGTCCTGAACAAAAAAGTGTGAGTAAAAGCGAAGCATTTTCCCGTAACGTGTCAGTCTGTTCTTAAAAAAGGGCTGACCAGGCCTGAATACTGCAGAGGCCAGATAGACAGGGATCTTCCGAAGAAAGCTTTCGTGAATATAGTTATACCAAAACTCATATTTGATGAAAATGGCGATGAAAGGATTCGCCAGATCCAGAAATCGGCGTACGTTCTTTTTTGTGTCGAACGGCAGATAACACACTATATCGGCCAAAGGATAATCTTTTCTAACTTCATATCCCGACGGAGAAAAAAAGGTAAGCAGAATTTTATACTCAGGATGCTCTTTTGTTATCGCCTCAATAAGGGGGCGGGCTTGTTCAAACTCACCCAATGAGGCTGCATGTAGCCATATGTAACGGGACTCCCGGTCTATCTTCTCTTTCAGTTTGCTGAATGTAGCTTTCTGCCCGCTGACCATCAGACGCGCTTTTTTTTTAAAAAGTGCAGCCAGGCGTATAAAAAACGCCATAAAAAAAATTCCTATATTATACATTCTCCTGAACTGGTATGGTATCAATAGCTTGTTGCAGCCTGGAAAGAGTCTCCTCTTTTCCGATAACTTCGGTTATGTTGAACATGTGAGGGCCTTTCCCTACGCCAACAATTGCCAAGCGGAACGCGTTCATTATGTTCCCGGTATGAAAGCAGTTATTCTTAATCCAATCCATTACTGCCTTTTCCTGATTTTCTGCTGAAAAGTCTGTCATATTTTCAATCAGTCCAATTAGTTGTTTCATCTGGCCGGGAGTCTCTTTTTTCCAACGTTTGCGAATGGTCTTTTCATCGTATGCGGCTGGGGCGACAAAGAAGTATGAGGATTGATCCCAAAGCTCTTTCACAAAATGTACGCGGTCTTTTACAAGTGCCACTACTTTGACCACTTTTTCGGCAGGTGCATTTACCCCTTTTTCCAGTAGGATGGGGGCAAACATACCGGCTAACTCATTGTTGGAGGTGTGGAGTATATACTGATGGTTGTACCACTTGGCTTTTTCAACATCGAATTTTGCTCCGCTTTTACTGCACCGCTCAAATGAAAACGCCTGTACAAGTTCTTCCAGAGAGAATATTTCCTTCTCTGTTCCGGGGTTCCATCCCAAAAAAGCAAGGAAATTAATTACCGCTTCAGGTAGATAACCGCTTTCACGGTAACCCGAAGAGACCTCTCCCGATACAGGATCCCTCCACTCTAACGGGAAAACTGGAAAACCGAGACGGTCTCCATCGCGTTTACTCAGCTTGCCGCTTCCTTCAGGTTTTAACAGGAGGGGGAGATGTGCGAACCGGGGCATGGCCTCTTCCCAGCCAAAGCTCTTGTATAGCCATACGTGCAGCGGTGCAGAGGGCAACCACTCTTCTCCGCGGATTACGTGCGTGATCTCCATCAGGTGATCGTCAACCACGTTCGCAAGATGATATGTTGGCAGTTCGTCCGATGATTTGTATATTACCTTATCATCCACGACTGAAGAGTTGATAGCCACCTTGCCGCGAATCATATCGTCCACAATGATTTCGTTATCAGGCTCAATTTTAATCCGGACAACATATTGCATCCCCGATTTTATAAGTAAATCAGTCTCTTTCTCAGTCAAGGTGAGAGAGTTGCGCATGTTGTTCCTTGTCGATGCATCGTATTGAAAATTGGGAATTTCCGATCTTTTGGCATCCAGCTCTTCAGGTGTATCAAAGGCAATATAGGCTGCTCCTTTCTCAAGTAATAATTTAACATGCTCTTTGTATATTTCCCTGCGTTGCGACTGTTTATAGGGACCGTAACTTCCACCCTTCCGGGGGCTTTCATCAAATTGGAGGCCAAGCCAGTCGAATGTCTCCTGTATATACTCTTCCGCTCCAGGAACAAACCGCGCAGAATCGGTATCTTCAATACGAAGGATGAAATCACCCCCCTGCTGTTTGGCATATAGGTAGTTATACAATGCTGTCCGTACTCCCCCAATATGTAGGGGGCCTGTGGGACTGGGTGCGAAACGGACTCTTCTCTTATGACACATAATTTTACGGTACTTTTTTTTTAAACGGTGCAAAGATAGCAAAAATCGTTAAAATGAACACGATAAACAGAGCGGGAATTCATCTTCCAGAGTCAACCCGCAAGTGCAATATTACTTAAATTGTATGTATAACTCATTTTTTGGTAAACCGAAGCCCTGTTTCCTTTTGGTCCCCTGTTATGTTTATGATCTGTTTTATGTTTAATTTAATTCAAGTTTCGCATGTATAAATTAAAACTGAGTCTCCTCCGATAAGTCTTTTTTCTTGAAAATTTCAAAAGATAATCATTGATTTTCAATAAGTTGAAAACCAATAAAATTGGGTTTTGAGGTTTTCGGAGAAGACTCAAAACTTATTTAGCTAAATATGGAACCTATAAAATGTTTAGAGGAAAACCATTCGATGAAACAGGCATCATCTGATATGCTGTTCGAGCGAGGCGAGTTATTTATCAGATAGCATGTAAATCGATAAATGAGCCACAAAGCATTGTCAGACTAATATTTAGTTGAATACTTGACATGCGAAACTTGAACTTTTAAAATTAAGTGGATGTACAGTTATGAGCATTAAAAAAAATATTACCGGCTTAAGTTAATTTTTTTCGTTAATGAAGAATTTTTTCTACTTTTGGAAAAATTTAAGATCGCTTCATTTTTCATTATTTGGTAACACGTTGCAACCATATTTCTTTTACTGCATCTCAGACAATTTCTCAATCTCTGTTTGAAGAGTTGTTCTGCTGTTTTTATCCGAAAATTGCGGCATATGCCACTACCATTCTTGATGATAAAACTGTGGGAGAAGATATTGCTCAGGAGGTATTCGTATATGTTTGGGAAAAACGGAATGAACTCCATATGGGAGAAGGATTTTACAGTTATCTGTTTCAATCGGCATATTCTAGGTGTATAGATTACATTAAGAAAAACAGTCGATTGGAAAAATATGTTCAGGAGGCGCTTTTGAAATCGGCCATTGAGTATCACTCTTATATTGAGAACGATTGCCAGCCTTTAAAAGAACTTTTCAGTAAAGACTTTGAGGAACAATTGAACGCCCTGCTCAGCCAGCTTCCTGAAGCGCGCAGACGTGCGTTTGAACTGGTATATCGCGATGGATTGAAGATGAATGAAGTAGCAGAGAAATTACAAATGCCCCAACGTACTGTTGAAAGTCATATTTACCTGACAATTAAATACCTTCGAAAACATTTATCCCCATACGATTTTCTTCTTTTGATGCTTATATGTGAAATATTTTGAAGAAAAGTGTAATTATACTCCGTAGTTTTTACCGGTTGTTCGTTTAGCTTGTATATAAGATTATTTCGATGGATTCAGGTTTTTCCTTATTGGTCAAATATTTTTCTCAACAACTGTCGGTTAACGAACGACAAAAACTTGAAGAATGGCGTATCGCTTCAGCTGAAAACAGTCAACTTTTCGCTGAGGTAAGCAAATTAAAGATACTTAAAGAATATACGAAATACAACACAGTAGCTGAGAATTCGTTGGCTCTTTTTCGTGTTCAGAAGAAAATCCGCAGCCGCACATCGCTTTATCGTTTCCGGAATATACTGAAATATGCCGCAGTTGCTGTAATTATTATCTCTCTCTCTCTATTTGCCTGGACACGATTTACTGCAGGGAAGTATACTACTATTGTTGTCGCAGGGAACGAGTCTGTAAAGAAATTAGATCTGGAGGATGGTTCAACTGTTTGGTTGGCTCAGTTTTCAGAACTTCGGATACCCGAGTCGTTTTCATCTGAACATCGTCAGGTTTCATTAAAAGGTAAAGCCTATTTCGATGTTAAAAAGAATCCCGAATCGCCTTTTATGGTAACATCTCCCCATATAAATGTGAAAGTTACCGGAACGTCTTTCGACCTTTTTGTGGACGATGAAGGACGTTGTGTGGAAACCATTCTTGCATCGGGAAAAGTGGTGTTGCAAGATAATCGCAAAAAAGATGTTTTTGAAATGTCACCCGGAGAAAAGGTGGTGTACAATGCCGAAAACAACAGGTACAGCGTTTCGACGGTTGATGTTAATACACTCACCTCATGGCACCTTGATCAAATTAAGTTTGAGAATGCCACATTGCGTGAAATTGTTAACAAGTTGAGCCTTATTTATGATGTAAACATCAATCTGGAATCCAAGAAACTGGCCGATCGGCGTTACCGGTATGTTATTAACCGGGAAGAATCGTTGAAGGAAGTACTTGACATACTTAGCTTTCTTGCTCCAATCGATTATAGTATAGAAGGGAATGAAGTTTTTATTACTGAAAAACGTATCATGAATTAAGTCAATTTGAGAGAATGCTGCTTAGGCATAGATTCAGGTTAACTGATTAGTCTTATTAAAAAACAAACTATGCAGAAAGTAAATTCACTTTCATTATATAATAAAACAGATAAGTTTACTAAACTTTTTTTAATTAGAAAAACTAAAATGTATGAATGAACATGTAACCCTTGGGATGATGGTACAAACGGCTGTTGTCCAATCTAAATTGTTAAGGACGATAAAATCGTTCTTACTGCTTTTTTTACTGAGTTCGCAAGTGTTTGCGTCTGCATTGGCTTCGCAATCAGTGAATGTAAAGATCACATTAAACAACCCGACTGTGGGAAATGTAGTTGAGGAGCTACATCAACAAACGGGGTATGAATTTTCTTACGATGCTGACATCCTTTCAGAAAAACTGTCCGATGTGTCGGTCAATGTGAAGAATGAACGAATAGAAAATGTTCTGTCACATATTTTCGGTAGATCTGACGTAAGTTTTAAAGTGATTAACAACCGTGTTCTCCTGAAAAATAACAAAAAGGGGAATAATAACATTTCATCGCCTGAAGATAATAAGCAACAACTGGTTACAAGAGTAATCTCGGGAGTTATTAATGATGACAAGGGTGAACCTGTTATCGGCGCAACCATTGTTGAGAAAGGAAATGCTTCCAACGGTACTGTCACTGACATTGATGGAACTTTCGTATTAAATGTTGCTCCTGACGCCATACTTGAGATTTCCTATGTGGGATATGAATCACAAGATATTATTACCGCCGGTAGAAACACATTCAGTATTGTGTTGCATGAAAATACCAAAATATTAAATGAGATAGTGGTCGTGGGATACGGCACACAGAAGAAAGTGAATCTGACGGGTGCGGTACAGATGGTAGATAGTGAGATACTTAACGACCGTCCCCTTGTAAATGCAGCCAAAGGTTTGCAGGGCGCTATTCCTAATTTGAACATAAGCTTTAAGACTGGCGACCCTACTTCTGAAACAAAGTTCAATATCCGTGGAGCTACATCGCTTAATGGCGGATCGGCCCTGGTGCTTGTGGATGGGGTTGAAACAGACCTTAACCTAATTAATCCACAAGACATCGAAAGCGTTTCGGTATTGAAAGATGCCGCATCTGCAGCCGTTTACGGTCCGCGTGGCTCATTCGGTGTGATTTTGGTTACAACCAAACGCGGTAAACTTAATCAAAAATTGCAGATCAATTATAACAACAGTTTTGCTTGGTCATCACCCAGCCGCTTGCCTAAAGGCATGGCTTCAGACAAATGGTTGGAATCCATTAACCAGGCAAACATTAATAACGGTGGGGGAGCCTATTTCTCTGCTGAGCAAATTGAAGCGACTAAAAAGTTCATTGCTGACCCGGTTAACAACCCTTCTGCATTCTTGGATACGACTGGAAAGTTCACTAGCAGAGGACAATGGGGTTATGCCGGTAATACCGATTGGTATAAAGAGTTTTACAATGATGCTGCATTTATGCAGCAGCATAACGCCAGTCTTTCCGGTGGCTCGGAGAAGAGTACCTATTATGGTTCGGTTGGCTATAAAGGACAGGACGGCTTATTCCGTTTTGGACAGGATAAATATAAACGCTTTAATATAGCTTTCAATTTTACCACGCAAGTGAATGATTGGCTACAATTGAACTTCAATACCAAACTGAATAACTCTGATAAAAATGTGCCTACCAATAACTTCGGTATGGGTTCCCCGTATTATGAAGTTTATCGCATGTTTCCGCATATTCCTATTTACTTACCTAACGGAACTGATTTTGCTGCTTTGCAAGGCGATAATTTTAACTACAATATTGCCGGGCGTATGGCTCTTGCCGGGCGTACCACAACTGCTGATAAAGATTTTTGGTACACCGGAGGTTTTAATATTACGCCTATAAAAGGATTGTCAATTAAGGGTGATTATACGCAAAACTATTGGTTCAGTACATATCGCGAGCATAAAAAAACAATCTATCAGGTACAACCCGATGTAAATACTCCACCGGTAGCCGTAAATACACCCAATGGAGTCTGGCAGTACAGAAGCGGTGATGTTTATCGTGCTATGAACTTGTGGGCAGAATATGACTTTAACCTTGCTAAAAGTCATAATTTTAAGTTAATGACCGGATATAACGATGAGCGAAAAGATTACAATAAGTTAGAAATTGAATCACAGGATTTATTTGTAAACGAACTGACCAACGGAGGACTTGCCGATAAGTTTATTAACATTAAAGAGCCGGGAGATTCTTGGGCTGTAAAAGGTATTTTCTATCGTTTAAATTATGATTACATGGGTAAATACCTGCTTGAAGCAAATGGTCGTTACGACGGTTCCTCCAAATATCCCGTAGGTAAACAATGGGGTTTCTTCCCATCGGTTTCGGCAGGTTGGAGAGTGTCGGAAGAAGGTTTCTATGAACCGTTAAGAGCTACATTGGAATACCTGAAATTGAGAGCATCCTATGGTGATTTGGGAAATCAGGTCGTTGACAATAACTTCCAATATCTTGGAACATTAAGCCCCGGAACTTATAACTATGTGATAAACAATGCTATTTTGAAAGGGATCAATCCATCCACATTGGCAAGCACCAATATCACGTGGGAAAGAGTAAATACCATAAACGCGGGACTGGACTTTGCGACACTGAATAATCGTTTGTCGGGTTCATTTGATTATTACGTGCGTCGTACAAGAGACATGGTAGTAAGCAAAGCCTATCCGGCAGTTTTAGGGACGAGTGGTGGTAAAGAGAACTTGGCCGATATGCGTACTAACGGATGGGAGCTTATGTTGACATGGAATGATAAAATATCAGATGTAGGGGGCAGTACACTTACTTATAGTGTTGGTATGGGTATCTCCGATGCATTCTCCGAGATTACCAAATACAACAATCCTACACGTTCGCTCGCTGACCATTACGAAGGGAAGAGACTGGGAGAGATATGGGGATATGTAACTGATGGATTTATCGCCGATGAAGCAGAAGCTACAAAAATGGTAGATACGCAAAGCCATTTCAGCCGAACTTGGTTACCTGGAGATATCCGTTACAAGAATTTGGATAATGATCCAAAAATTAATCCCGGGAAAAATACGGTAGATGAGCCGGGAGATCGTAAAATTATAGGTAACAGTACACCTCGTTATCGTTATAGTATCAATGCCAACGTTGGCTGGAAAGGGCTTGACCTGCGTGCTATGTTTGAAGGTGTTGGTAAGCGCGACGTATGGTTTGGCGAAAGTCAGTTTTGGGGATATAGCGGAATCTGGTGGGCCGCCATTACCGATTACCACGTGGATAATGCCTGGTCCAAGACAAATACCGATGCATATTTCCCTGTTCCTACATTTAGCGGGAGAAGCCGCCAAGTACAAACAAAATACTTGCAAAACGGAGCATATATTCGTCTGCGCGATGTGACATTAAGCTATACGTTGCCAACAAGTATACCCGAAAAACTGAATATATCACAAGTTAGAGTGTTTGCCAGCGGACAAAATTTGTGGGAAGCCACCAAAATGTTTAAATACCTTGAGCCAGATGTATCAGGATTTGACAAAAATGACGGAAGTCCGCAGTTTGAAGATCAAGGTAAGGGATATCCGTTTAGCCGCACATTCTCTTTTGGATTTAATGTAACATTTTAAACTATAGATAACAATGAAAAAAAACAAATACATATTATACGTTATGGCAACGTTGGTGATGGGATTCATAAGTTGTGACTTTGATGAACTTCCACCCGATAAAATTGAAAAGGGAAAGTTTTTCAGTACCGCTAATGCCAGTTCGTTGGAGCAATATTGTAACTGGTTTTATGAGAAAATGATTACCGGACACGGTAATCCGCAAGACTATACTATGGGCGGAATGCTCAATTTAGACGCCGATGCCGATCAAATGCTCACTTGGGAGAAAAATGATGTGGCTTTCGGCCATCACGTTGCACCTACCGACAAAAATAATACACCGTGGGATTGGGAAGTGGTACGCGCCTGTAACGATTTTATCCAAAATTATGATAAGTCACCTGAAACAGATGCCATCAAGAAAAAGTATCTGGGTGAAGTGCTTTTCTTCAAGTCGTGGGAGTATTTCAATAAGGTGAGAACGTATGGAGACGTGCCATGGTATGAAACTGTACTTTTACCGGGTAGCGAAGAGTTATACAAAGCCCGTGATTCACGTACGCTTGTTATGGATAATGTTTTACGTGATATTGATTTGGCAATAAGTTACCTGCCTGGAAAAACCAAAGTGAGCCGTGTAAGCAAAGATGCCGCTATTGCTTTAAAAGCCCGCATTTGTTTATTCGAAGGCTCTTATCGTCGTTATCACGGTATTGAAGGCGATGTTAAATTTTTGGAAGCAGCTTATGCTGCCGCCGGTGAATTAATGAAGCCTGAGTACGGTTATAAATTATTTGAGGGTAGTAAACCTTCAAAATCCTATTACGAATTGTTTATTCAATCTAACTACAACAATAATAAAGAAGTTATTTTGTCAAAAGAATACGATCCGGCAATTGGAAAAGGAAACAATGTTTCAAGGCAAATGTCGCGTGGAGAAACCCCTATTGGTATGAGCCGCGAATGCATGGAAAACTATTTGTCAATTGACGGGAAACCCTATGCTTCTTCACCCTTACACTCTGTAGGTGAGGGAATGATTAAAGAGTTGAATAACCGTGACCCTCGATTATTGCAAACGGTAGCTACTCCAGAGCCGGGAGAATTTACGTATTTATTGAAAGGGAATCGACCGGCAATTCAAAAGATTGTTGCTACAAAGGGTAATAGTGGCGCTTGTTCTACAGGATATTCTATAATAAAATATTACAACGAAGCTGAAGACGTTTCCGAGCACCATAAAGGAACAGTAGATGCTCCTGTCTTCCGTTTTGCCGAGATTTTGTTGATAAGAGCTGAAGCCGGAGCAGAGCTGGGTAAAGATCCAGAGTTGGATAAAACCGTAAACGCTTTGCGAGCACGCGTTGGCTTTAATGTGAAACTGACATCATCGCCCGATGCCGACCCCCGTTTGGTGGAGCAATACCCGATGATTAAAGGCAGTAATGCAAATTTGATTCGTGAAATCCGTCGTGAAAGAGGTGTTGAATTGTTTGGAGAAGGCGTTCGTCGTTACGATTTGATGCGCTGGGCAGCCGGACATCTCTTAGCCAATAAGCGTCACGGAATGATTATTGATCCGACTCTATACACGGCAGAAGAAGTAGAGGAATTGAAAAAAGGCTTTGATGTTACGGATGTTACAAAACCGATAGACATTTACAGTGCTCGTGTAACCACTGCCCCTATGTTTGTTGCTCCTAAAAACTATCTGTTTGCAATTCCTATCAATGAAATTGCTTTGAACCCGGCATTAGCTCCAAATAATCCCGGTTGGGAATAATTGGTTCCGGATGTAACTAAATGAAGGAGGGTGAAACGCATTATGCATTTCACCCTCTCGATTTTTGGACCAACTCGATGTTGTTTATGTTGTGTTTGTTTTACTGTTCAGCTCCGGACCATATGGCCTTCTGCTACCATATGCTTTCTCTTAAATATAACCGGGACTCATTGCCCATGTTAAAGAGAAGATCTATGATGCTGAGATTGGGGATAAAACCATTTTTTTTAGCAAATACCTGGTAATAACGGGGAGCTATGAAGTCCGAAGGTTTTTTTGGATGTATTGCCTCGCGGAAATCGAAGATGTCCTGTGATTGGGTCTTTGCATATTCTGTGGTATAGTTCACTGTTGTATCAATGCCGGTGAGGCGGCAGACAAGCTCTCGCAACTGCTCGTTGAAATCGTGCAGGAATCTATGTTTCCCCCCCTCGTAAAAAGGGCGGAAATCATCTTCGTAATATTGAAAAAAAGGTGTTGAGTTATAAGCCGAAATAATGGCATTCCAGTGCAGATGCCGCCAATTGCCATGCTCGGCAATGCGGATATCTTTCATTTTGCATTTTGCCGTTTCCGGCTTTTCAATTGGTATACTAAGTGATAGTGCCCCATTGGCTCCGGCTATGGTGCATCGGTTTCGGTACGACTGTTTTTGATAATTGTCCTGAATCTCTATTAAAGCACCACTGCTCTGAAACAGTGCGGCATAATACTGTACAGGTGCAAGATAAAGAGATGGCAGAAGAATTATTCCCGCGTGATGCCTATCTGTCATGCCGGTATTTTCGCACTTCGAAACAGCCTCTTCCATCTTATCTTACCTTCAAACCACCCCTTGTCTTTTTCCAGCGACAGCCATATAAGGAAGGGTTGTCCCACTATATGGTCTTCGGGTACAAATCCCCACACGCGTGAATCGGCGGAGTTATGGCGGTTGTCACCCATCATAAAGTAGTAGTCGAACCTGAATGTGTACGAATCTGCCTCGTTACCGTTGATATAAACTTTTCCGTTGCGAAAGGCAAAATCATTGCCTTCATAGTTTTTAATACATCTTTCATAGACTGCAACTTTTAATTGTACGTTGGTATCGAAGCTGATGGTAGCTCCTTTTTTGGGAATCCATAGCGGCCCGAATGTGTCGCGGGTCCACCCGGTATCGTAATTGAGAGGATAGTAGTAGTTCAATCCCGGTTGTTCACTCTCTTTGATAACGTCCCAGACGAATGGTTTTGCCTTCATCTTATCAACCATTTCACCGGTCATAGGGATGCTGAAATAGACTCTTCCGTTATTACCATTGCGTGGATACAAACCAAACCATGCCATGCTCAGGCTGTCTGCACCATCCAGATCTTGTGTGCGGGTAACTACCTGTCCGTAGTTGTCCTGTGTGAAATAATCGGCCTTGTTAATACCCAGGTCACTGAAAACATCGTCAGCAATAACTGTTCCGTCTGTGTGTATTATATAGTTGTGTTGAGCGAGTCGTGGGTTGGGTAGGAATGAACTATCAATAAAAACGGAGTCGTTTCTCAGTTCTATGGTTTCTCCGGGGAGACCTATACAGCGCTTCACGTAATTCTCACGCCTGTCCACAGGGCGATAGACTATCTCTCCGTAGGTGCGCCTGTCTGACCGTACTCCGGCACTGCCGTTGGAATTGTGTTTGGCGAGCGTGTAGAAATCAACTCCCTGCTGGTTAAGAGCGACAGTGTCGCCGGTAGGAAAGTTGAATACTACGATATCGTTTCTTTTAACCTTTCCGAAACCCTTTAGCCGGTTGTATTTCCACTGAGGCTTTTCGATGTACGATTTGCCGCCTACTATCGGCATGGTGTGCTGTGCCAGCGGGAACGACAAAGGCGTTATGGGCGCCCGCGCTCCGTAACTGAGCTTGCTCACTGCCAGGAAGTCGCCAACCAGCAACGATTTTTCAAGTGATGATGTGGGTATCTGATAGTTTTGAAAGAAAAATGTGTTGATGAAATATACTGCAATCAGTGCAAACAGAATAGCATCGACCCATTCCATGGTTTTGCGGAATGTTTTATTCTTAGATTTCTTCCAGAAAGACCAAGGTATGAATTTGGTGATATATATATCAAATACAAGAAAAATAAAAAGCAATATCGCCGGGGTATGTGCCCATATCGAGAATAGTATTGTTATCACAACCCATACGACAAGCCAGAACCATTGCCGGCGTGTAGCATTAGAAAATCTCTCTTTTAATGTCATATTTGTAAATTGATAATTATGTTTAAAAAGTTCCCAGCAAATTTTTCATACCAAGGAATCCTTTTTTATCTTTTGTGAACTCTGCAGCAAGTACAGCACCAAGGGCAAATCCCTTGCGGCTTTTGGCATCATGAGTGATGCGTATGGAGTCGGCGTCAGATTCATAAATAACTGTGTGGATGCCCGGTATCTCTCCTTCACGAAATGCCTTTATCTGCAACTCTTCGTGAGAAACGGGTTCATCCAGTACCCATCTCTCTTTTCTGCCGATATACGCCATGATGCCGTCGGCAAGGGTGATAGCTGTTCCACTTGGCGCATCAAGCTTGTGTATGTGATGAGTCTCCTCAATGCGCACATCGTAATCGGGATATCGGTTCATCAGCTTAGCCAGATAGTTGTTGAGAGCAAAGAATAGATTAACCCCCAGGCTGAAGTTGGATGCATAAAAAAATGTTTTTCCGTTTTTGTCACACTCCTCTTTTATCTCGCTTAGGTGTTCAAGCCAACCGGTGGTTCCCGATACTACCGGTACGTTGGCTGCAAAAGCCTGCTTGTAGTTTTGCAGGGCGCTTTCGGGTGAAGAGAATTCGATTGCAACATCGGCACTTTTAAACTCCGGAGTGCTGAACTTATGCTCTTCATTAATGTCTATTATGCAGACAATATCATGACCTCTGTCCCGGGCAATTTTCTCTATTTCATGCCCCATCTTTCCGTAACCGATAAGTGCTATCTTCATATAATCTTCTTTTTAGATGAGCAAAAATACAAAATTAATGTATATATCTTACCCTTGGCAACGATAGATTTATTTTATCTTCTCTAAGTTGCATGTAATTAGCGTATTGACATTGGTTACGGCCGGTCCCCCATGACTCCGGAATGAATTGCCAGCTGTCTTGTTGCTGTGCGGCTGATCTTTCCATTTCCCGTTTGCGGAATGGCAGTTACGGCGTAGATGTGTAAAGGCTGCAAATAGCGCGGAAGAAGCTGCTCTATTGCTTTCCTGACAGAAACAGGAGAGACGGGCTGTTCCACAAGCAATACAATTGCTTCACCCAGCCTTGGGTCCGGTATCGATGTGATCGCAAAGTTGCCTGTTATATGAGAGCTTAATACCTGCTCAATTTCCTCTATCTGTACTTTGATGCCTCCCGTATTGATTATATTGTCTTTCCTTCCTGTAATGCGGAAGCTTCCATCTTGACGAAGTTCAGCCACATCGTTTGTTTTTAATGGGCCATCGGTAACCAATGGGGCATCTACTATTAGCGTATTGTCATCTGATAATGTAAGTGAAACTGTTGGGAAGGGGGTATAATAAGAGCTGGCTTCGGTCCCGTTTATTCTGCGCAGAGCTATATGGGAAAGAGTTTCGGTCATTCCGTAGGTCGAGTAGATAGCATTCGGAAAATCTTTCAGCGCTTTTTCAATTTTCTCATTAATTGCCCCTCCTCCTATTATCAGATGTTTTATTTTAGATAACCGTTCTCTCTCTTTATCCCGCTTAAGGGAGTTATATACCTGTAACGGCACCATTGCAGCAAAGTCGAACGTGATATCTGTACCGAGAAGCGGATGGCCTGATGGCTTCACAAGATAGAGGTCCAGCCCTGCATATAGGGCACGTACTACCATCATCTTTCCTGCAATATAATCTAACGGAAGGCAAAGCAGCACCTTGTCATTTCTTTTCAGTTCGAAGAAGTCGCATGTGATCTTTGCGCTTTGCAGCATCTGTTCTTTGCGCACGATAATCTCTTTAGGCACACCTGTAGATCCGGAAGTGTTCAGCCGCATTGTTGGAGTCCCGGAGAACCAATCCTTCAAAAACATATACAGTTGGTGATGAAAAGTAGATTCACCGGTGAAACCGGTTTTCCGGCCTTCTTTAAAATCTTCTTTAGTATAAGCTATTCCGCCGATAATAATTTTGTCCATATCATGAAAAGTATTCGAACACATCCGGCATCCCTCCTTTCGGGTTGAACCACAACATGTCTCCCCTAATTTCCAAGGGCATCGGTATATTGTTTATATACAGCATTCCTGTTCCTAATCCCTGCGGCAGTGAGTTGTTGAATGTTGAACACCACTGGGCAATACTGTTCAGTCCCACGTTCGATTCAAGCGCAGATGTTATCCACCACGCAATGTCCATTTCGCCGGCAAGCTCCATCCATTCGGCACATCCGGCAATTCCTCCATGTAATGATGGCTTAAGTATAATATATTGGGGACGGATTGTCTCAAGCAGCTTTCTCTTTTCAGCAGGATCGTTAACTCCTATCAGCTCTTCATCCAAAGCTATGGGTAGCGGTGAGGATTCACATAACCCGGCCATCTCATGCCACTGTCCTGCTCTAACAGGCTGTTCTATGGAGTGTATACCAAGCCCGGCAAGCTGATGAAGCTTCTCCTTAACATCCCCTGGTGAGAAGTTCCCGTTAGCATCTACGCGCAATGTCACTTCACGTTCACTATAACGGCTGCGTATAAAACGAAGCAGGGCTAGCTCGCGGTCAAAACCAATAGCGCCGATCTTGAGTTTTACACAGTTAAATCCCCTTGCCAGTACCGATTCTATCTGTTTTAACATATCGGCATACTCACCCATCCAGATAAGCCCGTTTATAGTTATGCCCTCTTCACCACGGCTGAACGGGCTATCCCATAGCTGCCATCTACGTTCCCTATAGTGCCGCATAGCTGTTTCCAGCCCGAAAAGGATTGACGGGTAATTACGGAGCAATTCCGTATCAACCCTCTGTCTCTCTTCCGTTATCTTACAAAAAGTGGCCAGCCTTTCGGCGTAATGGGCATCATAATCACAGCTAAGATCGTGGAGCGGCGCACATTCTCCTACTCCGTAATGATGTTTCTCCTCCTCGTTTCGGAAAACCACATACCATACACTGTGTTCGGTATAAACACCTCTTGATGTGCCTGCCGGCTGTTTGAACAGGAGTGTATGTGGTATGATCTCTATCCGGAACATATTCTATCAGATTAAGGAAATTTGGGGAATTGTGTAAAATCCGGTTTACGTTTTTCAAGAAATGCCTGCTTGCCTTCCTGTGCCTCATCAGTGAGATAATAAAGCATGGTTGCATCACCTGCCAGCTCCTGTATACCGGCCTGACCGTCCAGTTCGGCATTAAGACCCGCCTTTATCATGCGGAGCGCTAGCGGGCTGTGCTGCATCATGGCTTCTGCCCATTCAACCACCTCATCCTCTAATCTTTCGTATGGAACCACCTTGTTTACAAGTCCCATTTCAAGCGCCTCTTGTGCACTGTACTGGCGGCAGAGGAACCATATCTCGCGGGCTTTTTTCTGCCCTACGATACGGGCAAGGTATGACGACCCGAAGCCGGCATCGAAGCTGCCCACACGGGGACCTGTCTGTCCGAAGACAGCATTATCAGATGCTACAGACAGGTCGCAGACCACATGCAACACATGTCCTCCTCCGATGGCATATCCGTTCACCATTGCAATAACAGGTTTCGGGAGCGATCTGATCTGTTTTTGAACATCCAGCACGTTAAGGCGTGGAACGCCATCCTTGCCTATGTATCCACCCTTACCCTTTACATTCTGATCACCTCCCGAGCAAAAAGCCTTGTCTCCAGCCCCGGTAATAACTATTACGCATATATCGGCTTCTTCACGGCATATACGCAAGGCATCGCTCATCTCTCCGGTGGTATTGGGAGTAAAGGCGTTACGATACCGCGGCCGGTTTATCGTAATCCGTGCTATCCCGTTATAAAAATCAAAAAGAATATCTTCATACTCTTTAATAGTCTTCCATTCTCTGTTTGTCATTGATCTGTTTTTATTAAAATTAGTTTTTCCTGCTCTTGATAATTCAAGTAAAAAAAACAGTTGTTATCTTGTAAAGGCATAATACAAATAAATTATCTTTCTGCACATCTTTTATCGAAAACATTTAAGACAAGTTCATTCTCAGTGTCCACTTATCGGGAACGTTGTTTTTTTGTTTTTTGTTGATGATAATAAGATTTTATCTGTTCTGCGTTTTTTTCAATGGATGTAAAGACTTCAAGCAGAACAGGTTTCTCGCTCTCCATGCCGATGAATTGCGGCAGATGCCGTTGCAGCTCCTCTGCATTACGGGCGGAAAGATAGATAAATCCCTGCTGTTGTGCCCAGCTTCCGGCCTCGGTTGCATGTGCTGCCGTAATGTATTCATTCAACACTTCCGATCTGTTCAATCCCGGAAGAATGTGAAATATCTCACCTCCGCCGTTATTATTCAGCATTATACGCAGGTTGCTATCCTTATAATTATTCCAAAGGCCATTTATGTCGTAGAAGAAACTCAGGTCGCCAATCAGCAGAAAGGTGAGCCTGCCCGAAGAAGCAGCATACCCAACCGCTGTTGAGAGCGACCCGTCTATTCCATTAGTCCCCCTGTTACAATAAAGGCGTGTGGAAGGCGGAACATCGAACAATTGCGCCAGTCGCACGCTATTGCTGTTCCCTAATTGGAGGGAGGCATCTTCCGGCAGCTTCTGCATAAAAGCTCCTACCGCGTAAAGATCGGAAAATGCGGCCTCCGGCCTGGTGACTGATGCACAATGTCTTTCCCATATGTCACGGAAACCCTTCGCCTCCGTATTGGGCGGAATCTCTGCCAAATAGTTAAGAAATGTTTCATCATCGCTCCTGACAATGTCAGTAACTCGTTGAAAAGTGTCTGTAACCTCTCCTGAAGGTGAAATATGCCAGTGTTCGCTGATATCTGCCGAACGGATGAAATGCTTCAGACGTTTGGAAACAATATGTCCTCCCAGTGTTATCACCAAATCGGGTGTTAGCTCTTCCAGTTCTTTTCCAGAAGCCGTATAAAGTACTATGTCGAAAGGAGAAGTCTCCTTTACGGGGATGTTTGAGAGCTGTTCCGACAGCACTACTACTCCCGATATCTCGCGGAGTTTATACAGGATGTTGGCCAAGCCGTTCTCAGGAGGCAGCTGCCCGGCTATAATCATACGTTTCCGATAGCCGGCAAATCGCCGGTCATAACCGTCTTCCCTGTTTATTATGTATCCCGGTACAGACTGGCGTATTACACGTACAGAGGGAAGGGTTTCCCTGTTGAAGCCAAACAAGGGTTCGTCCAAAGGAATATTTATATGTGTAGGGCCTTGAACAACTGAGCTCAAGGCAAGTATTGCTTCATTGATAAGCCGGTTACAATACCATTCTTCTTCATCATCTGCTATCTGAGGCAGTTGAACCGAACAGCGTGTTATCTCCTTGAATATATTGGCTTGCGGGACAGTTTGCCCATCCATCTGTCCGATCCATGCAGCGGGACGGTCTGCGGTGATTACCAAAAGCGGCAGTTGCTGATAAAAGGCTTCTGCTACGGCCGGACCCAGATTCAGGGCAGCAGTACCTGAAGTACAGCATACTGCCACAGGTTTGCCCGAAGCTTGTATTACACCCAATGCAAAAAAACCGGCACTCCGTTCATCTACTACACTGTAGCAAGTGAAAAACTTATCTGTAGCGAAAGAATGGATGAGAGGAGAGTTTCGCGATCCAGGAGACAATACAATATCGGTAATGCCATGCGCTTTGAGCAGCGCCACTAATTGTAAAACATTCTTTTTTTCTGAGTACATACCCGCGACTTATTCAAGTATATCTAACATAGTCTTTAGCTTATGCTCTGTCTCTTCCCATTCGTCATCCAAAGAAGAAGTGGCGAGCAAGCCTCCGCCGGCAAACAAAGTAAGCGATTTTTTTTCAATTTGCATACATCTGAGGTTTACATAGATTCCGGTTTCTCCATTCGTATCCAGCATACCAAGGAATCCAGAATAGTAACGGCGGTCGTAACCCTCATTATCTTGAATAAACTGGCAGGCTTCATTTTTAGGAAGCCCCGATACTGCAGGAGTCGGATGGAACGCATTTAACAAAGTTCCGGCCTTCGATTTGTCAGGAATACAGAAGCTTAAATCTGTGCGCAGATGAGCCAGGTTGCCCGCTTTAACTGTGTATGGGCCGTTTATCCCCGGTGTTATGTTAAAACAAGAGAGCTGCTTTATAAGGTAGGAAGTTACAAGGTGCTGCTCCCTGAGATTTTTGTCGTCCCACAACACATCGCTGTTGCCGGAATAGTGGGTTCCCGCCAGGGCGACGGTTTGCCACCTTTCTTTTGCTCCAGACAGGAGTACTTCTGGTGAACTCCCCAGCCATGTGCCGCTTTCAGGTGTATGGAAAAGATACACATACGATTGGGGATATTTTTCTACTGCTTTGAAGAATGTGCGCCCTGGCGAAAATGCTTCTTCACTGTCAATTGTCTTTCTCCTCGACAGTACCAGCTTTTTCATTTTGCCGTTTAACAGTGGTTTTTTGAATAGTTCGAACAAGATACTATACTTTACCTTGTCAGTACTCTCATACACCTGCGGTTTGGTTTTCCGTTGCTGATTCTCCGGAATAACAATATTCATTTCCGGGAGGCTGGTGCAATCAGGCCGTATCACTATAACGGGTAATTCTGCAGTTACCCGGAAAGGAGCGATTACAAATCCATGCTGCCCGTTCAGGTCATCAACATTCCCAAAAAGAGAAGGCGCCCCGTTTGTTTGCATAATAAACCGGGGGGCGGTTTCTTCTGGCAGCCTGAATATTGCAAAACATCTGTCTTGCTCTATAAGTGCATCCAGGGTGTGATATGCATTCTGATCTCTCATCTTTTTCTCAATACGCTGTTAACTACTCTGATGGAAGAGATTAATTTGTTGGTAGATGTGAAAACATCCACATTCCATATATGCGAGGAGCGGCCTTTATGAATGATTGTTCCAATGGCTCGTACCGTATCTCCTTCGTGTGCGGAAGATATGTGATTGCCACTGAGCTGCATGCCTGCAACAATTTCGTCAGGTTCGCAAATAATCATCGAGCCGAGTCCGGCTACCGTTTCAGCAAGCGCCAACGTAGCGCCGCCATGTAATATTCCAAAAGGCTGGCGTGTTCGTTTGTCTACCGGCATCACAGCTTCAACACGTCCTTCCGAAGCGTAGGTATATTGAATTCCAAGATTGCCCATAAGCGTATCGCGGTTACCTGCGTTCAGCTCGTCAAGCGAAATATCTGCCGGACGGGTACTGGCAATGAGAAGTTTCTGTACCGCGGTAGCTACTCCGTTATTATCATTGTCCCCGGTTATATAGTCGGCACAGGCTTTGATCGAATCCCGCGCATTACCCATGGCAACCCCAAAGCCTGCAAGCTGAAGCATTGAAAAATCTCTCCTGCCATCACCTATTGCCATTACTTCTTTTGCATCTATTCCAAGCTTTTCTATCAATACACCCAAGGTATTTCCCTTGTCAATAAACTCCGGTACTACTTCAAGGAAGAACGATTCGGACCGGTATACATCAAGGACGCCTGCCAGACGCTTTCTCCAGTAATCTTTCAGAGCAACTAGGGCTGTTTCGTCATCACTTGACAAAACACACTTGCAGGGTGAAAAATCCACTACTGAAGAAAGGTTTTTTACCGGAACAATTTCCAGGCCATTAAGTGCTGCTTCGTCCTGAATATGCTTGTCGCCCGGTTTAGTCGTTATAAGCTGGTTGTTATGATAGGTAAAGATACCAAAACCGTTCTTCTGAGCTTTCTTTTCCAGATAAGGAATCATTGACGGGTCTATTCTTTTTTCGAATATAACCTTGTCGTTACCAACATCAATAATCTGGCCACCATTATAAGAAAGTATGTATCCGCCCCATTTCTTAAGTTCAAGTTTTTCAATCAGATGGCGCAGGCCATAGGCAGGGCGCCCCGAAGCCAATACAATGCGCAGCCCCATGTGTTGAACTTTTAAAAGAGCTGTCAAAGTCTGTTCCGACAGCTCTTTCTTACTGTTCACCAATGTGCCGTCTACATCAAGAACCAATAGTTTGTATTTCATATGACTAATCTGTTGATGTTTTTACAGCCATCCCTCTTTTTTATACCATTCAATTGTCTTCTCTATCCCTTCTCTCAGCTTCCACTTGGGTACAAAGCCGATATCATCTTCCAGTGGCGAAATATCGCAAGCCCAGTTGCGTTGCTTCATAATGAGGTATTTGTCTGTGTTGAACGTTGTCGCTTTACCTGACAACCCGGATACTTTTTCATTTATCCATGCTGCAGGCTTCACAAGCCAAAGCGGGACCTTTAACCGCAACACATGCTTTTTTTGAAGCGCTTCCTGCACTATGCTATTGAATTCAGTGTCTGTGTACAGATCTCCGTCTGCAACAAAATACTCTTTTCTGCGGATACCTTTTTCAATAAGAGTGAAAATAACGCTCACCAGATCATCGCTGTAGATAAATGACAGAAGCTGCTTTTTAAATCCTGCACCCACATTCAACCCACTCTTCACTGCCTTCATAAGGATAAGGTAATCCTTGTCTCGTGGCCCGTAAACACCGGTCGGGCGAAGTATCAGGTAAGGGAAACCGTCAAGGCTTTTGATATAGTTCTCAGCTTTCAGCTTACTCTTACCATAAGCTGTGTTCGGTTTGGGAAGGTGGGCGGAGTTTAATGGCGTGTAGTTGATTTCGTCGCCTACGCCAATGGCACTGAGCGAACTCATCAACACAAACGAGTCGGGTAGGGCATCGATCTCAAAAAGTGCATCCGCTAAATGTCGTGTCTGTTCATAATTCACCTTGTCGAAATCCGACTTATGGAGGGCTTTCGTCAGGCCTGCAACATGTATAATATGATCAAACCTGCCATGTTCATTCACAAAAGTGCTGAGTTGCCCTTTCAGTATCTCTTTATCGGTATAATCCAAGACGATAAAGTGAATTCGCTCATCCTGCAAATATTGCCGGTTGCTGCTGCGGCGGATCCCGGCCCAGGTGTCGTAACCCAGACTGAGGGCTTTGTTAACGGCCGTGCTCCCAATAAATCCGCTAGCTCCGGTTATAAGAATTTTCTTGTTATTCATCATTTAATCTGTATATGCCTGTTTTTATATACTGAACTTTTATTATGTATTAATGCGGGCTGTAATTGTAATACATGCGAAAGTTGAATTATATAATTTCAGACAGAACCTCTGATGATTATTTAAATCATGCCGGTTTTACTAACTGTTACGCAAAAATAGTTATTATGTCAGGATTAGAAAATTAAGATTCACTAAAAACGAAACATTATTGAAAATGCAGGAAAGAAACCAAAATTTTTATTACTTTGCACTCATAAATTGTGAATGCAATTTTTTTGAATGAAAACAACCGATTATGAGAAAAAAAACTACGACTATTCACCCGGTTACAAAACCCAGAAAAAAAGACCTCATCGCTTCCGTTACAGATTTTCTAGCGAAGAATAAAGATAAACAGTTTAATTACAAGCAGATAGCAGCCGCGCTTAACATCCGTGGCGAAGAGGGGCGGCGTGTACTGATAAATGTACTCGACAAACTGCGCGATGATGATGTACTTCTGGAGTCATCACGTGGGAGATACCGCATAAATAACCGTGGATTGTTACTTGAAGGAAGGTTCGAACGAAGGAGCAACGGCAAGAATTTTTTTGTGCCCGACGACGATGGCAATATCATATATATTCCAGAACGCAACAGCAAGCATGCCATGAATGGTGATAGAGTGAAGATACAGTTGCTGGCAAAGCGCAAACGTGCCGAGACTGAGGGAGCTGTTGTCGATATCCTGGAACGTGCACAAAACCGCTTTGTCGGTGTACTGGAAGTTCAGAAGCATTTTGCTTTTCTTGTGATGGACAGTAAATTCCTTTCGAACGATATTTTCATTCCGAAGGAAGAGTTAAATGACGCAAAGAACGGAGACAAGGTAGTTGTTGAAATTGTTGAGTGGCCTGAGAAAGCCAACAACCCAGTGGGGAAAGTGATAGATATTCTTGGGGTACCCGGTCAAAACGATACCGAGATGCACGCCATCCTGGCTCAGTACGATCTGCCATACAAATATCCTGAAAAAGTTGAAAAGTTTGCTGATCTTATTCCCGATACATTTGACAAAGGAGAATTTGACAAACGGGAAGATTTTCGGGATGTGTTCACCATTACCATCGACCCGAAGGATGCAAAAGATTTTGACGATGCGCTTTCAATCCGCAGGATATCTCCCACACAATGGGAGGTAGGAGTACATATTGCCGATGTTACTCACTATGTGAAACCTGGTGACCTGATCGACAGGGAAGCTGAGAACAGGGCTACCTCGATATACCTGGTGGACCGTACCATCCCCATGCTTCCTGAACGGTTAAGCAATGAATTGTGTTCATTAAGGCCCAATGAAGAGAAGCTCTGTTTTTCGGTTATATTCAATATGAATGAGAAAGCGGAGATACAAAAATCGCGTATCGTACGTACGGTCATCCGTTCAGATAGCCGTTTGACCTATGAGGATGCCCAAACAGTTATTGATACGGGAAAAGGTGACTTCAGCGATGAGATACTGAGCCTCAATTCTCTTGCGCAGCAACTTCGTGAGAAGCGTTTTGCGAACGGAGCAATTAACTTTGAGCGCTACGAAGTGAAGTTCAACCTCGATGAGAATGGCAAACCCCTGGGTGTGTTCTTTGTTGAATCGAAGGAAGCTAATCACCTTATAGAGGAGTTCATGCTTCTTGCAAACCGCACGGTCGCAGAAGCTGTTGGCAAAGTGCCCAAAGGCAAAAAAGCAAAAACTTTTGTATATCGCATACACGATGTCCCAGATCCTGAAAAGCTGGATACGCTGAATACCTTTATTCTTCGTTTCGGCCATAAAATTAAAACAGAAGGTACAAAAATAGATGTGGCTAAAAGCATCAACTCTCTTCTGGATAAGGTGCAGGGACGGCCCGAAGAGAATTTGGTTGAGACGATAGCTATCAGAACAATGTCTAAAGCAGTCTATTCTACAAAGAATGTGGGGCATTATGGTTTGGCTTTCAACTACTATACACACTTCACCTCACCCATACGACGATATCCCGATATGCTTGTACATCGTCTGCTGGAGCGTTATCTTAACAGTGAAAAGAGTGTGGATCAGGGGCCTCTGGAGGAAGAGTGTGAGCACTGCTCACAGATGGAACAGGTTGCAGCCAACGCTGAGCGGGACTCAATAAAGTACAAACAGGTTGAGTTTATGTCTGACAAGCTGGGAAAAGTGTATGATGGCGTTATCTCCGGTGTGACTGAATGGGGCATCTATGTTGAAATAAATGAGAACAAGTGCGAGGGGATGATACCGATTAGGGAGATGGATGATGATTTCTATGAACTGGATGAGAAAAATTATCGTCTGATAGGTCGTCGTACAAAAAGGGAGTACCGCCTTGGTCAGCCGGTCACCATCCAGGTTGCCAGGGCAAACCTGGAGAGGAGGCAACTTGATTTCATATTTGCATGATTGAAACGGGGTGATACGATAACCTGCACTTTTTTGTAAAACAGCATTAATGAGCCTATTTTAATAAGTCATGAATAAGAGTTCTTGGATATTCAACAGGCTGATATACATGGCAGTTTTATAGTAATATTGAAGTAAATGTTTTTTATCATTTTTCAATCAGCAAAAAACAATTGGACTATGGCTGGTCGTAATGTATTGACGAATAATGCATTATGTCCGGTGGACGTTGGTTTTGCCGGACTGTCTTATGGAAAAGCTACTTACTGAAGCGGATTCCCTATTCCATGATTTCAGTCCCCTTTTGGCACAGCGCTGATTCGACGCCCGAAAGGATATCCTGATGCGGGTTACCTATTTCATAATTTCAGTCCCCTTATTATTTCGCGTACGGCATATGGCTGAGCTTTTTCCTATAAGCCGGAATATAATGGATATGTACTCTTTAAAATCCGCATACTTGCCCGAGAAAAGTGCAAGCACGGCTTTCTTCAGAGCGGCAAGAAGGCTGTATGCAAAAGCTTTGAAATATGAATATGTCGGGTTTACCGCTTCAGTCAAAAAATAGACATATTCCGAATAAAAATATTGTGTGCGGCTTAAGGTACGGGCTTCTCTGTCGTGATATCCAAAGGCAGACCTGACTATTCCAATCTTATATCCCAGCTTTTGAACACGTAGCACAAAATTACGGTCTTCCCCATAATGGGTAAATATTGGTGCAAACCCCCCCGCATCTTTCAAAATTGAAACTGGAATCAACCACATGGCCGCATTTATAAAAGAATATTCTACTATCTCAGAAGGGAGATGCAGTGCCTCTTCACGGTTTTTTATCCCTGTATAATCTGAGAACCCGTAATCGGCGGAACTGCCTCTCCCATTCAGATGAACGGGAGATATAATTGCGTAGCAACGGTTACTCTTCGCTGCTATCACAAGCCTCTCAAGCGTATCTTTCTCAATCCATGCGTCCTGGTTAAGCAGGAATACATATTCGAAACCTTTCTCAATGGCATATTTAATGCCTATATTGTTGGCTTTGCCAAATCCAAGATTCTGCTTATTCTCAATGAGTACAACATCAGGATATTCACTTTTAATGGTTTCGCATGTGGAGTCGGCCGAATTGTTGTCTATAACCAGAACAGTTGCACTCAATGTGGATGATTGAACCGAGGGTATGCATTTGTGAATCCAGGGCTCAAAATTGTATGAAACAATTATCACACATACCAAGGTGTTGTTGTCAGGATTTTTCATGTTTTTTTCTTTTGGAAGAGAGCCACTCCTCAATCTCTTTGGCCATCTCCAGCTTAAACAGGCGGCACAACAACAGATAGAGTATGCTTACAAGCACAATGTTGATGACAAGAAAGAGGTAATTCCCTGTTATATTCAGGGTGATTAAATATCCCACTGCACAGCTTACAAACGCTACCAGGGCGTAAGGTAAGGCATCGGTAAGGAATTCGAGCAACGAATAGTCAACTAACCTTCCTGATAAAACCAGAGAGATTATAAGGGTAATATATGTGTATATCACCCAGCTTGCTGCCAGGCCAATTATACCGTAACTGAAAAGCAGGGCAATAAGCAGCACAAGAATTATGCGACGTACTATCTCAACCCCGAGAAAATAGTTAGCTTTCTCTCGAGAGATAAATAGTTCGTTCAGTACAAATGCAAATGGTGATATCACTCCGGCAAGGCATAATATCCTGAAGTAAGGCACAGCTGGCAGCCACTTCTCTTTGAACAGAATAGCGAAGGCAGGTTCTGCTATCAAAATCATCAGAAATCCCGCAGGAAAAGAGAGGAAAGCGAGAGATTTGATCATTTTGCTCAATACCCGTTTAAGCCTCTCTGTCTGATTGTTGATCTCTGGTAGGATAAGCATCGATACGGAACGAAAAGAGTTGGATAGGATACCAAAAGGGATATCCTGATATTTACTCGCCTGACTGTAATATCCTACCTGTTTCATGGAGTTGGGATAGAAGAAAGCGATGATGCTGGGGTAGATATTGTTGAAAACTGCGTTTATTACCGATGTAAGCAAAAGCTTATTGCTAATGCCCATGAAAGAGCGTAAAAGCTTTAAGCTGAATATCATCACCGGCTTCCATTTCGAATAAAACCAAAGGAAAATGGTGCGGAAAAAGGCTAAAAGAACTGTTTGAACTACCAGTGACCATACGCCGTAACCATTCAGTGCCATCACAATTGCCACTGAAGCTGCAATAAGTAGTGCGGCAATATTTATCCTTGTAATTCCCCTGAAATCGGCTTTCTTTGTCAGCAGTGTCTGCTGTATTATACCTCCTGAATTGAATATCAGTGACAAGAAGAGTATTCGCGAAACAGGTTCAATGCGAGGTTCGTGAAATATCTTAGCCAGAAAGGGTGCCGCCAAAAATAGAATCACATACAGCAGTAGAGCGAGTGAAATATTGAAATAAAAAACAGTGCTGTATTCTGCCGTCGAGATGGTTTTTCTGTTCAGCAATGAACGTGTAAAGCCACTGTCAATAAGTAATCCGGAAAAAGCGATAAACAGAGCCAGTGCACCTATCAATCCATATTCCGATGGATCCAAAATTCTCATAAGAACAATGCTCGTCCCCAGATTGATCAGTTGCTGGCCGAACTTATCGGCAAAACTCCAGAAAAGAGAAACGGTTGTTTTTTGTTTTAACGTTGATTCCGCCATTAGAGGTTATATTCCCTGTTATAACTGCAAAAGTACGTAACTTTTTGTATTTTTGAAGCCTATTCTATTCACAGTTCGGTAAATATTTATTGAACACCCATCTGTACATAGAAATAGGACATGTTTTTTAAAATTCTGTTCGCTATTAATAATTAAACAGATGTTGTTTTTTTTTGAATAATACAAGACTATTATTTGTGTTTTTGTCGAATGACCTTTTCTGAAGAAATAAAGCAATATGCCTTTTCACTTGGTTTTGATGCCTGTGGCATCAGCAAAGCAGAAGAGAGTGGGGAAGAGGCCCGTTATATGAAGTGGGTCTCGGAGAATAACCATGCCGGGATGAAATACCTGGAACGCAATATTAGCAAGAGGCTTGATCCGCGCCTCCTTGTTGAAGGAGCAAAATCCATTATTTCGGTCGCCCTGAACTATTACCCCCACCGGAAGCTGCCTGATAGCGTGCCGCAGTTTGCTTACTATGCCTATGGGAATGATTATCACATTGTGGTCCGTCAAAAACTGTTACAGTTGTTTGAATTTATAAAACTTCGTTTTCACGGCGTTTCAGGAAGATATTTCACAGACTCAGCTCCTGTGCTGGAACGCTTCTGGGCTGCTCAGGCCGGACTGGGATTCATCGGGAAGAACACTCTGTTGATTATTCCAGGCAAGGGCTCTTTTTTTTTCCTTGGGGAGCTGATTGTCGATCTTGAGCTGGATTACGATGCTCCTGTCTCGCACTCTTGCGGGAAGTGCCGCCGGTGCCTCGATGCCTGTCCCACGGGAGCCATCGAAAAACCTCACTGGCTCAATTCAGGGAAATGTATCTCATATCAAACCATTGAGAATAAATGCGAGATATCACCGGAAATTTTGCCACTGTTAAGCAATAACGTTTACGGATGCGATATTTGTCAGAAGGTGTGTCCATGGAACAGGTATGCCCGGCCACACAATACGCCGGAACTTAATCCCTCGGATGAATTCCTTTCGCTCGATTACGAGAGGCTTCAGGAGATGAATGAAGATACCTACCGGCAGATTTTTCGCAATTCATCTGTAAAAAGGGCAAAATATTCCGGGTTAAAAAGGAATATAGAAGCAATTTCCAAAACTCGCTATAAATAGCTATTTTTGTACAAGATTAAATGATGGAAGAGACATTCGACATACATAGCAACCGGGATTTTCAGGAAAGTGAGCGTGAGTTTGAGAATACTCTGCGCCCGCTAACCTTTGGAGGGTTCAACGGCCAGGACAAGATAGTGGAGAACCTGAAGATTTTTGTGAGTGCGGCACGCATGCGTGGCGAATCGCTCGATCATGTGTTGCTGCACGGGCCTCCCGGCCTTGGAAAAACCACATTGTCAAACATTATTGCTAACGAACTGGGTGTTGGGTTTAAGGTGACATCGGGGCCTGTGCTCGATAAGCCCGGCGATCTGGCAGGCGTACTTACATCACTTGAAAGGAACGATGTACTTTTTATTGATGAGATACACCGTCTTTCACCGGTGGTTGAAGAGTACCTCTATAGCGCCATGGAAGATTACCGCATAGACATACTTATTGATAAGGGCCCCAGTGCACGCTCAATACAGATCGACCTGAATCCTTTTACCCTTGTGGGGGCAACCACCAGGAGTGGATTGCTTACAAGCCCTCTGAGGGCACGGTTTGGAATTAACATGCACCTGGAATATTACGATATGGATACCCTTACCGGTATTATCCTGCGTTCGGCTGATATACTTCATATTGGCTGCGAAAAGATTGCAGCAGAGGAGATAGCTTCACGAAGCAGGGGGACTCCCCGTGTTGCCAACGCGCTTTTGCGCCGTGTACGTGATTTCGCTCAGGTAAAAGGGAACGGCCAGATAGACAGAGAAATAGCTACCTACGCCTTGGAGGCTCTTAATATCGATAGGTACGGGCTCGACGAGGTTGACAACAAGATACTTCTCACGATCATCGATAAATTCAAGGGAGGCCCGGTTGGAATAACCACTATTGCTACAGCCGTTGGCGATGATGCAGGCACTATTGAAGAGGTGTATGAACCTTTTCTTATCAAGGAGGGATTCATAAAACGTACCCCCCGTGGCAGAGAGGTAACAGAGCTTGCCTATCGGCATTTGGGCAGGAAAAGTCCCGACGAACAGCGTTTCCTCTTCTAAGATAAAATGAATATAAGTAGATAAACCGATATAATAAAAAACCGGAAAAGCTATCGTCAGAGAAAGACGCTTTTCCGGTTTAATATTTCTTTGCAGGATTCTAGAATCTGCTGAATATCAGTTGCAGCTTCAGATTACCCTGCCGTTTATCCAATATTGCAGCGGAAGGCCACATCTGGTTGTGTAAAGATGTTAGCACTTTAGAGCCCGAAGAGTAATAGCTCTGCTGCACGGTGGTAAATGTTGCATCCACCGGAATCAGATAATATATCAGATCAAAGGGTTCACCCTTATACTTTTCGTTGTAGTAATTTACCAGCGTTGAGATGTTGTTGAACTTATATGAATATGTGGCCGCATCAAACTTATCGGACAAAAAGCACGTTACATTGTCTGTAATTTTGCGCTTTTCAAAAAAACCACTCAAGGAATCTTTGTTCACAAGCAGCAAATAATCGGGAGGGCTTATCTTCACCATCGGGTCCTCCGTTGCATCCGGTAGAGCGTAAACGGTAAAGTTTGCCAGGTTAAGAGCCTGGGACTTCAGCTTATCATTAATTTTTGAAAACGGGAAAGTTATTTCAGTATTTACTCCAGCCGGGCTTTTTACATAAGTGAGAGTGGAGTTTTCTTCCAGCAACCTGCTGTCGTCGTTATTAATGTAGTTGATCTGCATCACCTCGGGGGTAATGTACAGGTACATTGCATCGGTGCGAATAGTATCCTGGCCTTTTGATGATCCTTTTTTATCAAGGTAATGATAGTGTACTTTCAGCGAAGTGAGGTTTACGTTTATGATAGTGCTTTTCCCGAAGCTTGTTGTAAAGTATAGACCGGGAAAAAACTCTCTGAAGGTATCTGCATTAACCATTTTCCCATGATCTGATTTATTATATTCCGCAAGAAATTTTTCGCCGAGTGAGTTAGGCAGTTTCACGTGAATATCATAGATTGTATAGCTGCTCGACGTGTACCCCGATGTATAATTCTCTATTCTGTAAGTGGAATTTTTTCCTGTGAAGGTTTGTTTTCCAAGTGGAGCAGACATGTCGGAGTATGCTTTGGGATCGATATTGGAATAGTCTCCAAGCCCTTTCAGCGATTTACTAACTTCATAAACCGATAGCTCCATGGGAACAAGAGAGTCTCCGGCCATCGTGGTGTATGAAACTGTTACTTTAACTGAATCAATGGCGGCACCCGGTTTGAATCCCGAACCCTCGGGAAAATAGAATTCGCCTATATATTCAGACTTAATGGAGCCGAATGCGGGATCTTCATATTCTCCCAATACCGGATATTTGGTTTTTGTAAACACTGAATCCACCTTAACGGTGCGTGCCTCCAGATTCAACGTATCGATATTCACAGAAAGCCGATCCTTTTCGGGCTGAATGGTGAAACCTACCTGGTCAAGTGTGTCGTTGCACGAAATTGCGAGAAGAGCGACAAAGGTTACTATAAGAGCTTTGTATAAGGATTTGAACTTCATTCGATTCTTTAATTTGTTTACAACCCCGCAAATATCCGAAAAAAATATGTCAAATAAAAGATGAAGAAAGTCTTTCTTCTGTTTTTTAAAGATATTTGTGTATAGGTGGTGATAAAAACAACCTCATAAAGTAATTTAACAGAATCAGGCGTCTATCTTCTCATAAAAAGCATCAATCTCGCTCACGTTTTTTTCGAAGTCGGCACTGAAAGGCAAAAAACCGGCCTTTGACTCCCGGATATATTCCGATACTGCAGGATCAATATTTTCACTACCCTGTATAATTCCGTCAGAATAGTCGATAGCAAGCTTCATGAGATTATTATAATCCATGATGCCCCTGCTTTTAATTTTTTCAATTTCCGGATCTCCAATACCATCAAATCGAAGCTTTTCTGCAGTGTTCTGGTTAAAAGGCTTCTCAAACAATTCATCATAAACCGAATAAACTACCTTGGCATTTTTAAAGCACGGGTCATCGGCATATCCCTTTTTTATGAAAAGTGGTGCAAGAGCGCTGAACCATCCGTGACAGTGGATCACATCGGGTACCCAGCGCAGTTTTTTTATTGTCTCCATCACTCCTCGAATAAAGAATATGCTGCGTTCGTCGTTGTCATCATATTCTACTCCCTCTTTATCGACAAGAGTTTCTCTGTTTTGAAAAAAATCTTCATTATCGATAAAATAAACCTGCATTCGTGCAGACTGGATGGAAGCTACCTTGATAATGAGTGAATGGTCGGTATCATCAATAATGAGATTCATCCCCGAAAGGCGAATTACTTCGTGTAGCTGGTTACGGCGTTCATTAATATTGCCGTATTTAGGCATGAAGGCACGGATCTCCTTACCCTTTTCCTGTATGGCCTGGGGTAAGTAACGTGAAGTATTTGCAATAGTGGACTCTTCGAGATAAGGATAAATCTCCTGCGAAATGTATAAAATTTTTTTCTGGGACATGTAGCTAATTATCTTAAGTTGTGTACAAAGATAATAAAAAAAATCCACATAATTACAAAATAAAATGGAGGATATTTTTTAAAATAATGATACGCAATTGCTTGATGCTATTTTGTGCCTTTTCTTGCCAAGAAATAATGCCAATATTTTTCTTATGTGGCAAATATTTTGTTGCTTTGCACTTTAAAAAAGAGATTGATGGAAATCATTAAAACCGTAGTGGATTTAGAGGGGCTGTTGCAAGGTTATCGTCACAGTAATAAAACCATCGGGCTTGTTCCTACAATGGGGGCACTTCACGATGGGCACGCCTCTTTAGTAAGGCGCTGTGTTGCTGAAAACGATATTTGTGTTGTAAGCCTCTTTGTGAACCCCACGCAGTTCAACAACAAAGAAGATTTGCAGTTATATCCCCGAACACCCGAAAAAGACTTTCAGCTGTTGGAAACCATTGGAGCGGATGTTGTTTTTTCTCCATCCGAAGAGGAGATCTATCCGGAGGCTGATACACGTATTTTCGACTTTGGAAATCTTGACAAGGTTATGGAAGGACGGTTCCGCCCGGGGCATTTTAATGGCGTTGCCCAGGTGGTGAGTAAACTGTTTGCCTTTGTAATGCCATGCAGAGCCTATTTCGGGGAGAAAGACTTTCAGCAGCTGGTTATTGTGAGGGAGATGGTGAAACAGTTGAAAATTGATGTAGAGATAGTTGGAGTGCCAATAGTGAGGGAAGCAAGCGGTTTAGCTATGAGCAGCCGGAATCAGCGCCTTTCGGCCGATCAGCAGGGAATAGCCTCTGAGATATACCGTATCTTGAATGATAGTACTCTGATGACTGAACAGCAGTCGCCCTTGCAACTCATTTCTCATGTCACAAGGGAGATAAACAATGTACCCGGTTTGAGTGTTGAATACTTTGAAATTGTTGATGGAAATTCACTGCAGCCTGTTTCATCCTGGCAAGAGTCCGCATATATTGTAGGTTGTACTGCTGTTTTCTGCGGCAATGTGAGATTAATTGACAATATCAGATACAGATAACTTTTATGTTGGTAGAAATATTAAAATCGAAAATACACAGAGCCACGGTTACCGATGCCAATCTGAATTATGAAGGCAGCATAACCATTGACGAGGATCTGATTGATGCTGCAAATATGTTTGTACATGAGAAAGTGGCAGTGGTAAACAACAATAACGGGGAGCGCTTTGAAACATATATCATTCGCGGTGAACGCGGATCCGGTATAATTTGCCTTAACGGGGCAGCGGCGCGTAAGGTGCATAAAGGTGATATTATTATCATCATGAGTTATGCAACGATCCCACTTGAGCAAGCAAAAACATTCCTTCCTACAATAGTCAACCTTGAGGACGGAACCAATAAAATAAAAAGATAGTATTCTTAAACCGTCAGTTGCAGTACCAACTGACGGTTTTTTGCAAATTAAGGTGTATTCCAATAAGCACATCATAAAGATCAGTACGCCTATCCTGTTGAGCCTTCTGGCGCAGAACATCATACAGGTGATAGATACAGCTTTTCTCGGCCGTGTGGGTGAGGTGGAGCTGGGGGCATCGGCTTTGGGTGGAGTCATCTATATAGCTTTGTTCACATTGGGCTTTGGTTTCAGCATGGGAAGCCAGATCCTTATAGGACGACGCAATGGAGAAGGTAATTTTGGCAAGATAGGCGATATTGTTATTCAGGGTGCTCTCTTTCTTCTTATACCTGCAATATTACTTGTACCTTTGCTAAGATACGGTGCTGTTAAGTGGCTTCCTGATATGTTGCAGTCAGAAAATGTGGCAAACGCCGCAGCGGAATATCTTAAGTGGCGTATTTTCGGGATTGTGTTCGCGTTTGTCAATGCCATGTTCAGGGCCTTCTATATTGGCATTGCTCGAACTAAAGTGCTTACCGCCAATGCTGTAGTCATGGCTTTGGTGAACGTGGTGTTCGATTACGGGCTTATATTCGGAAATCTGGGGATGCCCCGGATGGGCATTGGCGGTGCTGCTCTTGCATCAGTAATTGCAGAAGTGTCATCTACTCTTTTTTTCCTTATCTATACAACTAAAACGGTGGATTTGGAAAAATATGGCTTCAAAAAGATCAGGTTTCAATGGCGTGTAGTTAAAAAAGTACTCGATATCTCGATTTTCATGATGGCACAATATCTCTTCTCAATTGTCACCTGGATGCTTTTCTTTGTCTTCATTGAAAACTATATGGGTGAGCGCCCTCTGGCAGTCACAAATATTGTGCGTAGCTTCTACACCATATTCACCATCCCTTCACATGCACTTGGATCGGCAACCAGCACTATGGTGAGCAATACCATGGGGGCAGGAAAGAGAGACGAGGTGTTTAACCTGATAAAAAGAGTCGCGCTCATCAGCCTAATGGTTATGCTGTGTGTTATTGTCGCCGTTTCTGTTTTTCCCCGTGCAATGATTCATATATATACCGATGATCCGTTGCTTATCAGTAATACTGTCAAGCCTCTTTATGTGCTAATATCATCTCTCCCAATCTATAGTGTAGGTTCGGTGTTATTCAGTGCTGTCTCCGGGACCGGAAATACCCGTACTGCTCTTAAGTTTGAGATTTTCACGCTCATTCTTTACCTGAGCTACATGTGGTTTGTTATAGTTTATATGCGCTTTTCAGTAGCTGTAGCCTGGACCACGGAGCATGTTTATTGGGCTCTTCTGACAACACTGTCCTTTATATACCTTCGTAGCGGCAAATGGCGGGACAGACAGATCTGATTCCTGAAATTTATACTATCTTTACCGCCGTGAATGTTACAATGCTGTCATTGCGTTATTGCTTCTGCAAGTTTGTTGGTTATATTGATTCTCGTATGTGGAAAAGTTTTGCTTTTGCATTATTCATATTGTTTGTAGTACCTGAGTTGCAGGCACAAGAGTACCTGTGGAGGCTGGGATTTGATTATTTTTTCGATAACCGTGAATTTAAAAAATCGGCATTCATCGATTCCCAAACCCAGAATGGTATATGGCTGAAACCACAGAGAGGTATCTCATGGGACTCCACCCACACTATTTACGCGGGAGTGAATCTGCTTAAGATACCAGGTGGGGGAGAGGCTGTTGATAAAGTGGATATGACTCTTTATTATCAGTACGAAACAGATAGAGTGCTGTTCCGGGCAGGCTCTTTCCCCAGGAAGGAAGTGCTACGGAACTACTCCAGTTTCTTCTTCAAGGATTCTGTGAATAATTTTGTGCCGCTCATGCAGGGAGTATTCTGGCAGATAGGCAAGGAGAGGAATTTTTTCAATGCATGGATGGACTGGACCGGTTATGCTTCGCCCACTGCAAGGGAGAGCTTTTTTCTGGGCTTTTCAGGTAGACTGTCCTCAGCCCATTTGTTCGGCGATTTTCAGTCGTACATGTTTCATTACGCCGGCACATTTCCCGGAAATTCCGCCTATGGTGTAAGTGAGCAGTTACAGGGATTAGCTTCGCTGGGAATAGAGTATGACGGCGATAACAGCTTCAAAGGGTTGTTGACAGCAGGCGTTTTTGCGGGGATGGAACGAGACAGGAAAGCCGTTATAAGTTACTTCCCGGTGGGCTTTACCGCTAGAGCCGATGCCGAGTTTTGGGGTATTGGAACTCGAAATACACTTTATGCCGGAGATCGTAGAATGCGATTTTATTCCCAACACGGAGACAACCTCTATTGGGGTACTCAGTTCCTGCGTGGTTCAACATATATTGAGAGCATGTGGTACGTACGCCTGCTCAATTCAGATCGTGTTACGGCACAGTTTAATCTCAACCTGCACTTTTCCGGGGGCGAGATGCTGTTTCAGCAGGCTTTTTCAGTTTCAGCATCGATAGATAATATTATTAACCCTGTGAAAAAAAAGGTTAGTTATCCCTGGATGAGGATTTTTCAATAGTATGTCAATCATCTAAAGTGGCAGTATGAAAAGTTATCGTCAAATGAAGAGTTTTCAATAGAGGAAGTCACTCTCCCCCGGGTTAACGCTTACACCACCAATGTATTAGAATTATAGTCCAGAAAAATGGAAACAGTAAAAGAACAGATAGAAACACTTCGAAGAGAGCTTCATGAACATAATTACAGCTATTATGTCTTGTCGCACCCAACGATCTCTGATTTCGAGTTCGACAGGTTAATGAGGCAGCTTACTGAACTTGAGGCTAAATACCCCGAGTTCTACGATCCTAATTCACCGTCGGTGCGCGTAGGGAGCGATATCAACAAGAATTTCACCCAGGTGGTGCATAGCTATCCCATGCTATCGTTGCAAAACACCTACTCTGAGGGAGAGGCAGCCGACTTTTACAATCGTGTTAAGAGGGCCTTGAATGAAGATTTTGATATAGTATGCGAGCTGAAATATGATGGAACTTCAATATCGCTTATTTACGAAAATGGGAGGCTGATGCGTGCTGTAACACGAGGCGACGGAAAGATGGGCGATGATGTTACCGATAATGTGCGTACAATCCGCAACGTACCTCTGGTACTGAGAGGTGAAAATATACCGCCTTATTTGGAGGTCAGAGGTGAGATATTGATGCCATGGAGCTCTTTTGATGCTCTTAACAGAGAGCGGGCCGAGCAGGAAGAGCCTCTGTTTGCCAATCCCCGCAATGCTGCATCTGGCACGTTGAAAATGCAGGATTCACGAGTGGTGGCTTCCCGCAAACTGGAGTCATTCATCTATTATATGATTGGCGAGGATTTGCCTACGGGCAGCCATTTTAATAATATGGCCCTTGCCCGTACATGGGGATTGAATGTCTCCGATGCAATGAAGAGGTGCAGTACGCTCGATGAAATATTCGATTATCTGAAATATTGGGACAGTGAGCGCAAAAACCTGCCTGTAACAACCGATGGCGTTGTTCTCAAGGTAGATTCAATTTCGCAACAACGAAATCTGGGTTCTACCTCCAAGTTCCCCCGATGGTCTATAGCCTATAAGTTCAATGCTGAGCGGGCAGTCACCCGGTTAGAATCGGTCTCATACCAGGTAGGGCGTACCGGGGCGGTCACTCCTGTTGCCAATCTTGAGCCGGTACTGCTTTCAGGTACAACCGTTAAAAGGGCGTCACTCTATAACGAAGATGCCATCCTTGCGCTCGATCTGCATATTGGCGACATGGTGTATGTAGAGAAGGGAGGGGAGATTATTCCAAAGATCACCGGTGTGGACAAGGAGTCACGTTTCCTATTAGGCGATAAAGTAACATTTGCCCGTAAATGTCCCGATTGCGCGACACCGCTTGTTCGTAATGAGGACGAGGCAATACACTATTGCCCCAATAGCGAAGGGTGCCCCACGCAGATAAAGGGGCGCATAGAGCATTTTGTCACACGTAAGGCAATGAACATAACCATTGGGCCGGAAAACATCTCACTGCTTTATGAAAAGGGGCTTATTAATGATGCTGCCGACCTGTATTCATTGAGGTTCCACGATCTGGTGAACCTTGAGCGATGGGGAGAAACCAGCGCCAATAATCTTCTTGAGAGCATAGAAAAGTCAAAGTCGGTACCCTATGAAAGGGTCCTTTTTGCTTTGGGAATACGCTTCGTCGGCGAAACAGTAGCACAGAAACTTGCGCATGCATTCCCTGATATAGATGCATTGGCAGAGGCATCATCAGAACAGCTGACTTTGGTAGAAGAGATTGGCGAACGTATTGCACAGAGTGTTATAGATTTTTTCAGGAATCCCGGCTTTGCCTGTTTCGTTAAACGTCTTCGCGGACACGGATTGCAATTTGCTTTAAGTGAAGATTTAATGGCTTCAAAAACCGATAAGTTGAAAGGGAAGACAATCGTCATAAGCGGAACTTTTGAACTTCATTCGCGTGATGATTATAAAGCAATGATCCTCCGGAATGGAGGAAAGAACAGCGGATCAGTATCAAAAAACACCGATTATATTCTCGCTGGAGAGAATATGGGGCCGGCCAAGCTGGAGACAGCACGGAAACTGGGCATAAAGATTATCAACGAGAAAACATTTCTGGAGATGTTGCAGACAACAGTAGCCCAGTAAGTTTTTAAAATAATCATTATAAAGCGCTGAATATAAATAAAATATATCGCCCTTGGGACCCAAATGCAATCTGCTGGCTGCCAGCATTTTAAATAAATGTTTAACAAATTATCAAGATGAAATAGTAATATTTATTCTGGTTTCGACTGATATTATGAAATTCAGGGTGAGTAAATGCTCCTGCGTGTCTACTGTTTCAGGTTCATGACACCCGGAAAAAAGGCAGTACGCTAAAAAAATTGTATATTCGCACAAAAAAGTTATTTCATCTTATACTTTATGACAACTACATTAATTATTCTGGTTGCTACAGCAGCTTTGATGGTTTGGGGAAAAATCCGTTCCGATATTGTTGCGCTCTGTTCATTACTGGCACTTATTATTACAGGTATATTAACTCCTGAAGAAGCATTAGCCGGATTCTCAAGTCCGGTGGTAATTATGATTGCTGCCCTGTTTATAGTAGGCGGAGCTATATCGCAAACCGGCCTGGCTGGCAAGGTTAGCAACAACATTCTTAAATTTGCCGGGAACAATAATTTTAAACTTTTTATTTTGGTAATTCTTGTCACTGTCATTATCGGCTTGTTTGTGAGCAATACCGGAACAGTTGCTATTTTAATGCCTATTGTGGTGAGCCTGGCTGTAAAATCTAACATGAGTGCAAGCAGGCTGTTGATGCCAATGGCTTTTGCCAGCAGTATAGGTGGAATGATGACACTTATTGGTACACCTCCTACTCTAATTGTACATAACGCTCTGATAGAATCAGGATACGAGGGGCTACAGTTTTTCACCACTCTACCGGTCGGCCTTATCTTATTGTTTTTCGGTATTCTGTTGTTGTGGCCATTGACCAGGGTGCTGGAGAAAAAAGGTAAAAAAGAGTCAATTGAAAGGAAGAACAGTGTAAAATCACCCGATCAGCTGGTGTCCGAATATCAATTGATTGAAAATATATACCGGCTGGAAATTGGGAAAAGCTCCCCGATTCTAACACAAAAATTATCAGATCTGGATATAACCAAGCGCTATTCACTGCTTATCGCCGAGATACATACCCGCACATTCACTCCGCTTGGAAGAAATGTTCATACCTCTTTGCCCGAAGCAGGAACGGTTTTAACTGCCAATGACGTTCTCTATGTAGTAGGTGAATATGAGAACGTGGTGCGTTTTGCGGAAGATAACCAACTCTCATTTGTGGACAATCAGATGGGGGAGCAGATCGAAAAACCACGTTTTGCCGGTAAATTCACGTTCGATGAGATAGGGATGGCTGAAGTGGTGCTACTCCCTAACTCAAGGCTAAACAACAAAATAGTGAGGAATTCTGAATTCAGACAAAACTATAATGTAAACATATTAGGTATTCAAAGAAAAGACCAGTACATTATTCAAGATGTGAAGGATGTGAAAATGCAGTCCGGAGACATGCTGCTTATACAGGGTACATGGGAGGATATTGATAGGCTGAGCCGGCTTGAACCCGAAGTTGTTGTTATAGGACAGCCTGCTGTAGAAGCGTCGAAAGTTCCGCTCGAGCATAAGGCACCTTTAGCTGCTTCAGTTATAGTGTTAATGATTTTGTCGATGGCCTTTAACTGGTTCCCTCCCGTAGTCTCTGTACTGATGGCAGCAATAGTACTCATACTCGGGGGTTGCTTCCGTACCGTGCGTGATGCTTATCGTTCTATTAACTGGGAGAGTGTTATTCTTTTCGCTGGGATGATGCCGTTGGCAACAGCGATGGAAAAAACCGGCACCTCAGCTCTGGTCACCAATAGTATTGTGGGAAGTGTGGGTTCTTTCGGTCCTCAAGCAGTGCTTGCCGGACTGTTGTTAGCCACTTCGTTTGTTACAATGTTTATCAGTAATACTGCAACTGCTGTTTTGTTTGCACCCATTGCCCTGCATGCGGCAACCTCAATGGGTGTAAGCCCTTATCCTTACCTTATAGGTGTGGCAGTAGCAGCGAGCATGTGCCTTGCCAGCCCTTTCTCCACTCCTCCCAACGCTATGGTTATGTCTGCAGGAAGATATAACTTTATGGACTATATTAAAGTGGGGTTGCCTTTACAGTTGATATATCTGATTATTATGATTTTTGCACTGCCGCTTTTATTTCCATTTTAATCATAAAAGGCTATATCAAATTGTCACTAAATGCTCATGTACCTCATGGATGAGTCCCGTCCGAAAAGTCTCAATCATTGATAGCCAATAGAAATGTATATATTGATATTCAGGTTTTTTGGGGGTAGAAACATGCATTAATCATCTTCTGGTGAACGAAATCGAATAGCAGCGACACCTGAATGTAAGAATAAAAAATTTATCGTGAAGATCAATCTTTCATTGTGAAGCTGTATGAGCCTATGTGGTGGCCGTCGGCAAAGATGTCTGTCTTGTATTTCCCCGGCATCAGGTACTCTTCAATATTCCAATACATGGTTACTGGAATCTCTTCTCCGCCATATTCCACTGTGCGCTTCATGGAATAAAGAATGTTGCCGTTCTCATATTGAAATGTGTTGGACGGGCTTTTCGAAAGAACCGAACCATCCGGGCTCATAATCCTGATGTATATTGTGCGTTCTCCCGGATCGGTGGTAATATTCCGGGCAATGGTGAAAGAGACAACAAACTGTGTGCTCCGGCTTAAACGGGACTGTTCCCGGCCCCTGTCGTTCACTGCTTTTGCGTTTATATTTGTTGCAACCAGCTGTGCTGCCAGCGACACCTTCTCAGAGAGTTGTTCCTTCTCTTGCGACACCTGTGTAAGTGTGCGGCTTGTCCTGTTATATTGTTCTGTTATCTGTTTGTTCTCTGCACGCAGCTCCTCGTTCAACCTGTTCAGGGAGTCTATTTGATGAATATAGGAACGTAATATTTTGCGGAGTGTTGCCAGTTCATCTTTCAGCCGTTTTATCTCTGCCTGGTCACTCGCCTTGGTCATCCGCAGCTCCTCCTGCAGGCGCAGAACTTTTGCCTGTTCATTTTCAAGTTTATACAGCAGTGAGTCATTCTGGACACTGAATTTAAATCCTTCATATTGCAGTGAAATTGCCTCATACTCATCTTCCAGCTCCTGCTTATCAATTGTGAACTGTTGCTGCATCTCATTTATTTTTGTATTGTTTGAGATGAGAAATCCAATAAGTATAGCCAATACTACGGCGAGTACACCAATCACCGCAATCAGCTGAGGTGTTCGTTCTTTAAAGTTTATCTTCATCTGAGCGCTTATTTTCCGATCTAATGCAAATTATCCGATCGAACGCAAAAATAAACTTTTTCAGTCTAAACCCCAATGATTCATTAGCCTTTTTCGTTAATTTAAGAATTGGAAGTATATCCTTGCAGCTTGCCCGATCTATTTTTTAAATAACTTCATTAAGATTGCATTATGCTCTGAAAGCTGTAACTGCTGATTGTACAAGTTGGATCATAAAAGCCTTGCTGGTATTACCTTGCGAGCAAATGGCAGTAACCTCTTATTGTACAAGTTGATTTTTTAAAAAATAGATAATCGTGTTTTCGTGGTAAACTCCTCCAGAAAGAGCATTCCCTTATATGAGTTGCCTTTCTTGTTAAGACGGGGACTCCATACAGCGATGGTATATTTTTCGGGGTGGACAGCCACTATACCGCCCCCCACGCCGCTTTTTCCGGGTAACCCTACTTTAAAGGAAAATTCTCCCGCCTCATCATAAAATCCGCATGTTTGCATAAGGGCATTTGTCCTTTTAGTACGGCTTGCAGAAAGGATCCGTTCACCTGAATAGGGTACAACACCGTTGTTGGCAAGGAATAGGAAGGCTTTGGAAAGCTCCCTGCAGCTCATTTCAATGGAGCAGATGTGGAAATAGATATCCATCACCATGTCGATATCGTTCCTTATGTTCCCAAATGATTTCATGAGATTGACCAGTGCATGGTTTCTGAAACCGGTTTTTTTCTCCGACAATGCAACCATAGGGTTATAGTTGACGGTGTTGACCCCGGTCAAACTCCTGATAAACGACAGAATGTTTTCTTTTGGCGAAGCAAGCTCGCTTGCAAGAATATCGCATATCACAATTGCCCCTGCATTAATAAATGGGTTTCTAGGCGTACCTTGATCGTATTCAAGTTGTACGAGAGAGTTGAACGGCGTTCCGGCCGGCTCCAGCCCGGTTCTGTCCCATATGCTGCTCTTTACCCTGGAATAGGCAAGAACAAATGTAAATACTTTGGCAATACTTTGAATCGAAAAGCGCTTTTCGGCATCGGCGAAAGAAAATTCATCACCCTCTACAGTTGTAAGATGGACACCGAATTGATCAGGATTAACATCTGCCAGTTCAGGTATGTAGTCAGCTACCCGGCCTATATCTTCAATCGACTGCAGCTCATGGTATATTTCCTGAAAGATTGTTTCGTAATGCATTTTCATTTTTTATAGCTAAAGACAAAGATAAATATTCCGTTTGTATGTCCGATTCAATCACCTAACGTCACTATTCCCGAATATGACCTATGAGTCCTCTCCGAAAACCTCAAAACCCAATTTTATTGGTTTGCAACTTATTAAAAATAAATGTTCATCTTGTGAAATTTTCAAGAAAAAAGACTTATCGGAGGAGACTCACCCATTAAATACCAAAGATATATGAAAAACCAGTATTAATTGTCTCTTGAACAACTTTTTTTCTTAACTTTATCAGTTTAAACCGGGGAATTAAAAAACTGATATGAAAAGGAGTTTTTTACAGTAAAATGAATTGCATGTTTTGCCTTAAAAGTTGTTTTTATTAATACAGAGGGTGGTTGTAAATCTTTTACCTGGAATGAATCATTAAAGTAATATATATGAAGAAATTGTTTTTCTACCTTTCATTTTGGTGTTTATTTTTCTTTACCGCATCTGCCGATGAGGGGATGTGGATGTTGCATTCACTTAAGCAACAAAAACTGAATGACATGAAGGAGCTAGGGCTAAAGCTTGAAGATTATGATATATACAACCCCGATGGTTCTTCAATAAAAGATGCTGTTGTGCAGTTTGGCGGAGGGTGTACCGGGGAGGTTATCTCCTCACAGGGGCTTGTGCTGACCAATCACCATTGCGGATATGGCCGTATACAGCAGCATAGCACACTTGAAAACAACTATCTTGAGGAAGGCTTCTGGGCAATGACAAAAGCTGAAGAACTCCCAAATCCGGGTCTTACGGTAACCTTTATTGAAGAAATTGAAGAGGTAACCGGCTATGTTTTGCAGTGCTTAGAGAGAGACAGGGAAGAAGATACCGATGGGGCCCTTTTCCTCTCACCTTCTTATCTTAACAGGGTAGCAAGAGAGAAAGCAGGTGAAAAGTTCCTTTCTGAAAATTCAGGGACAGAGGTCGAAATAAAACCTTTCTTCAACGGGAATCAATATTATATGTTCACGAAAAAGATCTATTCCGATATACGTCTTGTAGGTGCTCCTCCCAGTTCTATAGGTAAGTTTGGCGCTGACACTGATAACTGGACCTGGCCGCGTCATACAGGCGACTTTGCTATTTTCCGTATCTATGCCGACAAAGATGGTAATCCTGCCGGATACTCTCCCGGGAACATTCCTCTCAGGCCAAAGCGATGGTTGACTATCTCGACAAAAGGAGTTAAAGAAAACGATTTTGCAATGCTGCTTGGCTTTCCCGGGACTACTAACAAATTCTACACTTCGTGGGAGGTGGCCGAACGAAGAGATATCGATAACACAGTTAGAATCAGGATGAGGGAGGTGCGTCAGAAAGCCATGCTTGAGGAGATGCTGAAAGATCCGGCGGTCAAGATTCAATATGCTTCCAAATATTCCGGATCAACAAACTCTTATAAAAATGCAATAGGTACAAACTGGGCTATCAACATGCGTAATTTCGAGAAGGTGAAGTTAGAGCAACAGAACAGATTGTTGAAGTGGGCTGAAGAAAACAATCAACCCCGTTTTAAAAAAGCCTTGGATGAGATTGAGCGGATTGTGAAAGAGCGTGCAGATCTTCGTTACAGGAGATGGATGCTTAATGAAGGTATTGTGCGTGGATTGGAATTTTCTACATTGGCTACAGTCACAGCTGACAAGCTGGCAAAAGCATTGGAAGAAGGCAACCAATCTGAAGCAGATACGCTCAGGGCACAATTGATGAAAGAATACAGTATGTTTGCTGATAAAGACTACAACCGGGAAGTTGATAAAAAGGTAGCAAAAGAGATGATGCGTGAATATATCAGTTTGGTTCCTGAAGAGAATCTCCCTGGTTTTTTCAGTCTTATTTATAGTGATTTTGGCGGGAATAGCGATAGATTTGTCGATTTTCTGTTCAACCGTTCTCTTTTTGGGAATGAAATAAATATTCAAAACTTTAATGAAGGAGAGGTTGACGCAGAGACTATCATGAACGATCCAATGTTTCTATTCTCAAAATCGGTAGCTGAGGAATCTGCTTCGCTTGAGAAACAGCTGGCGGTCTTTGATGCTCCTTTTGCAATTGCCCGGAAGGCATATCTTGAAGGCATCCTGTCTATGGACGGGCCTTATGCCTATTTTCCCGATGCCAACCTTACACTTCGCTTGTCGTACGGACAGGTTAAAGGATACAAGCCTGGCGATGCTATCTATTATGCGCACCAGACTACCCTCGACGGGGTAATTGAAAAAGAGGACCCCGGTAACTGGGAGTTTGTTGTTCCTGCAATGCTGAAAAAACTCTATCAGGAAGAAGATTTCGGACATTACGCAATGCACAACGGCAACATGCCTGTTGCTTTCGCTGCCACAACTCACACAACGGGAGGTAACTCGGGAAGCCCGGTCATGAACGGGAGTGGAGAGTTGATAGGAATCAATTTCGACCGTAACTGGGAAGGTGTTGGGGGTGATATACAGTTTCTGCCCGATTATCAGCGAAGCATTATTGTTGACATTCGCTACGTCCTATTCATAATTGATAAGTTTGCAGGAGCAGGCCATTTGCTGAAGGAGCTTGACATGAACTGATAAAGATTGTATGGCCCTTTTCACTGATATTCTGCGGCATTTAATTATGTCATTTCATAAGTCGTTGGCTACCTGTAATATTCAATTCTTTCCACTGATATTCTTCAATTATTAATTATATAAATAGTTCAGTCAGGCCTATTCTTAAACATCACTCAATGACAGCAATTCCTGTCAACGGAAAAGACTTATCAGAGAAGACTCGCTTATTAAAGCGGACTAAGGTGATTATTTTTTTAATACCTGACAATCAGCAAAAAAGCATGAGGCTCTGTGGCGTCTATTTATGCTGATTGCTAATGGATTATGTGGCCATTCCAAGCTTTTTTACCGAAGCGGCCCCCATATAATAACAAGTTAATAAAAAAAGTAGTTCAATAGCAACTCTATTACCTAATTAAGTGTTATAATTGTAAGAATATTCACACGAAATAAAACACAATGTTATGAAAGCATCGGTCGGTTACTTTTTGTTCGTCTGTGTAATTATTTCCATTGCCGGTTGCAGTAGCTCAAAACTTGGCATATTTGATAGCAAGGCAGATAAAATAATTGGGTTGTGGGAGGTGAAGGCGATCCATAACAGCGATGAATCGGGTTATAAGGTAATCCCGTCAGGGATGTTCAAGATGATTTTCCCCGATGGCAGATTTATGAATTTCATGTCGACTGAAAAAGGGGCAATAATAACTGTTGACGGTACATATAGGCTTGAAGGCGATATTTATACAGAAGAGATAGTGAATTCTTTCAATAAAAGCCAGGAGGGAAAGGATAACCCTCTTAATATAAAGCTTACGCATGAAAATTTTATGTATCTCCGCTGGTTTCAGCCAATTGATGAGTTTGGAGTGAAGCAGAACAGGTGGATAGAAGAGATATGGCAGAGAGTATGTATCGAGGATCTTGATGTGAGTAATGTGGACTTGCGGCAAGAACTGAAGCAGCTGCTTATTAATGAAGAGGTAATAGAAAAGGTAGTGGAATAGTAAATATGAATAAAATTGATGGCGACATTTTCAGAGCCGCCATCTAAAGAAAAAAATCATAAACGCTGTAACGCTTCATCCAGATCTGCTTTAATATCGTCTATATGCTCAAGGCCAAGCGATACCCGAAGTAGGTTAGGATATACACCGGCGGCAACTTGTGCTTCATCGGAGAGTTGCTGATGCGTGGTACTTGCAGGATGTATGATCAGCGTTTTGGCGTCCCCCACATTTGCAAGGTGACTTATTAAAGATAGATTGTCAATAATCTTTGCTGATTGCTGAACATCCCCTTTCACGAAAAATGAGAGTACTCCACCATACCCGTTGTTTTTAAGATACTTTTTAGCCAGTTCATGGTATTTGCTGCTTTCTAAACCAGGATAGTTCACCCCCTCCACCTTAGGATGTTTTTCCAGCCATCGGGCAAGTTCCAGTGCGTTCGAGTTTGTACGTTCTGCACGCAACGAAAGTGTTTCCAGTCCCAGCAGCAACAGGAATGAGTTGAAAGGACTGTTAACAGGTCCAATGTCGCGAAGCCCTTCTACGCGGCAACGTATTGCATAAGCAATATTCCCAAAGGGAGATTTATCCCCGAAGTTTTCCCAGAAATTAAGGCCATGATACCCCTCCGATGGTTCACTGAACATAGGATACTTACCGTTTCCCCAGTTGAAATTGCCACCATCGATAATCACCCCTCCCATTGAGGTTCCATGTCCGCCAATCCATTTAGTTGCTGAATGCAGCACTACGTTAGCACCCCACTCAATTGGGTTGAAAAGGTATCCTCCCTGACCAAACGTATTGTCCACAACCACTGGAATATCATGTTTGTGTGCTACTGAAATAATAGCTTCAAAATCAGGGATATTGTATTCTGGATTACCGATATTCTCAAGATAAATGGCCTTGGTCCTGTCATCGATAAGTGATTCAATACTTACTACATTATCACCATCAGCAAAACGGACCTCAATACCAAGGCGGGCAAAGGCCACCTTAAACAAATTGTATGTACCTCCATATATGAACGATGTGGAAACTATATTATCTCCAGCAACGGCAAGATTGTTTATGGCAATAAACTGTGCCGCCTGTCCCGAAGAAGTTGCCACTGCGGCTACGCCTCCTTCAAGGGCTGCCATTCGTTTTTCGAACACATCGGTAGTGGGGTTCTGCAGCCGGGTATAGATATTACCGAACTCTTTTAATCCAAACAGGTTGGCGCCATGTTCGGCGCTTTTAAATGTGTAAGCTGTGGTTTGATAAATAGGAACCGCTCTTGCACCAGTTACCGGGTCGGGTTCCTGTCCCGCATGTATTTGCAGGGTTTCAAAATGTTTCTTTCCCATATTTTTAAAAATTAATATTCCGCAAAAATACGAGAAAAAATGCAAAACGTCTAAGTTTGTCGTAAATAAGTGATATTTTAACACTTAATCATTAAACAACCTGCTCCTGGCAATCATGCATGCTCCTATAATGCCAGCCTTGTTTTTTAGTTTCGAAGTTAAGATTCGCGTATCTTTATTAACCAGGTTAAGCGAGTATTTTTTGATTGAGTTCCTTATTGGGAGCATGATAAATCCATCTGTTTCAGCTACCTGTCCTCCAATCACTACCAGCTCCGGATTAAAAATGTTGATTAATCCAGCAATATATTTCCCTAATTTGTTTCCCACCTCTTCCACAATCTCAATACAGAGGGGATCTTCCATGTTTGTGGCTTTAATGATGTCGGTGAGTGTCAGTTTGCTCAGATCTTTAACATGCTCTGTAAGAATGGAGCTCTCGCCCTTTGCAATTCGTTCAAGAATAGTTCTGTGAATAGCCAAACCTGATGCTTCGGTCTCCAGGCATCCCTTTTTACCGCAATGGCAAATAATTTCATTATCAAAAATCGGAAAATGTCCGAATTCACCCGAGAATCCCGATTTTCCGTAATAGGGCTTGCCATCTATTATAATACCTATACCAAGTCCCCATGAGATATTCACAAAAATCACATTCTGTTCACCCTCCACAATTCCTTTCATATATTCGCCATAGGCCATAGCACGAGTGTCGTTATCAATACCCACATTATGATTGAGCTTTTTAGAAAGCGTTTCACTGATAGGGCTCTCGCTAAAGTAGAAGCTGCTGTAACTATATCCTGATTCAGGGTTTACCCGTCCCGATATATTCAGGTTGATATTAAAAATTTTTTTCTTCAGATCGCCCGTCTTATCAATAAAGTTTTGTATGTAATCACAAAGCATGTCGAATGACTCAGGTGTGTTCTCATACGTGTATGATATCCCTATCTGATGATCAACAATGTTTCCTGTAAAATCCATAAGGGCAATATTCAGATGATGCCGGCTCATATCCACTCCCACGAAATAGGCCGATGAGGGGTTCAATCCATAAACACTTGGATGCCTTCCCCCTGGAGTGTGTATTTTCCCGAACTCGTCTATCAGCCCCTGAGCCATAAGCTCCGTGATAAATTTTGTGACTGTGGGTACACTTAAATCCAGCTCTCTTGATAACTCAGATATAGTATCGTTGCCCGATGTAATAAAATGGGTAATAATGTCTTTCTTTATCTGGATGTTTTTTGGGCTTTTGTCGTCTTTAAAAAAAAATTTTTTCTCCATTACATTCTTGATGAATAATTATTGATTTAGCAAGAGGGTGTGTTTTTCATTTTTAGATATTCTAAAAATGAAAAAATTATCACTTTTATCTTTGACCGTAAACATATCAAATGCGGTTGATTACAATCATACATAGTGATTTATCATGCTCGGGATACAAAATTACAACTATTTTTGGTTAATCAAAACTAAAAATGAAATCTATTCAAAATGTATAAGAATCTTTCTCTGATATTTCATTTTTTTTAATTAATTATGCATCTTTGTAATTAATTAGTGTCTTTCTCGCCTGATATGGATACTATTGAACAAGTCGGCATACTATAAATTAATAAACTATGAAATACTTTTTTCTTGTACCCGCTGCTTCAGTTACAGCGCTGGTATTTGCTTATTATTTCTTTAAAAAAATGATGAGGGAGAGTGAAGGGACAGAGAAAATGAAAACCATTGCTCAATACGTCCGCGAAGGTGCCATGTCTTATCTTAAACAGCAGTATAAAGTGGTCACTGTTGTGTTTATTATTCTGGCAGTAATCTTTGCAGCAATGGCATTCTTCGGTTTACAGAACAACTGGGTCCCTTTCGCTTTTCTCACTGGTGGTTTTTTTTCGGGGTTGGCAGGTTTCTTCGGCATGAAAACGGCAACTTACGCTTCAGCCAGGACAGCCAACGCGGTGCGACGGTCACTGAACAGCGGATTACAGATAGCTTTCAGGTCGGGGGCTGTGATGGGCCTGGTTGTAGTAGGACTGGCACTGTTAGATATCTCGGCATGGTTTCTTATTCTTAACTTTTTTGTGGAGAATGCCGATGCCGGACATAAGCTAATTATGATAACCACTACCATGCTTACTTTTGGAATGGGAGCCTCCACTCAGGCCCTGTTTGCCCGTGTGGGAGGTGGAATCTATACTAAGGCTGCCGATGTAGGTGCTGATCTTGTGGGCAAGGTTGAAGCTGGCATTCCTGAGGATGATCCACGTAATCCCGCTACCATAGCCGATAATGTAGGAGATAACGTGGGCGATGTAGCCGGCATGGGCGCCGACCTGTATGAGTCGTATTGCGGATCTATTCTTTCTACTGCAGCTCTTGGCGCCTCGGCCTTTATATTAGATCCAGCTATGCAGCAGAGAGCAGTTTTTGCACCCATGATCATAGCTGGTATTGGTGTATTCCTCTCAATTATTGGAATTTTCCTGGTAAAGACGAAAGAGAATGCTACTGTAAAAGATCTTATGAGATCACTCAACAGGGGTGTAAACGTAAGTGCATTTTTGATTGCAGCCTGTACTTTTCTCATTTTATATTTGCTCGAGTTCAACAACTGGCTTGGATTGTCGTTTTCAGTTATAACAGGGCTTCTTGCCGGGATTATCATAGGACAGGGTACCGAATATTTTACCTCTCACTCCTACAAGCCTACAAGAAATATTGCCAACAGTGCAAAAACGGGACCGGCTACAGTAATAATATCAGGTATGGGTACAGGACTTGTTTCCACTGTTATCCCGGTAATAACCATAGCACTTGCAATTCTTATATCATATCTTTCCGCAACACGTTTCGATATTAATAATATGCTTACTGCCGAGAACCTTAGTATGGGATTGTACGGCATAGCCATCGCGGCAGTCGGAATGCTCTCTACGCTGGGGATTACCCTGGCTACCGATGCTTATGGTCCCATTGCCGATAATGCTGGCGGAAATGCAGAGATGAGCGGTCTTGAGCCGGAGGTGAGAAAACGTACCGATGCGCTGGATTCATTGGGTAACACTACTGCCGCAACAGGTAAAGGTTTTGCCATCGGGTCGGCAGCACTTACAGGACTGGCTTTGCTGGCATCATATATGGAGGAGATAAGGATTGGCATGCTTCGCATAGGCGACAATATTCTTGAATTTGCCAATGGCGAAACGGTAGAGGTTGCAAAGGCCAGCTTCGTAGATTTTATGGATTATTTCCAGGTTACACTGATGAATCCGAAAGTGCTTTCCGGCATCTTTATAGGCTCTATGATGGCTTTTCTTTTCTGTGGCCTGACCATTAATGCTGTTAGCAGGGCAGCTCAGAAAATGGTTGAAGAGGTGCGCCGCCAGTTCAGGGAAATTAAAGGAATATTAACCGGAGAGGCTACTCCCGACTATGCTCGTTGCGTGGCTATCTCAACCAGAGGAGCACAACACGAGATGCTGTTACCCTCTCTGCTGGCAATTATTGTTCCAGTACTTACCGGGCTTATGCTGGGTGTGGCAGGTGTAATGGGCTTACTGGCCGGAGGGCTGGGTGCTGGATTTGTACTTGCGGTTTTTATGGCCAACTCAGGCGGAGCCTGGGATAATGCCAAAAAGTACATTGAGGAGGGACATCTTGGAGGAAAGGGAGGTGAAGCTCACAAGGCTACTGTTGTGGGTGATACAGTGGGCGATCCGTTTAAAGACACTTCCGGCCCGTCATTGAATATACTTATAAAACTAATGAGTATGGTTTCCATTGTGATGGCCGGCCTTACGGTATCGTGGAGCCTTTTGTGAACTATTGCGATAAGTGAGAGCAGATAAAAAGCTTGCTTTTGATATGCCGAGCGCAGCAATAGTCTAACTTTAGTGAACTATTTGCGTTAAGCCGTATGAGCAGAGCCAAGCTTGCTTGAGCTATGCCACGGCGAGCAAATATCTAACTTTAGTGAACTATTTGCGTTAAGCCATATGAGCAGAGCCAAGCTTGCTTGAGCTATGCCACGGCGAGCAAATATCTAACTTTAGTGAACTATTTGCGTTAAGCCATATGAGCAGAGCCAAGCTTGCTTGAGCTATGCCACGGCGAGCAAATATCTAACTTTAGTGAACTATTTCGTTAAGCTAAATGAGCAGAGGACAAATTTATTTGGACTATGCCATAGCGAGAAATAGTCTAACTTTAGTGAATATTATCATTTTGTGTATATTGTGATCGAATAACTTTTTGTAAATTTGTCGGCTTAAAATCAAGACTCATTTTGAAATAATCATTAACATCAAAATAGCAATTAAATTATGAGCTTTCTGACGAACGACAAATTAACAATTGTGGGAGCTGCTGGTATGATCGGCTCAAATATGGTGCAGACTGCCGCTATGATGCGCTTAACGCCTAATATATGCCTTTACGACCCGTTTACAAGGGGCTTGGAGGGTGTGGTTGAGGAGATGCGTCATTGCGGATTTGAAGGTGTAAACTTCACTTTTTCCACCGATGTAAAAGAGGCATTCACCGGTACAAAATATATGATCTCATCGGGTGGTGCACCTCGAAAAGATGGGATGACACGCGAAGATTTGTTGAAAGGAAATGCCGAAATAGCTGCCCAGCTTGGGAAAAATATCAAATTGTACTGCCCCGGCCTTAAGCACCTCACCGTTATTTTCAATCCTGCTGATATTACTGGCCTGGTAGCATTGATCTACTCAGGTCTGAAACCTTCACAAGTAACCACATTGGCGGCGTTAGACAGCACACGCCTGCAAAGCGAACTGGCAAAACACTTTGGTGTTGACCAGAGCAGCGTAACCGGTGCCAGGACTTATGGAGGGCACGGTGAACAGATGGCTGTTTTCGCTTCAACAGCGAAAGTAGGCGACAAGCTATTAACAGACCTCATAGGAACACCTTCACTGACAAATGAAGAGTGGAGTGAACTTAAAAAACGTGTTACCAAAGGTGGCGCAAACATTATAAAGCTGCGTGGGCGTTCTTCATTCCAGAGTCCTGCATACACATCGGTAGAGATGATTCGTGCAGCCATGGGTGGTGAAGAATTCCGCTGGCCTTCCGGATGCTACGTGAATGATCACGAATTTGGCCATATTATGATGGCAATGGAAACAACACTTGACACTAACGGTGTGTCGTATGGTGAGGTAAAAGGTTCAGAAAGCGAAATTGAGGAATTGAAACAGAGCTACGGACACCTTGTCAAGCTTCGTGATGAGGTGATATCAATGGGTATCATCCCTTCAATAGATCAGTGGAGCAGTGTGAATTCTAATCTTTAAGTAGAGGTAGTTGTTATAATACATAATAAAAGGAGGCTGAAATTCAGTCTCCTTTTTTGTTATATTTTATTAGATATCAAGTTTGAAAAACATTTTCTACAAAGCGTTTTTGAATATCATTCAGAAGATTAAGTAGGCCGGCGTTATGTCGAACTTATTTATGTTAATATGATAAAAGTCGCCTATCACCCTCCAGCTCCCGTAACCGGGTGATATCCTGTGTTACTTCCTCACTCTCAGATATTCACCGTTTTCGCCACGTACAGCTGAATATTCAATATAAATAAATCGCCCCTTGAAGTCTGAGATCCAGAAAACAGCTTTATTCTCTTTGCCGCTCTTGAAATCCGTTAGAATACGTTCTACCACATGCACGCTTCCCAACGGTGTTACCCTTCTCCCCTTATCATTGTCAGCAGCATTTTAAAAGGTTCGGTTGCCCTTACTGCATGAGAAACATTTGCCGGCATTATTATACAGTCTCCTTTTTCCAAAAAGTGAATTATGCCTCCCAGCTCTATCTCCGCCTTCCCTTCGAGTATTTGGACAAAAGCATCGTAGTTTGCGGTATGCTCGGTCAAACCCTGTTCTTTATCGAAAGAAAAGAGGGTAATATTTCCAGCCCTGTTTTTTGTTACCTGTTTGCTTACAACACCGCCCGAAGCATATTCTATCGATTCAGCCAGGGCAATGACTTTTGATTTTTCGTATGTTGCCATATTGTTATTCCTATAAAAAAAGTTAACTAAAATGATGTAGCTTATTTTTTTGTTATCCGTATTTTCCTATTTAAACATAGGAACTTATAAGTTGCAAGTTACAATTTGTGTAATATAGTTTTCCTTTAGAGGGCCATCTCTAAGCATTCAGCATCACCTTCATATCTTCATCAACGTTTGTGATCCCCGAAATACCGAAGTTGTTTACCAGTACATTTATTACATTGGGTGAAAGAAATGCAGGCAGGGTGGGGCCGAGATGTATATTCTTCACCCCTAAGGATAGAAGCGCCAGCAGTACAATTACCGCCTTTTGTTCATACCATGCAATATTGTAAACAATTGGCAGGTCGTTCAAATCATCCAATCCGAATGCTTCTTTGAGTGCTAGTGCAATTTTCACAAGCGAGAAGCTGTCGTTACACTGTCCCGCATCCAGTATGCGGGGAATGCCGTTGATATCACCCAGAGGAAGTTTGTTGTAACGGTATTTTGCACACCCTGCCGTAAGTATTACTGTATCTTTAGGAAGCTTTTCGGCGAATTCGGTATAGTAGTTGCGCCCGCTCATACGTCCGTCACAACCGCCCATAACGAAAAATTTACGTATTGCACCTGTTTTAACAGCATCAACCACTTTATCGGCCAGTGCAATCACCTGATTGTGGGCAAAGCCTCCAATGATCTCACCCGATTCAATCTCTTCCGGTGGAGCACATTTTTGTGCATGTGCTATCAATGCTGAAAAATCTTTGGGTTGGCCATCCTTCCGGTCTTCTATATGCTTAAACCCTTCGAATCCCGATGCACCCGTGGTATACACCCTGTCAGTATAGGTGGACGATCTCTTTGGTGGAACAATACAGTTGGTAGTAAAAAGAATAACGCCATTGAAATTTTCAAAATCCTCTGTCTGGTGCCACCACGAGCTTCCATAATTTCCTACAAAGTGTTTGTATTTTTTGAATGCCGGGTAGTAATTAGCCGGGAGCATCTCGCTGTGTGTATAAACATCTACACCGGTTCCTTCGGTCTGTTTCAGAAGCTCTTCCATATCTTTCATATCGTGCCCGCTTATGAGGATACCCGGGTTTTTGCGAACACCCAGGTTAACTTTAGTTATTTCCGGATTTCCGTAGCTCGAAGTATTAGCCTTATCCAGCAACGCCATTGCCTGCACCCCGTATCTTCCGGTTTCCAGCACTAGTGCTGTCAGCTCATCAGCCGTTAGAGAATCGTTGGTCACATCAACCAGTGCCCGCTGCATAAAGCCATAGATTTCATTATCTTCATAACCAAGGTTGAATGCATGTTCAGCATAGGCTGCCATTCCCTTTAGCCCGTAAGTAGTCAATTCGCGCAGTGAACGGATATCTTCGTTTTTTGTAGTCAATATACCTGCATCCAATGCTTTTTCTGCCATCTCCTCTTCAGACTCACCGGTCCAGAAGGCCCCGTCGTAGGTAATACATTCAATGTTTCCACCTGCTGATATCAATCTCTCTTTGGCCGCGTTTCTCATTTCGTATGCCATTAGTATACGTGTGATGAAACGGCTTTTATCGAAATTCGCGTTGGTGATAGTCATAAAGAGGCTGTCGGTAATAAACTTGTTTATTTCTGGTATCTCAATGCCAAGTTCCCTTAACCGGACGGTATAATGCGAAATCCCTTTGCAGAGAAACATCAACAAATCCTGCAGATTAGCTACATCGGCAGTTTTTCCGCAGACACCCTTTACGGTACAACCTGTATTTTTACTGGTTTCCTGACACTGAAAGCAAAACATTTTTTCCATATACTTTTGTTTTTATTGTTATTGAGTGATGCAAATATATCCTGATTCAATAGCAAAATGTGTAACCAATGTTACAATTTGTCGATTTAATAATATTTAACAAATGAAGTCATTGTCTGATCTTCCCCTAGTTGTACCTTTGTTTCAAAACAAAAATGCGATGTCAGAATACAATATAACCTTGTGTCCTCTTTTCTACAATCTATCATTAGAGGAGACAGATGAAATTCTGGAACGCTCTGTATCTGAAGTACGAACATTGGACAAAGGCAATTATGTTACCCGTCAGGGTGATAAAATAAACTGTCTTTACCTGCTGATGGATGGTCTCGTACGAACGGAAATGGTTGCCAAAGATGGAAATGTTCTTGAGATTGAGTTCATTGAACCTGTGAGACCGCTAGCCCCTGCCTTTCTTGTTGCTTCCGAAAACCGGTATCCGGTAGATGTGATCACTGCTGAGAGAAGCGTTTTTTATGTTATTCCCAAATCGTTGTGGTTAAAGGAGATGATGATGAATGAAAAGCTGCTTATCAACTTTATGAAAGTCAACTCCAATATAACAGTCTTTCTTTCAAAAAAGTTGCAAATGATGTCGATTAAAAGTCTCAAGGGCAAGCTCTCTCTATATATACTTGAGAATACAACCCCACAGAATAACTCTTTTATTTTAAGGCGCACCCAGACACAATTAGCGGAATATTTTGGAGTACAGCGCCCTTCCTTGGCACGCACTCTTGGTGAAATGATCCGTGAAGGGTTGATATCGCTTTATAAAAGAGAACTGAAAGTGCTTGACAGAAAAAAGCTGGAAGATTTGGTTTAACACCTCCATTTTGGTTTTTGTAATGATTTACCGGTGAAAAGCAGTTTAGACTAAAATAAAAGTATATATTTGCAAAGAAAGAGGAAAAAGTATTCACTATCATATTAATCTAAAAGTCATGAGTAATCAATTATCAAGAAGAAAATTTATTAAAACGGCTGCTGTAGGTGCCGTTGGTGTTACTGTTTTTCCACAGTTTCTAACTTCGTGTAAACAAAACAAGGCTGCAGGTAGTGATGACGAAATCATTCGCCTTGGTTTTATAGGCCTTGGCCAGCAGGCTATGTATCTGTTAAATGGATTTATTGGTATTCCGGGAGTGCAGGTGGTTGCCGGAAGCGATGTTTACGGTATAAAACGGGAGCGGTTCTTAAAGCGTGTGAACGCGCATTATGCTGATAAGCAGCAGGAAGTTGCCGTTGAAACGTATGAGAACTACAAGGATCTGATTGCGCGCGAAGATATTGATGCTGTGGTTATTGCCACGCCAGATCACTGGCATGCTTTTATGGCGATAGATGCCTGCAATGCAAAGAAAAACATCTATCTGGAAAAACCGCTGACATTTACCATTAAGGAGGGTCAGATGCTGGTGAAAGCTGTTCGCGACAATGGTGTGATTCTTGGTGTAGGCAGTCAGCAGCGCTCCGACGCTAATTTCCAGCACGCCGTGAAAATGGTACAGGAAGGAAAGATTGGCAAAATAGAAAAAGTAAACGCCTACGTAGGCGCTCCTCCCAAACCGTACGATCTTCCCGAGGAACCCGTTCCTGCCGATTTGAACTGGCCTTTATGGTTGGGCCCGTCTGAGTTTGTTCATTACAACTCCCAGCTGAACCCACCAATATCGCTCGATCCTGAACAGAATGAACAGTTCTGGGGCGCATGGCGCTGGTATAAGGAGCTTGGTGGCGGTTTCACCACAGACTGGGGCGCACATATGTTTGATATAGTTCAGTGGGGCCTTGAGATGGATAACAGCGGACCCGTTGAAATTATTCCCGCCGGCTATGAAGATACAAAATTCCTCACCTATAAATATGCCAACGGCGTTGTTATGACCGAAGAGCCTTTCGATGAGCAACAGACCAAAGGTGTGAAATTCTGGGGCGACAAAGGGTGGATAGAGGTTTCGAGAGGCCATTTCGTTGCGTCAGACGACAGCCTGTTACCTCCAAAGGTGGAAGTTGCAGAGGGCGCTTATGAGACTAAAATACCACATCTCGAAAATTTTATTGAATCATTAAAGGCAAAGACCGATCCGGTTGTCCCCGTGGAGACAGGTCATCGTTCTTGTACCGTATGTACGCTGGGTAACATCGCCTACGATCTGGGCCGTCCCATCAAGTGGGATCCGGCAACAGAGAAGTTTGTTGATGATACGGAAGCCGAAGCCAACAGGCTTTTTAATAAAACTTACAGCGAAGGATACGTCTTGTGACAATAGAATCGTAATTAATTATAAAAGCTGCCACATGGCAGCTTTTTTTCACTCTTCCGGTTTGAGCATGATCCCCAGCTCATCCAGCTGTTCCTGCTCAACTCGCGAAGGCGCATCAATCATCACATCTCGTCCTGCCGTATTTTTAGGGAAGGCAATACAGTCGCGGATACTGTCTAACCCCGCAAATATAGATACAAACCGGTCAAGCCCAAAAGCTATTCCACCATGCGGAGGCGCACCAAACCTGAATGCATTCATAAGGAACCCGAATTGTTCCTGCGCCTTTTCTTCGGTAAAACCCAGTACCGAGAACATCTTCTTCTGCAAAGCACTGTCATGGATACGTATTGAGCCACCGCCAACTTCCACGCCATTGATTACCATGTCGTATGCATTGGCACGTACGTCTCCTGGGTTGGAGTCGAGCAGGGGTATATCTTCTGGTTTAGGAGATGTGAACGGGTGGTGTTTAGCGAAAAACCGATTCATCTCTTCATCCCTTTCCAATAATGGGAAATCAACCACCCATAGGCATTGATAGTTGTTTTTGTCTCTCAGTCCCAGGCGCGATCCCATCTCCAGACGCAATTCAGACAGCTGTCTCTGAGTCTTCTCCCTCTCGCCGGCTAGCATCAGTATCAGATCGCCCTGCCTGGCATTGCAGCGTTCAGCCCATTTCAGCAGCACCTCTTCGCCGTAGAATTTATCTACCGATGACTTGAGTGATCCATCTTCGTTATAACGCACATAGATAAGGCCTTTGGCTCCAATCTGGGGCCGTTTCACGAAATCAGTCAGTTCATCAAGTTGTTTGCGGGTGTAGGTAGCGCAACCTTCCGCACAGATGGCACCTACATATTCGGCGCTGTCAAAAACCCCGAAATTGTGTTTCGTTGTCAGATCCTTCATTTCATTGAAGGTCATCCCGAAGCGTGTATCCGGCTTGTCGGAGCCGTAGAGGCGCATAGCATCGGCGTAGCTTATACGTGGAAAGTCGGAAATATCTATTCCTTTTATAGTCTTAAAGAGATGTTTAGTGAGCCCTTCAAAAATGTTCAGCACATCTTCCTGCTGCACGAACGACATCTCGCAGTCTATCTGCGTAAACTCAGGCTGACGGTCTGCACGCAGGTCCTCATCGCGGAAACATTTCACAATCTGAAAATAACGGTCGAAACCCGAAACCATCAGCAGCTGCTTAAAGAGCTGCGGCGATTGCGGCAGCGCGTAAAACTCTCCCTGGTTCATACGTGATGGAACAATGAAATCGCGTGCTCCTTCGGGTGTTGACCCGATAAGTACCGGTGTCTCCACTTCTAAAAAATCTCTTTCATCGAGATAACGTCGTGTCTCAAATGCCATTCTATGTCGCAGCTCCAAGTTTCGGCGTACCACATTGCGGCGCAGGTCTAGATAGCGGTACTTCATTCGAAGCTCATCGCCTCCGTCTGTTTCGGTTTCTATGGTGAATGGTGGTGTTTCGGCCGGATTCAGCACATTCAGTTTCGAAGTGATGATCTCGATGTCTCCCGTAGGAATATGTGGGTTTTTGCTTGAGCGTTCCTTTACCGTTCCGGTGACCTGTATTACCCATTCCCGGCCAAGCTTGTTTGCCTGATCGAACAGGTTATTGTCCACCTCCTGGTTAAACGACAGTTGAGTTATACCGTAACGGTCACGGAGGTCGATAAAGGTCATTCCGCCCATCTTGCGAATTTTGGAGACCCAGCCGGCTAAAGTCACCTCTTTGTTTGCATCTGTTAAGCGTAGTTCGCCGCAAGTGCTGTTTCTGTACATAAATGATTACTCTTTATAGATTGAGTGTCTGAATAAAAAAATTACCCCGACAGATATAAAATTGAGTGCAAATGTACATAAAAATGTACAAAACAGGTTGAAAAAATGTCTCAATGGATAAAAATCATCCCAAATAACTGAAAAAAGTTAACCTCAAGCGAACGCTATTTCCATGATAATCCCGAGATTGCATTGTGTTAATCGCTTTAAAATCCTGTAACTTTGTGATCAGCAACAACAAATGTTTGCAAGCCATTTAAAAAAGGAATTATTCCATTCTCCCCACCCTGAAATAACATCAACTTAATTTGTGTATTTAATACTCTTATTTGTGATTTTATAGTTAATAATAAATGAAGATAAGAGGTTTTCCATGGCAAAATTTGTAAAAAACCTAATAAGTTTTGAGTTTGTCCAAAATTAGTTGTACTTTTGCAACCACTTTTTGAGAACAACAAATAGATTGCTTTTTAAGCATGCCTGTTACTCATAGAAATTTGATGTTTCAAAAGTGAAAATTCCGGATATAATCCGGTTAAATAATTTCGGGGTGTAGCACAGTCCGGTTAGTGTACCTGCTTTGGGAGCAGGGGGTCGCGAGTTCGAATCCCGCCACCCCGACGGTGAAAATCAAGCACTTATCTGTTTATTCAGGTAGGTGCTTTTTTTGTATAATACTTCCCAAAAACCGGACACCAAGTTAATATATGCCGATGAAAGAAAAAAACAAGAAGAAAATTCAGTATAGAATTAAAAGCGAAACTCGTTTTAGAAGTGCTAAGTTCAGTTTAGAAGTGCAACTTTCAGTATATTATTTTGTTTGTTAAAGGAAATCTTTATAGCTTTAGGCGTTTAAATCAGATTTAGCCATGTTCGAACGTTACAAAAGTAATTACACCTTGAGGAAATATTTCATTTCGTTGAAAAGAATCAGCTTGTTATCCTTTTTATTCAGTGAATAATTTTAAAATGTAAATAAAAATATATAATAAAACAAAAATATATTTATTGACATAAGTTGTCAAATTGTTGTTTTTTCTTTGTCCTTTATTCAATTATTCATTGACATGAGATTCAAACTTTCTTTACATATTGAAAAATTGGCCTTTGGAGATAAGCTGCCGCTAAGCTATACTTACGAGCTAAGCTCAGTCGTTTATAAAATTCTTTCCAAATCTGATAAAGAATTCGCTGTTTGGCTCCATGAAAACGTTTTCTGTTCAGGAAATAAAAAATTTAAATTATTCACTTTTTCCCGGCTTCATGTACCTTCGTTTCGCATAGAAGGCGAGTTTATGCATATTCTTTCCGATACGGTGGAATGGCAGATTTCTTTTCTCCCCGAGCGTAGTACACAGGAGTTTGTCAGAGGTGTTTTTCAGAACCAGACTTTCGAAGTAGGTACGCGTAAGGCAAATGTCCGTTTCCATGTACGTGAAATCAGTGTGATGCCGCTGCCCATTTTTACCGAAACAATGGAGTTTGAAACGCTTTCGCCCATTTGCATTTCATTTCGCGGCAAAAACGGGAAAGTGGATTATCTATCGCCTGACAATCCCGAAGCCCTGCCACTTATCCGACAAAACTTATTTAATAAATATTTTGCCTTTCATGGCAAAGAATATGATTCGGAATTTGATTTTAATTTCGAGGTACTGTCCAAACCTAAATCTGTGCTTGTCACCATCAAATCAGGCACACCGCAGCAAACCCGCGTTCGTGGCTTTATGTGCAGGTTTAAGATGACAGCACCGCTTGAGCTGATGAAAGTGGCGTATGATGCAGGAGTTGGAGAAAAGGGAAGTACAGGGTTTGGGATGATAAAAAGTATATAGGAATTAAAAACATATGGCTAATCATATCGTTGTATAATGATGATTTTCAATTTAAAAAATAAAAGATTCCATTTGGTGCGATTAAAATAAAACATTCAAATAATTATTTAAATTCAAAACGTTCAATTAATTTGGCAAAGATAATTATTTCTTTTATTTTTGCAAAATCTAATTTTATTACAAATGAGACTACACATAAAAATATCAAAATCTAACCAGGAAATTGGTTTTAATTACCAACCATTATTAACCGGATGCATTCATAAATGGTTGGGAGCCAATAATCTTGAACATGGAAAAATGAGTTTGTACTCTTTTTCATGGCTCCAGAATATTGACACGTCAAAGAAAGGTATTAAAATTAAAAATGGTTCTTATTTCACACTAAATTTTTATGATATTCAGTTGGTAAAAACAGTCGTGAAAAATATATTGGAGAAGCCTGAAATGTTTGCGGGGTCAAGAGTTTTGGATATTCGGATAGAATTTACACCCCAATTCTCTGGAAAAGAGCATTTTTTCTTAGCAAGTCCCGTTTTGGTAAAAAGATATAACGAGGATAAAGAAACACACTACACTTATTTAGACGACGAAGCTAATAATTTTATGACTGAAACGTTAAAAGCTAAAGCTAAAATTGCAGGATTAAACACAGAAAAACTAAAAGTATATTTTGATAGAAGTTATCACTCTCCCAAAACCAAAATCATTTCTTACAAAGGTATTCAAAATAAGGTCAATATATGTCCGGTAATTATTGAAGGATTACCTGAAATGATTGCTTTTGCCTGGGATGTGGGTTTGGGAAATAGCACAGGTATTGGATTTGGAGCTTTAAAATAGTCAACTATGAAGAATAAATTGTTTGTGGTAAAATATTCCGGTCCGTTCGGTTTTATAAAACCCTGGACTGCGGTGCGAGATAGCGAAACTTTCTCACAACAGTTTCTTACTCCGTCAATTGTTGAGGGAATTGAAAAAAAGTTGTTCCCTGAATTGTTGGGCATTGTGGGTATAAGAAAGATTGTGGGACATCGGTTGAGCTATGATCAAATCTCTCAACAACAAGAAGTTATTCAGACCCGGGGATGGAATAGTAAGAGAAAAGGAACGCAAATTCACTTTGAACGGCCTACTGCAATCATTGTCCGTGGTCTGTTGCTAAATCCCGTTCTTTTTTTAGCTTTTGAGAACGAAGATGATGCGGATGTCGCTTTTAACCAACATATCTGTCTTTGTAGAAACGAAGACATACTTTTACCTATAGAAACTTTTAAAATTGATGTGGAAGATTTCGACAACGAAGACACTTTTTCAGGATTTGAACTAATGTTTGAAAAAAACGACAAATCATTTCCCGTTGGAATTGACAGAAATACCGGACATCAAATGTTTGGATGGTTGAAAATTATAGGTACACCAGTAAAAGAATTCTAATGAATATTTACGCGAAATCGGGACCGGAGTGGACACCACTTGTGGAGCATTTAATACATGTTTGCACTGCCGTAGAAAAAGTTGCTATTCATTTGGGGATGAACATCGAAGTGGCTAGAAACGGGGCCATTTTACACGATATAGGCAAATCTCATCCTGTTTTTCAAAAACGATTACGAAATAAACATCGAGTCTATGTGGATGTTTTTAGACATGAAATCGCCTCTCTATTCTTTCTTTCTGCTTTTCCTCGTGAACAATGGAGTGAACTGATTGAAATGGCCGTGAGCCATCACAAGTCAGTAAAAAATGACGTTAATAAACTCGGGCTCCTTGATTTAGAACAACTCTGCGATTACGAAGATTTTCACTTAGGCAATTGGGACAAATGGAGTGAAGATGCATGGAAAATTCTTTTGGAGTTGGGTGTGTCCTATAAACTTATTACAGTTCGTGAAGCACGAGAAAACCTGCTTTACTGTGTAAAATACTGTGCTAAAAAGAACAATACAAGAGGTTTTTCCGAATGGAAAGGTTTGTTGATGGCGGGCGATCATTTAGCTTCTGCCTTAATTGACAAAACGGAAGAAAACTCAATGAAACTTTTCACTAAACCTGATCTATCTTTTTACAATAGAACACACTCGTTATATCCTTTATCTCAAATAAAAGCAGACAGCCTCAGAAAACATACTATTGTTGTAGCTTGTACAGGTGCAGGAAAAACTGATTATCTTTTAAGAAGATGCAAGGGACGAGTTTTTTACACCTTGCCTTTTCAGGCATCGATCAATGCTATGTTTAAGCGTGTAGGGAAAGATCTGGAAAAAGACAATCCCAATTTAGACATTCGTGTGCTTCATTCAACATCAAAGATAATTAAGGGGAAAAACACAGATGAAGAGGTTGTTTTGCAATCCCAGATAGGCGCTTCCGTGAAAATTCTCACACCACATCAGTTGAGTGCACTTGCCTTTGGAATGAAAGGTTACGAGGCATTGATTTTAGATTTAAAAGGTTGTGATGTGATTTTAGACGAAGTCCATACATATACGGGAGTTTCACAGGCGATTGTGCTGAAATTAGTGGAGGTGTTGAAACGAATAGGTTGCAAAATACACATAGGTACAGCCACAATGCCCATAATCCTTTATAAAAAGATTAAAGAACTTCTCGGAGATGATGTATTGGAGATAAAGTTATCGCCTACCGAATTAGATAAATTTGACAGACACATTATTCATAAGATAAGTTCTTTTTATGATTCGGAGGCGTTGATAAAGAGAGCAATATCCAAAAAGAAAAAAGTACTGATAGTACTCAATAAAGTAAAAACGGCACAAGATATTTTTGATTATATAAAAAGTAAAAAAGAGTTTGAAAATATTCCGACAATGCTTCTGCATAGCCGATTTAAACGTGGAGATAGAAATCAAAAAGAAAAGAACTTAATCGGTTTAGATGAAGATGGAAAATCATTGAATGTTTATAATACTTCATCAGATGGTTGTATTGTAATTTCAACCCAGATTGTGGAAGTTAGTTTAGATATTAGTTTCGATATAATGATTACAGAATGTGCTCCATTAGACGCCTTAATCCAACGGTTTGGGCGTGTAAACAGAGTAAGAAACTTACAAACCATTGGAAAGTATATGCCCGTTTATGTGATCTCGCCACCGGACGATGAGAAAAATGCAAGACCTTACGATTTGGAAGTTTTGAAAAAATCGTATGCACAGTTAGATGACGGGCAAGTGTTACACGAACGAGATTTGCAAAATAAAATTGACAATATATTTACGCAAATTGACTTTATGAGCATTGAGGAACATTCTGTTTTTAAAAGCAATGGAGAAATCAGCATCGACTGCTTGTCACATAACGGCAAAGCTATTTTGTTTGACTTGCTTGAAATAGACAGCGTTGCGTGTGTTACGGAAAGCGATTTGTATGAATATGAAAACAGCAGTTTTGAACAAAGACTAAACTTGGAAATCCCTACTTATTACTACTCAGTATCAAAAAAACGTCAGTCAGATAAAGGGAATCGTCCTTTCATTGTGCCCGATTGTGCATATTGTACAGAAAAGGGCTTATTAGCCGATAAAATTAATTCATCAACAGGAGTTATATTATGATTACAACAATTATAGGAAAAACTTTTCTTAAAGCATACAATGAGCAGTTCGGAAAAGATTATTCAGCAAAAGAGTTTTTTGTGAAAGAATATTTTGAATTGTTCTTTAATCATCCAAAATACATGCAATGGGTTACAAATTCGCCTTTTGTACAAATGAAAAAAGGACAAAAACCCGAGCTGTTAAGTTCAGATGAACGATTGGAAAAGCTAATGAACTTACATGAAAAAGTTAGCGGAGAGGTTGCTGACGCCAGCTTTGCCATTGGCTACCCAGCATCGGAAAGTGGAGATTTTGCAAGTACGTCCGGATTGGTTTCAGATATTGTAACTATTGCGGATGAAGAAGACATTTACTTTTCGTGGATTGGTTCTGGATTGGGAATTGGCGTAGCAGGCGGATATAATCTATTGATTGATGACGCTACTATTCTTATGGAAATTTACGAGGGTTGGAGGCATTATCGTAAATATCTGAATGACCCAACTTTGGACAAACTGCGCGGTAATCAAATCAATACATGGAACGGGCAATGGCTGACCTTTAAATTAGGAAATGATTTTGTAAAAGATTTTGATTTCACACGTTTACATACCCAACAGATATTTTCAATAACCGATAAGGTAATGGAGATTAATACTGTTAATTGGTCTAACCTGTTTTTCAGCTTATCCAATCTTTATCCAAACGGTAATGTAATTGCTTATGTTTACAGTTTTGGGCAGACAAATAAAACAGTAGGATTCATTCCTCTATACCTTAGATCCGGGTCAAGACTGAAAGATATCTGGCGACAGTTGTATGGAAACCCTGAACGGTTTAACAGTAAAGAATTTCAATCACTTTTTGGGATGCACATAAAGCGAGCTTGTGAAATAGGAAGCATCGGACTTCACGCTTTACGTCCCGAAGGATTAAAAAAATATATGGATGAAGCAAAAAATATTTCATTCAAAAAAGAAGAAGATACAATAATTTATAAATCCTATAAAACTTGGTTAATAGCTATGATGTCAAGAAACAAAGAAGAAATTACGGATTTTACCGAAAATTTAGCAGAACTAATTCTACGGTTTAGAAAAGGAGCTTCCGGTAACGACCGGAAAAACCTCATAGAGCAAAGGCTCTTTGGAGGTAAAACAACTAAAAAGGTGTTTTTAGACGCACTTACAGAAATGGTTGCAGGAGTGGAAGGAGAAGATTTGGAGAGATTAAAAGAGTTAAGAAACGACATTCATTTGATGACGAATGAGGAATTCGGATACTTCAACACACTTTTGAAATTCGATTACGCTTATTTAGAGAAAAACAGTTAAATCATTAATTAAATACATAAAAACATGAGTACGATTTACGTAAGAACATTGAAAAGGGCAGAGCATACGGTTTTTTGCGTTGCAGACGGACAAAAAACATACTATGATGTTCAATTTGACCGCTACATTCCGTTTTCAAGCGGACAACAGGTTAAAAGATCTATTGTTGACGCCATCAGCAATGCATTGAATGAAGTTCCCAGTCCAACCACTTTTTTATTTGACGTTACTAAACAAAAAGAATTGAAAGAAGGCGAAGTTTACGGGACTTGCGATCCATCTTATGCCGATCAATTATTTGGGGGTTGGATGAAAGCCGCAAAAGGTGGAAAAGACCGTACATTAAAAAGACGAAGTCCGCTGTCCATTTCGGCAATGCGGGCGCTACATCCATTATTGGCTGGTGTGAGCAGAGAAAACATCTCTTTCGACAGAAGTGACCGTCCTAATAATGAAGTAATAGTAAGAAATGCCGATGGAGAAATAATGACTGAGGAGGAAATATCTGCATTTTTAGAAGAAAAAGACAGAAGCCTTAGTCGCAAGTGGATACCTAACAATAGCAGAGCAACCGGTTTATTTGTTTTCGATATTGCTATCGATTTGCGAAGATTATTTTGTGTTTCCACCAGCCAATTAGAGCCTGAAATAACAGAAGAAACCATTGTTAAATTAAGAGAAAATGGTTGGATTGACACAAAAAATGCTTTTGGCGAATGCCTGTTGGCACCATTAGCATTAAGAGAAAAATGGGCAAAAGCATTGGCATATGCCATTGTTAATTGGAAGATAACATCCAACCAATCCCGCACATTCAGCTTGATGGATACTTTGGCAATAGCTATTAGCGATAATGCCAATTTAATAGGAGGTTCAATTCGTGCAAAGCTCTCAGAAGAAAATTCAGAAAAAGCTCAGCCTATCATTGAAGAAGATATGAAGAATGTTGATACGTTTATTTCACTTCAAGCCGGAGGCTTCATTCAAACCAAGGGAGAAAAAATCGATGCACTCGAAAAAGCCGAACAAAAACTAATTGATTTAATGATGGCTTTTGATTACGGAAATCAGCTATAAATAAAAGCGGTGTAACAGCCGCTTTATCTTTACGACAATGAACCTCACTGCTACCCACATCAATTACCAGCAAATCTGCAAGCGAAAGCTTTGGCTTTTTGCCAACGGCATCAATATGGAACACACATCCGATATGGTGTACGATGGGAAACTGCTGCACGAAACATCGTATCCCCAACGTGCAGAACGATATGAAGAGATGCTTATCTCCGCCGAATATGAAGGCGTTTCGCTATTCGGACAAATCGATTATTTCGATGCACGTAACAATACCGTTCACGAAACCAAACGAAGCGATAAAGTAGAAGAGGCGCACTCGCGTCAGCTCAAATTCTACCTCTGGTTGCTGGAACTTAACGGTGTAGAGGAAGCCACCGGATTATTGGAATACCCTAAATTACGTAAAACCGATGAAGTATTTCTTGACGATAAAGATCGCGAACAACTCAAAAAGTCGGTATCGGAAATTAAAACATTGATTGAAAGTGATACCTGTCCGCCCGCTATCAATGCAAAAATCTGTAAAAGTTGCAGCTATTTTGATTTTTGTTATTCGGGAGAGTGAAAAATGTAATATTGGAAATTATTTCCACAAAATAAACAAAAAATGAATCGATATTTAGTAAAAGCCGATATTTCCGGCATACAGAACTACATCTTTGACACAACGTCGAAAAAAGCAAGCCAGAATCTAAAAGCCCGTTCGTTTTACATTTATGTCCTTACTCATATCATTGAAGAGTATCTAAAACGAGAGTTTCAAGTAGAAGAAGTAATTTACAATGGCGGAGGAAATCTGTTAATATGTCTGAAAGCTGAAGAAAGTGTAATTTCTATTAAAACAAAAGAATTACAACACAACTTTCTTACAAAGGATGTTTATATTCATTTTTCTTGGGTATTGTATGATGATGATAATTTCAAAGAAAAAAACCGAGCAGTAAACCAACTTTTGGCAAAAAATAAATTGTCAAAAAACATCTACCCTACTACATTTCAAGTAACAGCTGACAATATAGGTAGTGAAAATATCGTCAAACAGTTGATAAATGCAGATGGTTTTAGCATTATTCCCGGTGAAACCCCTAAAGGTATCTCTTTGGTCGGTTTTTCAGTGTCGTTTTCAAATGCCGAAAAAAGTTTCAAAAACAATATGATCAACAAATTGCCTATGAAAGACAACCATACTGTCATCGACTTTGATTCCATTGCAGATAGCGCTGTAATGAGAAATGCCGACAGCAAACTGGCAGCCCTAAAGCTGGATGTTGATAATTTGGGAGCTGTTTTTAAGAATAAAGAGAAAACTGACTACAAAAAACTTTCCACCGGAATTGACGTTTTTTTCAGTCGAACACTCTATGAAAAAGCTTTAAAGAAATATATCGATAGTGGAGACATTTATCCCGTTTTTGCAGGTGGCGACGATTGCTTTTTGATTGGTGCTTGGGATGTGATTTTTGATATTGCAGGAAAAATACAACAATTATTTGCCAGAGCACAAGCGGAAATAAGAAGTACGCTTACCGAAAAAGAGGAAAACGACATTACAATTTCGGCGGGGATAGTAGTTGTAAATGCCAAATTTCCGATGATACGTTTGGCGGAAGAGGCTGAGAATGCATTGGATTTATCCAAAACAAACGGTAAAAACAGGATTACTGTTTTTGGTGAACCCCTTACCTGGCAAGAATTTGAATCGGCAAAAGATATTGCATACCAACTGTCCGAACTCGTAGTTAAGGGCGAGAGCCGAGCGCTTATTCAAAGAGTAAAGTCGTCGGACTTGGGTTACAAAAGTTTGCAAAACACCGCCGTGAACAGAGGAAAAATAGAGATTCCGAAAGTGCACCGCTTGAAATATTATTTGCGAAATGTAAAAAATAAAGAAAATCTACCCGTTATAGAGGGAATTTTTAACGATTATACAAACAGTCTGTTGCAAGACTTTATGCACTCAAGTACCACAAACAACGCACTAAAATATCCCATTGCGGCGCGATGGGCTGAATTATTAACCAAAAATTTAAAATCTTAGTATATATGGCAGAAAAATTAAAAAAACAATTTCAATCCAAGTCCAATGCAGGAAAAAGTCGTGAAGTAAAAACTCTTCACGATTTCGCGCAAGAGGTCAAAAGTCAATATTTTGAAGAAGCTCTTTTCGAGCAATTGTTGCAGTTAAACACATCTGATATCGGATTGCAAAAAAAACTTCCTGTTGATACGGTAATCACCGCAGTAGAAAAGTTTGTAAAGGCGTATTCCGATGCAATTTCGCCCACACAATTACGGAATATTTATTCTAAAATAAAGGGTGTGACGTCATCGTTAGAGCTGAAACTATTACGGCCAAACTTGGCGTATGTGGCTGCAAGGCAGCAAAATGACAGAGAGGATAAAGCAAAGAAAATGATTGCTTTCATAGACCTTCTTATACAGAAAACAGATGATGATAGTTTGGATTCTTTCAAAAAACTAATGGAAATCATCATTGCTTATCACAAGTTTTACAACACAAAAAAATAATCAACAAATGAAACTCATTGAAAAAGACATAATTAGTGGCACCATATTATTGAAAACCGGACTTCACATTGGCGGCTCTAAAAGCAGTTTAGATATTGGCGGATTAGATAGTCCGGTGATAAAAACGCCGCTGGGTGTGCCCTACATTCCTGGAAGCTCGCTTAAAGGGAAAATTCGCACTTTGCTCGGTTTGTCACACGGTGCTATTAAACTTGAAGAAGACAAACAGATTACTAAAAAAATGTTTGGTTCGGCTGAAAAAGTATGGACTGAACCCACACGGCTTATTTTTCGCGACGCAGTGTTGGATGTGGACAAATTTATGGAAGATTTTACCAATAATAATGCTTCGCTCGAAACCGATTTTTCAGAAGAGAAATACGAAAATACTATCGATAGAAAATCCGGGAAAACTCAAGGTGGTGGTTTGCGCAATATTGAGCGCGTACCTGCCGGAGCCGTATTCTCTTTTGAAATCGTAATTAACATTTTCGATAAAGACGATAAGAATGCGATGCTTCAAGAATTGGAAAAAGGACTCAATCTCTTACAAGATGATTATCTAGGAGGCAGCGGAACACGCGGATACGGCAAAGTAGAAATAACGTGCAATATTAAAAATCCCACAACAAAAACATATAACTAATGCGCAAAGCTATTATCTTAAAATGCAGGCAGGGTAGCCGCTTTCATTTTGGCGAATTTGCAAGGGACCAATCCATAGCACTGTTTCATACCGCGGACTACATACATTCCGATGTGATGTTTGCAGCTTTCATCAGTGCATTGGCGCAGCTGCGTCCGGAAAAAACAGATACTTTCAGAACACATTTTCAAGAAGGAAATATCCGGTTTTCTTCAGGCTTCTACGCCATAGAACACAAGGAACAGATGATATTGTTATTGCCAAAACCTGCTATATTAAATATTTACCCGACCGACAATCCGAAGAAATTCAAGAAAATACAGTTTATATCCAAGGGCGTATGGGAAAAAGGCATTGCACCGGATAAATGGTTTTCAAACGACAGCCCATGCATAAGCCCCAATGAAAAGAGTATTTTCTTGAAAGAGGAAGTTGGTAACAATGCAATATTTGTACTCAGCCAAAAGCAAGATATACAAAAGGTTAAGGTGCGAGATGCAGAAGATAAAGATAGTCTCTACACACAAACCGATTTGGTTATGCAAGGCAATGAAGATTATGCCGTACATTGGTATTTTTTGGCAGAAACCAAATTGATAGACGAAGACAAAAAGCTATTTAGTCAGGCTATTGAATTATTAGTGGCGAACGGTATTGGTGGCGAACGCTCAACCGGTTGCGGAAATATTAAAAGCATTGAATATCGCGATTTTGAATTTCAAACAAATCAGCCGTCGAATTATCAAGTGGCATTATCCTTAGTTTTTCCTCAAGAAAAAGATATGGATTTCTGTAAATACTATCAAACCAAATTTCGGGGAGGAATGTGTTTTAGCTCAGAAAAAAGGCTGCCCGTAGCAACAGCTCTTCTTGAAGGAGCCGTGATGAACGAAAAACTTAAACCAGATGTACTTGATTTTTCGCAAAACGAAAAAAAATACTGGAAATACAGCGGCGATATTTTTCTGCCACTACCACAATTGTTTAATCCTTAATTCCTATTTTTTATGAGCGAATCCGCATACAGAATAACAACTCTTACGCCTGTTTCCATTGGCGATGGCAACACGCTGTCCGCATTTGCCGATTATGTACTGGAAAAAGGAAAAATCCACTACATCAACCAACAAGCTATAAGAGATAAAATGGGCGAAAAATCCGAACTTATTGATATTTATGTAGAGGGAATGATTCGGGGTAAATCCAACACCACCAACGCGTTTAACTTGAAAGATTTCATTGTAAATAGACTCAAACTAACATTACAACAAGCAGCTTCGCACAGTATAGACGCGTGTAGTGTAGGTGGTAAAAAAGAATTATATACCGTTGTGAAAAATGTGGGGCAATCGCCTTACATCCCGGGTAGCACGCTCAAAGGTGCCATAAAAACCGCGTTGCTTTATGATTGGCTTATTAACGAGGATGAAGGACAGCTGTGGTGCAGTCAATATGTAAACGATTTTAATAATGAAGAATTAAATAAAAGGCTTATTCTAGAATTCGACAAATTTGAACTTGCCGTAAGTGACAGTTCTTTGATGCGATTTGATGCTTTGGAGGCAATAGAAATCAAACGATTGAATATTAAGAAAGGCACTTTGGATATTCCGCAGACAAGGGAAGCAATAAAAGATAACAATACCTGTGAATGCGAAATAAGAAACGTACGGAAACTTATAGAAGAAAAAGTAGATGGGACGAAAGTTTATAAAAACTATTCGTGGGAAGAGTTTTGCGAAATAATTAACAAATTTAGCGATGATTCTTGCAATATAGAATGGGAAATAATGGAATCCTTCAAAGAAAAATTGGATAATAAATATTATAAACGTCTTGAAAATTTCTACTCCATAGTTCAGAAAAAAGCCGAAAATAACACAACCGCCTACCTGCGTTTGGGAGCAGGCAAGGGATTCTATTTCAATTCGGTAGCACTCTCTTTATTCGACACAGACACAACAGATGACAAAAGTCGATTTCTTAAATTATTGAAAGCAAACGGTTACGGCAAAGTGTATAAGCCACAAACACGGCGAGAAGAATCGTATGACCTAAAAGCAGACCAATTTCCGATAACACGGTTTGTGGAAATAATAGATACGAAGCCTTTGGGCTGGGTGAAAATTGAAAAAATAGATAATTATGGCAAGAAAAGTTTTGATTAGTTTTATTGGTACAGGACCTTTAAATAAGAATAATTCGGCAGAAAGAATTTACAAAACAGCCAAATATAAATTGGGAGAAAATATTGAAGAAACGTCATTTTTAGCTTCGGCTCTCGGAAAGTTTTTAGATGTGGATACCTATTTTTTGTTTGGTACAATGAAATCAATGTGGGAAGCAGTATATGAAAAATTTGCAGAGCAAAAACGGTTAGAAATAGATGAAGCTTATTGGCTTCAGCTTTCGGAACAATGTGGAGAAAATGCCAATCACAATTCAAAATTAGATGTCTCATTATTCCAAAAAATTGAAATAATCTTAGGAAATGATTCAAAAATTTTCCCCATTTATTACGGTTTGAATGAAAAAGAGATTGAAGAAAATTTCTCTATTTTCGCTGATGCTATGAGTTATTTGCAAGATGGAGATGAAATCTTTTTGGATATTACCCACTCTTTTCGTTCGTTGCCACTATTTGCCACGACAGCCCTGTCTTTCATAAAAGATGTAGCAGATAAAAAAATATCTTTTTCGGGAATATACTACGGAATGCTTGAAGCCGGAAGAGAGTTTGGAGGTATTGTGCCGGTAGTAAATCTATCGTATATGAGTGAACTTCAAAACTGGATAAAAGGTGCATATTCTTTTAATCATTTTGGAAATGGATATTTATTAGCCGAATTGTTACGAGAAAAAAACAAAACGACATCAGATAAGCTAACGCAGTTTACTAATGTGTTGTCAATGAATTTTATACACGAGATAAAAAGCCAAATTAGCTTACTCACATCGCTGGCTTCAAACACGTATCCACTACCAGAACAGATTATTTTGCCGAAAGCATTCAGCGCGTTTGCAAAACGTTTCTCAAATTTAAAAAAACAATCCGAATATCAGTTCGAATTAAGTGTTTGGCACAAAGAAAACTCAAACTACGGATTGTCTTATTTGTGTTTGGTTGAAGCAATCGTAACCTATGTTTGTGAACAAGAGGGAAGTGTGGCAACCGATGAAATTGCAAGAAATAGTGCCAAAGATAGCATTTATAATGATAGCCGTTATTCGCATATTAAATCAATACATTGCAAGGCGAATACATACCGAAAAAACTCTGCCCATCTATTAGAAAACGTGCAAGTGAATGCTCAAAAAGCTGTGACAGAATTGAGTATCCTCCTTTTAGAATTTAACAAAATACTGAAATCCAATGCTTATTAATCTTACTAACCACCCTGTTTCGCAATGGAGCGACAAGCAGAGAAACGAAGCTCTACGGATGTTTGGCGAAATAACAGATATTCCTTTCCCAAGAATTTTCCCGGAAGCGGGAACAGGAGAAATAGTATATGTGGTGGATGAATATGTGGAAAAAATACTAAAGTTGGGAATGCAGAATACGTCTATTACTGTTCATATTATGGGCGAGCATACGTTCTGTTATAATCTAATCAGGAAATTATTGGCAAAAGGCATACCTTGCGTGGCATCTACAAGCCAGAGGATGGTGGAAGAAACGGCATCCCACGAAAAAATGGTAAGGTTTGACTTTGTCAGATTCCGAGAATATGTTTAATCAATATCTGATTGACCAATGAAAAAAACCTACTATCTTTTCAATTCGGGGCGTCTTTCACGGAAAGACAATACTTTGAAGTTTGTTACGATGGAAGAAGATGTAAACGGCATTCCGTGCGAAGAGCAGCCGCGTTATATTCCCGTGGAGGCCATCGATCAGTTCTATGTTTTTGGCTCGTTGGACGCCAATAGTGCGCTCTATAATTTTCTCGGTCAAAATAATATTGCCTTGCACTTTTTCGATTATTACGAAAATTATACCGGTTCGTTTATGCCACGTGATTCGCTGCTTGCCGGACGAATGATTTTGGCACAGACCAAAGCGTTTCAGAATAAAAAGAAGCGTATGGAAATCGCTCGTCAGTTTATTTATGGTGCGGCATTTAATATGCAGAAAAACCTTCAATACTATAACCGGCGGGGCAAGGACATGGAGGATTTGATGGAACTTATTACAGCACATTCAGCAAATATCGATAAAGCTAATGCACCCGATGAACTTATGGGCATTGAAGGGAATATTCGCCAAGTTTATTACGATGCATTCAATCTTATTCTTAACGATTTTGAGATGGGAAATCGTACAAAGCAGCCCCCTCGAAATGAAGTGAATGCTTTGATTTCGTTCGGAAACATGATGTGTTATTCCGAGTGCCTTCGAGCCATTCATCAAACGCAGCTCAATCCCACTATCAGTTATCTGCATACGCCGGGCGAGAGGCGTTATTCGCTAGCGTTGGATATTGCCGAAGTTTTCAAACCCATTATCGTCGATAGAGTCATCTTCAAGCTAATAAACAAGAAAGAGATCCAAGAACGTCACTTCGATAAACGTCTGAACAGTTGCTTGCTGAATCCGGCGGGGAAAAAGATTTTCGTAAAAGCCATAGATGACCGTTTCAACGAAACCATCAAACACCGTTCGCTCAACCGAAGTGTAAGTTACAAGCATCTAATTAAATTGGAGTGCTACAAGCTGGCAAAATGTTTACTGGGAATAGAGACTTATCGACCTTTTAAAATGTATTGGTAATATGTACGTGGTTTTGGTTTATGACTGCGGCGAAAAGCGTGTGGGAAAGATGTTAAAACTCTGTCGTAAATACTTGACATGGATACAAAATTCGGTATTTGAAGGCGAGATTACTGAAGTCAAATTAAAAGAATTAACTTTGAAAGCTGAAAAAATAATGAATTCCGAAGAAGACAGCCTAATAATTTTTTCAAGCAGGCAGGAAAAATGGCTTGAAAAGCAAATCGTTGGAAAAGAACGTGGTATCACCGATAATTTTCTTTGATGGATTGTCGAAGGCGTTTCTTTTTGTGATAAAGATAAAATTTTTTACATCATGAGTTCTTTGACATATTGAAAATCAACATATAAACCAAGTTGTCGAAGTGCGGGTTATTTTATATCTTTGCACTTCGACAACTTTATTGCTCATTTTACAGCGTTTTTCCGTAGCTGATTATTTGAAAATCAGTTATATTTTTTGCCGTTTGTAACGGCTTTTAATCGTACTATCGTAGAATTGAAATGTGCTTGATTGACTTGTATTTGACTGGCCAGCATGGCTTTTAATCGTACTATCGTAGAATTGAAATCCCAATGACCAAGTCCAAATACTTCATCTCTGTCCTTTTAATCGTACTATCGTAGAATTGAAATTCATTAAGAAATACAGGCCCGGGTTATGCACCATCCTTTTAATCGTACTATCGTAGAATTGAAATCCCGAAGTTATCGAACTTGTCACCATTCAGGATACTTTTAATCGTACTATCGTAGAATTGAAATTCGCTTGTTCTCGGTTGCTATCAACTTGTTCTTGCCTTTTAATCGTACTATCGTAGAATTGAAATTTAAATTGGAGTATGATAGTGCCTCTTTTTTTGCTACTTTTAATCGTACTATCGTAGAATTGAAATTTTTGTAACCTGCCATCACGGAATCGACTATTTTCTTTTAATCGTACTATCGTAGAATTGAAATGCGACAGGTTGGGCACGCTTAAAAACGTAATGTTATCTTTTAATCGTACTATCGTAGAATTGAAATACCTGAATACGAGTTTCCCCTTTCATTTCTTTCACCTCTTTTAATCGTACTATCGTAGAATTGAAATTCCAGAATTGGGCGAACAACCTTGACACCTCATATGGCTTTTAATCGTACTATCGTAGAATTGAAATTCTGAATATAGAGGGCAATATCAGGATGATTTCAAACTTTTAATCGTACTATCGTAGAATTGAAATTAGTTCAGCATCATAGGGAAGTGATGACCATACCATCTTTTAATCGTACTATCGTAGAATTGAAATCCTTATCTCTGTCAAATCATCCGTCTCGATAAAGTACCTTTTAATCGTACTATCGTAGAATTGAAATTTCAAAACTTATATTCCTGTACGCCATGTGGCCATTCTTTTAATCGTACTATCGTAGAATTGAAATAACTTTTGCAAAGTCGAGAACAGGACAAAAGGGTCTTTTAATCGTACTATCGTAGAATTGAAATTGATTAGAATAAAACATGACAGGTGCGAGAAAACTTCTTTTAATCGTACTATCGTAGAATTGAAATTCAACCTGACTTTTCGTGAGCCGGCCGGAAAATAAGCTTTTAATCGTACTATCGTAGAATTGAAATAACTTATCCGTAACAGCCTTGGAAACATTCGCCTCTTTTAATCGTACTATCGTAGAATTGAAATAGTGTAGTCGGCATAGTTCGTGCTCTCCGTTGCTGTCTTTTAATCGTACTATCGTAGAATTGAAATCTTGTAATCAGCGTAGTTCGAGCTCTCGGTAGCGGTCTTTTAATCGTACTATCGTAGAATTGAAATACAACTGACTGCGAAAGCGCAGTTAATGGTATTATCTTTTAATCGTACTATCGTAGAATTGAAATATTTTTAATCTTTCTCATGACTACTTATTTTTTACTTTTAATCGTACTATCGTAGAATTGAAATCCACATTTGCCCCGCTTGACATGAATACCGTCTTCTTTTAATCGTACTATCGTAGAATTGAAATTATCGAAGTAACATTTATAATACGTTCCGCCATCCTTTTAATCGTACTATCGTAGAATTGAAATAAGGAAAAGATCCACTGATTTTAAAAAGATGGATCTTTTAATCGTACTATCGTAGAATTGAAATAACATTGATTTTGACAATATGAAATCCCTATCAAATCTTTTAATCGTACTATCGTAGAATTGAAATATTGAATGGTTTGAATGCCACGAATGCCGTGGTGAACTTTTAATCGTACTATCGTAGAATTGAAATTGTTATTTAATTCAGTTGTCTGTAATACGCCGTTGCTTTTAATCGTACTATCGTAGAATTGAAATCAATGTACAAAGCCTTACAATTCGGCATTATTATCCTTTTAATCGTACTATCGTAGAATTGAAATTTCAATCAATGGGGACACCATCGACACCAGCTCGACTTTTAATCGTACTATCGTAGAATTGAAATGAACCAGAAAAAGAGAATATGCCTGGGCACGATTTCTTTTAATCGTACTATCGTAGAATTGAAATAATACACGGAATTTTAATGGAATATTTCAGCACGATCTTTTAATCGTACTATCGTAGAATTGAAATACATAGTTGACAAATTAGATTCCAAAGCGATTGGCCTTTTAATCGTACTATCGTAGAATTGAAATGCCAGATGCTCAAGATTACATAGTTACAGATACTTACTTTTAATCGTACTATCGTAGAATTGAAATTTAAATTCAAACGAGTGCAAAACTTTTGCGTTTTCTGCCTTTTAATCGTACTATCGTAGAATTGAAATTAAATAGTTCTTCCTTCATAACATAAATTTTTTAATTCTTTTAATCGTACTATCGTAGAATTGAAATAAACCTCAGCTGCTTTTCTCAAAGTGTAAAATGTCTCTTTTAATCGTACTATCGTAGAATTGAAATGACGTAGCTCAACTCGTAGAGAGGCATGCCGTAAACTTTTAATCGTACTATCGTAGAATTGAAATTTCTTAATAAAGATAGGCTCGCCTTTGGCTTCAAGCTTTTAATCGTACTATCGTAGAATTGAAATTATCGCTATACCCTTTTAACTTGTCCTGAATCGCTTCTTTTAATCGTACTATCGTAGAATTGAAATTATAATACCATGAAGATGTATTCTTTCAGTTCCTTCTTTTAATCGTACTATCGTAGAATTGAAATTTCCATAATCTGCAAGTTGTTTGTTAGCGTTAATTTGCTTTTAATCGTACTATCGTAGAATTGAAATTAACATGCACATGTATAACCTTTCTTTCTTTTTTCTTTTAATCGTACTATCGTAGAATTGAAATACGTGGAAAACACGTAAAAGCGGGTAAAGGTACTCCTTTTAATCGTACTATCGTAGAATTGAAATTCAGACCTGTACCCTTTCAGAATTGCGTAATGCGAACTTTTAATCGTACTATCGTAGAATTGAAATATAGTAGATAACCACGTATTGCATAAAGCATACGGCTTTTAATCGTACTATCGTAGAATTGAAATTATCGCTATACCCTTTTAACTTGTCCTGAATCGCTTTCTTTTAATCGTACTATCGTAGAATTGAAATCGTCGCCTTTGCGGCACTTTCTCTGCAGTTTTGATGCTTTTAATCGTACTATCGTAGAATTGAAATTCTTGGTTCTCAAAACCTGCATTACCTATTACTTCCTTTTAATCGTACTATCGTAGAATTGAAATTACCATAGAACTTCAATTAAGAAAAATCAATGAGTGCTTTTAATCGTACTATCGTAGAATTGAAATTCAGACCTGTACCCTTTCAGAATTGCGTAATGCGAACTTTTAATCGTACTATCGTAGAATTGAAATATCTTTATTAAGAAAGGTTCTCTTTTTGTCATCAAGCTTTTAATCGTACTATCGTAGAATTGAAATAACCACGCAAGAATCAAAAAACGGATTAAACTTAAACTTTTAATCGTACTATCGTAGAATTGAAATGGTGTTTGACCCGATCACTGGTGCCGGAGAGGACGACTTTTAATCGTACTATCGTAGAATTGAAATGTTAAATGCACGAATTGTGGATGGGAGGGTGTAATACTTTTAATCGTACTATCGTAGAATTGAAATAAACCGACGGGCATATGAGTTACAACTCATTAAAAGCTTTTAATCGTACTATCGTAGAATTGAAATGTTGAAACCCGATACGAACTTTCTAAACTCGAAAGCTTTTAATCGTACTATCGTAGAATTGAAATGACTAAGTTCACATACAAAAGGAATGGCTGTAGATCTTTTAATCGTACTATCGTAGAATTGAAATTTGTTCGGAAGCTTTAAAATGCAATTGGATTTGTTCTTTTAATCGTACTATCGTAGAATTGAAATGTGATCGGGTCAAACACCAGGCTCATTTCGCCAAACCTTTTAATCGTACTATCGTAGAATTGAAATTACAACATACCATTAGCATATAGTACGGCTGATTCTTTTAATCGTACTATCGTAGAATTGAAATGCACTTTAACAGCTGCAACAACAAATGGTGTTACACTTTTAATCGTACTATCGTAGAATTGAAATTGCTATAGATGGTCACGGATATAGCGGGTTTGAAGCTTTTAATCGTACTATCGTAGAATTGAAATCCCAAATAACCCGTATTTTTTGATCACGTATCTTCTTTTAATCGTACTATCGTAGAATTGAAATTCCACAGAAGTGCTTCCGCTTGCGCTTCGGTTATCCTTTTAATCGTACTATCGTAGAATTGAAATGAAATTACCCGATCCGACGTTGAACGTGAAGGACACCACTTTTAATCGTACTATCGTAGAATTGAAATCTCGAAAGTTGATGCAGAAGAATTTCCATCTACATCTTTTAATCGTACTATCGTAGAATTGAAATCCTTGAATCGAGCGAATTTGGGCATACCCGGCAAGATCTTTTAATCGTACTATCGTAGAATTGAAATCCGCTGCCGCTCCCCCGGAAGCCGCTACCTTCGCGTCTTTTAATCGTACTATCGTAGAATTGAAATACTGAAAGAAATAACGTAAACACTAAATTCAACGACTTTTAATCGTACTATCGTAGAATTGAAATTCGGGAAGGCCGCGCAGCTGCTCGGCATCCACCGGACTTTTAATCGTACTATCGTAGAATTGAAATATTTGAAAGGCTGAAGAAGTTTCAGACGGGAATGTACTTTTAATCGTACTATCGTAGAATTGAAATTCTCGTCTATCTGTATAGATTAGTGGTGCTGTATCTCTTTTAATCGTACTATCGTAGAATTGAAATGCTCAACAAATTGCTTAGCCTCTTCGATTCGTGTCCTTTTAATCGTACTATCGTAGAATTGAAATTGGGAAAAGGAACAAATCGAAAAGGACGCTTTGGACTTTTAATCGTACTATCGTAGAATTGAAATACGTGGAGAACACGTAAAAGCGGGTAAAGGTACTCTCTTTTAATCGTACTATCGTAGAATTGAAATGCTTGAATCGTTACCGTATAAGCAACGAAAAAAATACTTTTAATCGTACTATCGTAGAATTGAAATCCCGGGAAAACGAAATTCACCCCTGTGAGTATATGACTTTTAATCGTACTATCGTAGAATTGAAATGTTCTTCGACCACGCACCCAACTGAGCCCTCTATTCCTTTTAATCGTACTATCGTAGAATTGAAATAACGGTTTCTCCCCGGTTCGATTCCGGGGCGGGAGCTTTTAATCGTACTATCGTAGAATTGAAATGGTGGAGAGTGCACCCGACCGGCACACGATGCTGTTCTTTTAATCGTACTATCGTAGAATTGAAATCTCAGAATTGCATAATGCGAAGCTCCGAAAAAATCACTTTTAATCGTACTATCGTAGAATTGAAATGCGAAAAATTTGTTTTATATTGCCGATTTGATAATCTTTTAATCGTACTATCGTAGAATTGAAATGGTGATGGAAGTTACGACATTGGTAATTCCTGATGCTTTTAATCGTACTATCGTAGAATTGAAATGCACAATACAGGGTGGTTGGCGGTAAAAGGAAATGTCTTTTAATCGTACTATCGTAGAATTGAAATGAAATCTTCTTACTGCCAATGTTGCCACTGCATTCTTTTAATCGTACTATCGTAGAATTGAAATATATGACGAGAGGATCAAAAATATTGAAGGGTATCCTTTTAATCGTACTATCGTAGAATTGAAATTTGATACACGTGCGCAGTACCTACCGCCTGTCCGCTTTTAATCGTACTATCGTAGAATTGAAATTAATTTATTTAATTTTAAATCCGTTATGCTCTTCTCTTTTAATCGTACTATCGTAGAATTGAAATCATATTAATATTCTCGTGAGTACATAAGGTGCCAACCTTTTAATCGTACTATCGTAGAATTGAAATTTCTACAACGACACAAAAAGCCGACTTACTTCATTCTTTTAATCGTACTATCGTAGAATTGAAATCCAATTCACCACGGCATTTAGGGCATCCAAACCATTCCTTTTAATCGTACTATCGTAGAATTGAAATTTATGCACCAACAATGCCATTATCATCCATATCTTTCTTTTAATCGTACTATCGTAGAATTGAAATGTATGTTCTACCTGTATGCCGCTATCTGTAATGTACTTTTAATCGTACTATCGTAGAATTGAAATGCCTATACGTTCACGCTCATTCATAGTGTGTACACTTCTTTTAATCGTACTATCGTAGAATTGAAATGCAGAACTACCTTTCGAGGTAGTTTCTGCTGATGTGACTTTTAATCGTACTATCGTAGAATTGAAATTACCATAGAACTTCAATTAAGAAAAATCAATGAGTCTTTTAATCGTACTATCGTAGAATTGAAATTTTGCACTAGTCAAAGAGCAAAACGGTTGGTTCATAGCTTTTAATCGTACTATCGTAGAATTGAAATGTGACTGAAGTAGCAACGGCAGTTATGGCGGTAGTAACTTTTAATCGTACTATCGTAGAATTGAAATTGTTGTAGTAACTGTTTGATCTATTCGCTTCTGAAGCTTTTAATCGTACTATCGTAGAATTGAAATGCCAGTGTAGCCAGTGGTTCATTGTCTGTTGCTGACTTTTAATCGTACTATCGTAGAATTGAAATAGATAAGCTAATAGACTGCTCTGAGATAATTGTAGTCTTTTAATCGTACTATCGTAGAATTGAAATGGATTTACCAACGTGGAAAATGCACGGCATTGAAATCTTTTAATCGTACTATCGTAGAATTGAAATGCCTATGATATTAGGACAGACAGATTCGAGATAGGACTTTTAATCGTACTATCGTAGAATTGAAATCTTTTAAAAAAAAAGCAACGAAAATGGAACCAGTAACTTTTAATCGTACTATCGTAGAATTGAAATACAGTAGGACCACTGTTCGGCTCATTCAAGCTGCACTTTTAATCGTACTATCGTAGAATTGAAATAATTAAAGTTAACGAAGCCCAAGCGAACAAACTTAACTTTTAATCGTACTATCGTAGAATTGAAATTCCAGTCCGACAAAATCAGAGACATCGAGAACGTTCTTTTAATCGTACTATCGTAGAATTGAAATAAATGAAATGTAGCCTGAACCTGTATTTTTTAATATTCTTTTAATCGTACTATCGTAGAATTGAAATTTATCCAGTTCGCCGAAACTGACACATTGAACCTCCCTTTTAATCGTACTATCGTAGAATTGAAATGCGACTGGAGAAGCGGGAAAAATCTATGTAACGACTTTTAATCGTACTATCGTAGAATTGAAATGATTTTGCAAATCCAACACTCCCCGCAACTGGTGACTTTTAATCGTACTATCGTAGAATTGAAATCATCATCGAGTTCGTTAGCCTTCTTCGTGCTTACGTCTTTTAATCGTACTATCGTAGAATTGAAATCGGTGTACGTTCCTCCGCTCTCATCCATCATGAGACGCTTTTAATCGTACTATCGTAGAATTGAAATGCATCAGGATCCTGCCACGCCGTTATAAAAAGCATAACCTTTTAATCGTACTATCGTAGAATTGAAATGCCTGCTCCATGCGGATCAGTTCCTCACGAGCCTGCTTTTAATCGTACTATCGTAGAATTGAAATACCTGCCGGAATCGTTCAAAAAGCAGAAGATCGAACTTTTAATCGTACTATCGTAGAATTGAAATTTTGTTGACTTCCGACTTTCTGCGCAAGTTCCTTCTTTTAATCGTACTATCGTAGAATTGAAATGCAAAGGCACGGCGTAATTACCTGTCGGCACAGGAACTTTTAATCGTACTATCGTAGAATTGAAATATAACACTGAATATAAACGGAACCATCGGCGCTCCGCTTTTAATCGTACTATCGTAGAATTGAAATTCGGGTAGTGGAATATTTAAATTGGAGAAATGAAACTTTTAATCGTACTATCGTAGAATTGAAATAGTCCCTTGTTATACTTACCTGATCGTCTCTTGAAAGACTTTTAATCGTACTATCGTAGAATTGAAATGCGTATCCACAAGGCAATAGCATAATCTGTAATGATCTTTTAATCGTACTATCGTAGAATTGAAATCATGGAAGAATGGCATATATAATAAACATTTATCGACTTTTAATCGTACTATCGTAGAATTGAAATTTTCGCTGATAAATTGACACGTTTGTCCATCATCGCTTTTAATCGTACTATCGTAGAATTGAAATAACCCGAAGAGGACTGGCAAGAGTGGTACAACTCGTTCTTTTAATCGTACTATCGTAGAATTGAAATACCTTACCGCTTGTTTTTGCGAAATTGACGGCTCGTTCTTTTAATCGTACTATCGTAGAATTGAAATTCGTGTTGGCGTTTTTTACTATCGTCTCGAAATTCTTTTAATCGTACTATCGTAGAATTGAAATTTGGGCAACACGACTAAATATCTGCTTGTGTCCACTTTTAATCGTACTATCGTAGAATTGAAATCTCGTTTAGGAACTTGCGTGCCAAAATTGTATCCCATCTTTTAATCGTACTATCGTAGAATTGAAATAGTTGTTGACATTAGAAAGGAATAGACCCGACATTCTTTTAATCGTACTATCGTAGAATTGAAATCTGTGAGAGATTCTTTCAAAGGTAACTCCTGAATAGTCTTTTAATCGTACTATCGTAGAATTGAAATAATCTATTGAAATAAGTAAAAGCATATTGTATAGTTCTTTTAATCGTACTATCGTAGAATTGAAATCTTGACAAATTCTTTATACCAATTATCTTTGTGAGCAACTTTTAATCGTACTATCGTAGAATTGAAATGGGAGATTCTGGCACCTTATCCACAATGGGTGAAAGCTTTTAATCGTACTATCGTAGAATTGAAATGTCAATTACGATTATTCGTTGGGATTGTCAGGGTGCTTTTAATCGTACTATCGTAGAATTGAAATGAGGCAATTTTATTGCTTCAAGGTTTTGAGTGTGTCTTTTAATCGTACTATCGTAGAATTGAAATCTCAAACAACAGCGGACGAAGCATCAAGTATCGCCCTTTTAATCGTACTATCGTAGAATTGAAATTAATTACGACTATGTGTATCGTGCAGTTTGTGAACTTTTAATCGTACTATCGTAGAATTGAAATCAACATTAAAATTCACGACACAGACCGCAGATCTGTCTTTTAATCGTACTATCGTAGAATTGAAATGTTAACCGTTAACTGGGAGGACAACAAGGTTGCAATCTTTTAATCGTACTATCGTAGAATTGAAATGCATTGCCAAAAGATTTTTATACGCTTTTAATCGACTTTTAATCGTACTATCGTAGAATTGAAATACAAGTTCAAAACGCAAACGAAACGCAACGAGAACCTTTTAATCGTACTATCGTAGAATTGAAATTCCAATCAATTACGCAATATTTGTCAGAAAGAAGTTCTTTTAATCGTACTATCGTAGAATTGAAATTCAATCATTTGAAGGCTGAATGCGTTTAACAAAAACTTTTAATCGTACTATCGTAGAATTGAAATGTTCACGGCTGACTTCCGTGAATCTTACTGTTGTCTTTTAATCGTACTATCGTAGAATTGAAATACAGGGGTAAGTTCAACAGAAGAGGAAAAGACCGAACTTTTAATCGTACTATCGTAGAATTGAAATACAAATTACATAGTAGTTAGGATTGACGTTTGATAACTTTTAATCGTACTATCGTAGAATTGAAATCACACAAACCACGTTTTACTAAACTTTCGGCTCGTTCTTTTAATCGTACTATCGTAGAATTGAAATTTCGTAAAGGAGATGGAAAAGATGCTGCCCGAAGCTTTTAATCGTACTATCGTAGAATTGAAATCCCGTTTTTGTGATGATTGGGGTAAAACCACATTTCTTTTAATCGTACTATCGTAGAATTGAAATGTTGACTATTTGCGAAAAATTGAAAACATTTATCCTGCTTTTAATCGTACTATCGTAGAATTGAAATTGAAAAACTTGTTGCCGTTTGCGTTGATATAATCACTTTTAATCGTACTATCGTAGAATTGAAATCCACTTGCACCTGCCGAGATACCTCCGATGCTTTCTTTTAATCGTACTATCGTAGAATTGAAATGCAGACAATGAAATTGTTGGCATGTTCGATGATTTCTTTTAATCGTACTATCGTAGAATTGAAATTCACAACAAGGATTGAATAATCAATTAAAAAAAACGCTTTTAATCGTACTATCGTAGAATTGAAATTGTATATTGAGGTTCAAGCACACTCATAATAACAGCCTTTTAATCGTACTATCGTAGAATTGAAATTTTTCAGGTGGGTACAAAAAAAGCGGGGAGATTCCTTTTAATCGTACTATCGTAGAATTGAAATATGCCACCGTTACACTTAACCTGTTTTTTCTGAAACTTTTAATCGTACTATCGTAGAATTGAAATCACGCTCAAAGTTGTTACATGCACGTGCTCGCTATCTTTTAATCGTACTATCGTAGAATTGAAATCCACGTTGGCGTTAATATCGAGGGTTGTAACGCTTCTTTTAATCGTACTATCGTAGAATTGAAATGATTCAGAAGGAACGTCTTGTCGTTTTCCAGAACAGACTTTTAATCGTACTATCGTAGAATTGAAATCGGGGTATGGAATGGAGTCAATCCTTACTATACTTACTTTTAATCGTACTATCGTAGAATTGAAATAGTAACCTCCGATATACTCTCAGCTTCTGCGTGTTCTTTTAATCGTACTATCGTAGAATTGAAATATGGCCTCGTATTCGTCACGCTGCACGGGGCGGGCTTTTAATCGTACTATCGTAGAATTGAAATGAAAAACTTTCTCGACGCTACAACAGACGAGGCGAGACTTTTAATCGTACTATCGTAGAATTGAAATTTATTACCTCCAATTATAAAGTAATCCATAATTTATCTTTTAATCGTACTATCGTAGAATTGAAATTCTGATACCTGTATAGATATTTACCTTATTGTATCTCTTTTAATCGTACTATCGTAGAATTGAAATTGGTGTCGGAGAATAACGAGGAGGTGTTTACTATTACTTTTAATCGTACTATCGTAGAATTGAAATGATTCAGAAGGAACGTCTTGTCGTTTTCCAGAACAGACTTTTAATCGTACTATCGTAGAATTGAAATAATACTCATCTATATCCTGATCATCAGGTATAGTTCTTTTAATCGTACTATCGTAGAATTGAAATTTTGATAGTGTGCCATCCGCTCTTGTTTGTGAATACTTTTAATCGTACTATCGTAGAATTGAAATTCAGTAGAATCAATAATAGCATTTGATCCACTTTCTCCTTTTAATCGTACTATCGTAGAATTGAAATCATATCTGCTATTGAAGTATACAAGAAAACTAAATCTTTTAATCGTACTATCGTAGAATTGAAATAGCCCAGATGCGCCCAGTATTTTTGAGTTAACACACCTTTTAATCGTACTATCGTAGAATTGAAATGTGATGCCATTATAGGGATCATGTGACATCTACAGTCTTTTAATCGTACTATCGTAGAATTGAAATAGATTTTTTGCATCATCAAGAACCTGTTCTGCATTACTTTTAATCGTACTATCGTAGAATTGAAATTCAATCATTTGCACTTCAACTCTTATATTCTGATCACTTTTAATCGTACTATCGTAGAATTGAAATCACACAAACCACGTTTTACTAAACTTTCGGCTCGTTCTTTTAATCGTACTATCGTAGAATTGAAATCGAAAAGACTAGAAAGGGTTGCTCCATACCCCGCAACTTTTAATCGTACTATCGTAGAATTGAAATTTTGAAAACCCGGAGGCGTATATGGTTTGTATGGTCTTTTAATCGTACTATCGTAGAATTGAAATAAATAAGTGGTCTTTGAAATATTGCACTAAATAAACTTTTAATCGTACTATCGTAGAATTGAAATATCCCGCTAACCGAAGAAATCCTCTTGAAGTGTGGGCTTTTAATCGTACTATCGTAGAATTGAAATAAGGTCAACAGCGTCGGGATGGTCAGGGAAATATTCTTTTAATCGTACTATCGTAGAATTGAAATTGACCGTGATAGGCAACATCAGCCGCACCGTGGAGGTCTTTTAATCGTACTATCGTAGAATTGAAATGACAAATAAGAGATTTAGCAAAAGACTTAATGTGACTTTTAATCGTACTATCGTAGAATTGAAATCCCATCCGGATAGTTACATAATTATTTTCATATTCACTTTTAATCGTACTATCGTAGAATTGAAATCTACACGTTAACGGTACTGAAAAGAAAAAAGAGGTCCTTTTAATCGTACTATCGTAGAATTGAAATAATAGCAGCTGATCGATGTCGAGGACACGTATCAGGCTTTTAATCGTACTATCGTAGAATTGAAATTCTGGTATGCTGGCATCACAAGCAAGAGGATTTGCAACTTTTAATCGTACTATCGTAGAATTGAAATCAGGCTGACGTAAAGAAACGTCTCGATGACTTCCTCGACTTTTAATCGTACTATCGTAGAATTGAAATCCAGTCCACGAAGCGCCAGCTTCTGAGCCTTTGTCTTTTAATCGTACTATCGTAGAATTGAAATAAAGCAAAGGTTACCGCATGCTCTTCAAACACACAACTTTTAATCGTACTATCGTAGAATTGAAATTGTTACCGCCTGATCGCATGTTACGTGTTTTGGTTTCTTTTAATCGTACTATCGTAGAATTGAAATTACAAAAGGCAGTCGGTGGAACGATAAACCTTTACACTTTTAATCGTACTATCGTAGAATTGAAATTGACATCGGCATAGACATCATCCATGGCGGCTGCACTTTTAATCGTACTATCGTAGAATTGAAATTCGACATAGCGTCCGTGATGCATAATACCAAGATCGCTTTTAATCGTACTATCGTAGAATTGAAATGCTCGTGCCGATATTGACGATTATACCCGCAAAACTTTTAATCGTACTATCGTAGAATTGAAATTACCTTGGCTTACTTCGCCAGTATAATGAGTATAATACTTTTAATCGTACTATCGTAGAATTGAAATGTATCATGCGGTCCGGCAAACCGGTGTAATATTGCGACTTTTAATCGTACTATCGTAGAATTGAAATATTTAAAACGTCAAGGAGTGAAAGCTGGTGTATCACTTTTAATCGTACTATCGTAGAATTGAAATAAAATTAAAGAAATAAAGACAAGAAAGGTTTCAGCTTTTAATCGTACTATCGTAGAATTGAAATGAATGTAGGTCACGCAATCATCGATGTTCTTTTCATTCTTTTAATCGTACTGTAAGCATTCGGTGTATACCGTCAAATTTTATTTTTTGAACATTTCTATATTTGCCCACAAAAAAAGATGTGGACATTAAAACAGTTTGAAACAATTTTTGATCGCTATCACTCCAGCGGCCTTAGTTTGAAAGATTTTTGTCAAAACGAATGTATTCTGGAGTCCAAGTTTTTTTATTAGCAAAGGAAATTACGGGAATACAATAAGCGTAAAGAGCAACCGTCCGACTTTGTACCAATAGTTTTCTCCGGCCCAAATCAGCCGTTACCGGTAAAAAAGACAGTTCAGCAAAAAACATTTCAGGAGCATGTTGACCCCACCGCAGGTAATGTTCTGGAAGTAGTCTATCCCAATGGCGTTAAAGTGCGTGTTCCCATGGGAACTGATCCAACTCAACTTCGTTCACTGATCCTTTTAATCCAATAATCCATGTTCAATCTGAACGATTCGATGCGTTACTGGCTCTATTCATTTCCAACTGATATGCGAAAAGGGTTTTACACATTAAGCGGTCTGGTCACAGATCAGATGGGACAGGATGTACACAGCGGAGACGTATTCATTTTTCTGAACCGTCAATGCACGAGTTTGAAAGCCTTGCACATGGAACATGGCGGTTTGGTAATTTATTATCTGAAGCTTGAAAAAGGTAATTTTTCATTACCTTCTTTTGATGAAAATGGAAAGGTTTATCCCTTTTCCTGGCAGAAACTCATGTTGATGGTACAGGGGATAGAAACAGGGAAATGTAAATATAAAAAACGCTGGAAAGGCGCATAAATAAACGATTTAGCTTCATTTTTACTTGCATATGTTGTACCGTTTTTGTATCTTTACTCTCGCTATCCGATCAAGAAAAAGATGCAAGAAAACAAAGAAAATCCGAACGAACTTTTAGAACTCCTGCTGGAGAAGTGCGACCGTTTATATCAGGAGAACATGCTTCTGAAGGGTAAGCTTGAAGACCGTACGGATGTGGATGCATTAAAATCCTCCTATGAACAAACCATATCATTGAAAGATGAAAAGATCCTCAAGCTGGAGGATGAGGTTGCTTACCTCAGACGCAGGATATGGGGCAAATCCAGTGAACGCTTTATCAAGGAAGATCCACAGCAGCGACGCATCGATTTTGAAGGACTTGATCTGTTACCTGAAGAACAGGAACTGGCAGAAGCAGCCAAAGCGGAAATAGAGGCCTTCAGGGAAAGACGCGTGAAGGAACAGGTGAAACGCAAACCGGTTCGCAAACCTTTACCCGAAGACCTGCCTCGTGTAGAGGAGCACCTTTACCCCGCTGAAATAAGTGACAACAAAAATGCATGGACCGAGCTGGAGCCAGAGATCACCGAAGTACTGGAGTATGAACCCGCGAAATGTTATGTCAGAAGGATTGTACGTCACAAATATGTTTTAAAAAACAAACTGTCCCGGGAGTCTTCTCCCATTGTTACCGCATCACTCCCTACCAGATACCAGCCTATTGCACGCAGTTATGCCGGAGGTACGCTCCTGGCGGAACTGATGATAAACAAGTATGTGAATCACCTGCCCTTTTACCGCCAGATACAGATGATGAAACAGATGGGAGTCAATCTGCCACCACCCACGGTAAACGACTGGTTCAAGGATACGGCCGATCTGCTAAGGCCTCTTTATTACAGACTGAAAGAACTGGTTCTTGCCACCGATTACATCCAGGTGGATGAGACAACCGTGCCGGTCATACATAACGAGAAGCATAAAACTGTCAACGGATACATGTGGATGGTACGCTCAGTCATGGACAAGCAACTCTTCTTCCATTATGATCATGGCTCCAGGGCACAAAAAGTAGCATTATCTCTTTTAATGGACTTCCGTGGTGCCATGCAGACCGACGGGTATGGCGTGTATCAAATGTACGAGTACAAAAAAGGCGTACTGCCACTGGGATGTTGGGCCCACGCAAGGCGAAAGTTTAAAGAGTCGCTTAAAAATGACAGATCCAGGGCAGAATATGCTCTTGAACAGATAGGTCTCCTCTACGAGGTGGAAAGGGAAGCTGATGATAAAAACCTTTCTTGTGAAGAAAGGGCCAAACTTCGTGAAAGTCATGCTTACCCCATCATGGTTGCCTTTGAAAAGTGGCTGGCTATAGAATATCGCAAAGTATTACCAAAAAGTCCGATAGGCAAGGCAATAAAATATTGTTATGACATCTATCACCGGCTAAGCCGGTATCATCTGGATGGCCGGTACCGCATAGACAACAATCTTGCGGAGAATAGCCTGAGAGGTTTGGCACTGGGAAGAAAAAACTACCTTTTTTGTGGTAACCATGACGCTGCGGAAGATGCTGCAGTTATTTACTCCTTGCTTGGTTGCTGTAAGGCTGCGGATGTCAACTTCCGGGACTGGATGGTTTACGTTCTTGGTCATATACACGATTACGACGAAGATTATACGTTGGATCTGGCTGAACTGCTACCTTCAAACTGGCTGCTAAAAAAATCCTGGAAACTCCAAATCGACTCTGAATGTTTTGCAAGTTTTTGAAAGAAAATATTCAAAAACTATAAAACCTTGCAATAAAACACGGACTTTACCGAATGCTTACATCGTACTATCGTAGAATTGAAATCTCAATAAACTTTTCTGATTGTTTTCCAAGGTTGTTGCTTTTAATCGTACTATCGTAGAATTGAAATGCTACAACCCGCACACTCATGATGAAAGACTATGCCTTTTAATCGTACTATCGTAGAATTGAAATATGAAGGTTGTTGCTGATACCAAAGGTACTGAATTCTGAAAGCAATTCACAACAGTTATCCCGTGTATGCATGTTTTTGTTAAACATTTTGTTCTTAATGAAATAGAACCTATTTTTGGATAAAGTTTTTTGCAGAAAGGGCCTGATAACATCAAGCTTGTGCAGACTTTTTATCAGGAATATAACTAACACTACATTTCTGATTTTTCTCGTGATATTGATTGTGGTTCGTTATGAATTACATAACACTCCTTAATTACGTAGGTCGCTGATGGGTGCAAATAATGGGAGCAACGGAACGCTGTATACCCTGCATGCGGACAAATAATTGCACGTACGTGGTGTTGTTTTTTTTCAACGGCAGCCCGAAAGTAGCTGCCGACCTCTTCCTGCAACATATCTGCGTTCACCGGATAAAACTGTCCGGCAACGGCAGGCTTTCTGTCTGTGCTGATGTTTTTCATATTCCGGTTTTTTCTCTTTAAACAAATTTCGGAGCATCATGATGAGGCCCCGGTGATTTCGATCAATGGCGGCCCCACAAAGTCTTCCAGATGCTCATCAACATAGTGGGCAATGATGGCGGTCTCTTCCTCTTCGATAAAGAAAAATTTCTCTTCCAGTTCGTCGAACTGCTCAAAATCTACGTACATGGCCATAAACTCTTCTTCGGTTGTTTCACGCTCCAGCTCTTCCTGATGCAAGTCGTAAATCTCTTTGGCCTTGTAGAGTATTTTCGATAATCCTTTAGCTCCCATCTGCTTCAACGCCTTTGCTACAGGATTGTTGAAAATATAACCTCCGTAACCGTTTTGAATAAGCTGCACAAATCCACCCTCGTTAACCTCTTCCGAAATAAAGCGGAGTGCCATTAATGTGTGCTGGTATCCGTTCAGCTTCTCCATATTTCCGGCGTTGATTTCACCTCCAAGCTCTTGGAGATAGGTGTCGGTGAAAAGTTTCAGAAATTCGTCCATCCCTTTTCCGGCTGCTTCGATGATTTTGTTTTCGTGAATTTGTATCATAATGTCCTGTATGATTTTGGTGTGTGAGTACCGTTGTTGCCCGGGACCCGGGTGTGATTGATTTGTATGATAGTTTCTGATGCAAAAGTAGTTGATTTTTCTTAAAACCACTTTGTGTTGTACCGTTATTCAGGATAAAATCATTACATTTGCGCAAAATAATCTGCAAAATAGTTATCTTAAAATGAAAATAAAACCTTTTAAAGGCGTTCGCCCGCCAAGAGCTTTAGTGAAAGAGGTGGCTTCGCGCCCATATGACGTTTTAAATTCAGAAGAGGCCCGAAAAGAGGCCGAAGGGAACGATAAATCGTTGTACCACATTATTAAACCCGAAATTGATTTCCCGAAGGGAAAAGATGAACATGATGCCGATGTATATGAAAAGGCTGCCGAAAATTTCAGGAAGTTCAGGGACAATGGATGGCTTGTGCAGGACGAGAGTGAGATGTATTACGTGTATGCACAAACGATGAACGGCAAAACACAGTACGGATTGGTAGTGGGTGCATATGTTGAGGATTATATGTCAGGGAAAATAAAAAAACATGAACTTACACGACGCGACAAGGAAGAGGACCGTATGAAGCACGTGCGTGTGACCAATGCAAATATAGAGCCTGTTTTCTTCGCTTATCCCGACAATAACGGCTTGAACGCAATTGTTGATAAGATAACAGCCGGGGAACCCGAGTATGACTTTGTTTCGGTTGATGGCGTGGGACACCATTTCTGGCTGGTCCCTGATGATGAAGATATTCAGCGTATTACAGATCTTTTTGCCGATATTCCCGCAATGTATATTGCCGACGGGCATCACCGCTCTGCGGCAGCAGCTCTGGTGGGTGCCGAAAAAGCAAGAAACAACCTCCATCACCGGGGAGATGAGGAGTATAACTACTTTATGGCGGTTTGTTTTCCAGATAACCAGCTGACTATCATCGATTATAATCGTGTGGTAAAAGATCTGAACGGACTAACTGCAGATGAGTTCATTAGCAAGTTAGAGAAGGATTTTGTGGTGGAACCAACAGGTACGGAAATACATAAACCGAAGAATCTGCATAATTTCTCGGTCTATCTTGATGGGCGCTCTTTTAGTGTTACGGCAAAACCAGGAAGGTGTAACGACAATGACCCTATTGGCCAACTGGATGTTACCATCACGTCGAACCTTATTCTGGATGAGATTCTGGGAATTAAAGATCTCCGCAGTGATAAACGTATCGATTTTGTGGGAGGTATACGTGGCTTGGAAGAACTGAAAAAACGTGTCGACAGCGGCGAAATGGCTGTTGCAATAGCTTTGTATCCTGTTTCTATGAAACAACTGATGAGCATAGCTGACTCGGATAATATAATGCCGCCAAAGACTACATGGTTTGAGCCCAAGTTGCGTTCGGGACTCGTAATACATGAGCTGGAGTGAATATTACTGAAGCAATGAAGAAAACCGCTGTGCATAGTATTAATATTTTCTAATTGTAAAGACAATCTTTTATACTAATTTTGTATAAAACATCTCCTGTTAATTATTTGCTGTAACATAAAACTAGATCAATGGCACATCATGAATTAGACGAATTAGATGAGAAAATCCTTAGACTAATAGTAGATAATGCTCGCATCCCATTCCTGGAAGTTGCTCGTGAATGCGGAGTATCGGGAGCAGCAATCCATCAACGGGTTCAGAAACTCTTCAGTGTCGGGGTTCTTAAAGGATCGGAGTTTGTTGTGGACGCAGAGAGCATAGGCTATGAAACTTGTGCTTTCGTAGGCATCTTTCTCACTTCTCCTTCCACCTTCGATTATGTGGTAAAAGAGCTGGAAAAGATTCCGGAAGTGGTGGAGTGCTATTATACAACAGGACAGTACGACCTGCTAATCAAGGTATTTGCAAAGAACAATAAAGACCTGTTGCGGATTATTCATACTCAATTGCAACCTCTTGGGCTGTCGAGGACGGAGACACTTATCAGTTTCAAAGATGCTTTCCGTAAAAAAATTCCAATCGATTTTTCATCAGACGATTAAGATTGTGATACTATTCTCATAGCAGAACATGATGCTTCCATTAATTATGAGAAGGCAACTAGGGACTGTCACTGAAAGATAGTCCTGCAACCTGATGTATGGTGCCGGTATTTTAACGGTTCTCCATATACAGCCCTCATTGAAGGAAAACACTGGAAACTGGCAGCTGATGTAACCAGTAAAGAGCATGATTGCACCTTCCCTGAGGAGTGGCCACACAGTCTGTGGCTGTACAAACATTTTAAATTTATTTGTATGACAACACGCAGAAATTTTATTAAAAAAACAGCCGTTGGGTTAACTGCGATTGCTGTAAACCCCTCATGGGCCGCCTCATCGGTGAGCAGGAAAATGCAAAATAGTAATTTTGTTTCAAAACGACCGGCAGCAGGTGAGCGCAGATTCACATCACTGGCTGTGGAGCAAACCATAGCAAGGGTGAAAGCTAAAATAAAAGATCCCAAACTGGCATGGATGTTCGAGAACTGTTTCCCAAATACACTTGACACGACAGTGAACCATAGCATGAAAAATGGTAAACCCGACACATTTGTCATAACAGGAGATATTGATGCTATGTGGCTAAGGGATTCGTCCGCACAGGTATGGCCTTATCTACCGCTAACAAAAGCCGATGAAAAGTTGAAGCAGATGATAGCTGGCGTGATAAATAGACAGACTCAATGTATTCTTATAGATCCCTATGCAAATGCATTTTATGCCGAACCTAACCCAAAAGGAGAGTGGTTGACAGACGGAACAGATATGAAACCCATGCTGCATGAACGCAAATGGGAGATAGATTCACTCTGCTACCCCGTAAGGCTTGCATATAATTACTGGAAGGTTACTGGTGATATTTTGGTGTTTGATGAGGATTGGAAAAAAGCTATGAGGCTGTTGATAAAAACATTCAAAGAGCAACAGCGGAAAGAGGGGCACGGACCTTATAAGTTTCTTAGAAAGACCGACCGACAGCTTGATACATTAAATAATGGGGGACTGGGTAATCCGGTCAACCCGGTGGGGCTTATTGTATCTTCGTTCAGGCCGTCTGACGATGCAACAACATTCCAATTTCTTGTTCCATCTAATCTGTTTGCCGTAACCTCGTTGCGCCAGATTTCCGAAATCTCCGAAAGTGTTGTTAACGATGCCGCGTTAGCTTCAGAAAGCAAGGCACTGGCAAATGAGGTGGAAGAGGCAATAGAGAAGTATGCAATAGTAGAGCACCCCAAATACGGAAAGGTTTATGCTTTTGAGGTCGATGGCTTCGGAAACGCCTATTTTATGGATGACGCCAATGTGCCCAGTCTGCTGGCTTTGCCTTATCTTGATAGTGCAGATTTGCACGATCCGGTATATCAAAACACAAGAAAGCTGGTGTTGAGCACTGATAACCCATATTTCTTCCGGGGGCCTGCCGGAGAGGGTATTGGAGGGCCACATATAGGATACGATATGATCTGGCCTATGAGTATTATTATGCGTGCACAGACAAGTAGAAGCGATGATGAGATTAAACATTGTATTCGTATGCTTCGAAATACGGATGGAGACACAGGGTTCATGCATGAGTCATTTCATAAGGAAGACCCGGCCAAATTTACAAGGAGTTGGTTCGCATGGGTAAATACTCTGTTTGGAGAGCTGCTTGTAGATTTAGAGGCAAAAGGGAAAATTAATTTAATAAACAGCATATAAAACCCGAAACATGAAAGGACGTTATTTTGCTGCGGCAATAATATTTATATTGTCGGTTGCATGTCAAGGAAAGTCGCAGGTTCAATCGTTTGCCGAGCCTGTAGATTATGTGAATATTTTGATGGGGACAATGTCGGAGTTTGCACTTTCAAACGGTAATACATACCCGGCTGTTGCTGTGCCATGGGGAATGAATTTCTGGACACCACAGACACGTGGAATCGGGGACGGATGGCAATATGCTTACACCGATAATAAGCTTAACGGATTTAAACAGACACATCAGCCAAGCCCATGGATGAATGATTACGGCCAGTTTTCAATTTTTCCGATGGTGGAGAAGATGGAGTTTGATCAGAGAAAGAGAGCCAGTTGGTATTCGCATAAGGCCGAAGTTGCAAAGCCCTATTACTATAGTGCATATCTTGCAGACTATGATGTGACTGCTGAGATTGCACCTACTGAACGTGCTGCCATCTTCAGGTTCACATTCCCCGAAACAGATAGTGCATTTGTTCTGATTGATGCTTTCGACAGAGGATCTGCTGTAGAGATACTGCCCGAAAGAAAAGCAATTGTTGGATATACAACCCGAAACAGCGGTGGTGTACCAGAAAATTTCAGGAACTATTTCGTGATCGTTTTCGATAAACCGTTTCAAAGTAAGTATTTATTTCAGGATGGAGAGATTATTCAGGATGTTGCTAAGGTTGAAGCTGACCATACAGGCGCGTTTGTTGGTTTCTCTACAATAAGGGGCGAGCAGGTGCTTGCACGAGTAGCATCATCATTTATTGGTTTCGAACAGGCATGGCAAAATCTGAAAGAGGTTGAAGACAAGGAGTTTGAGACGGTGAAGCAGGAGGGAAGGGAAGCCTGGAACAAAGTTTTGGGTAGAATTGAAGTTGAGGGTGGTGACCTTGACAAAAAACGTACGTTTTACTCTACACTCTACCGCTCAACATTATTCCCCAGAAAGTTTTATGAGATTGATGCAGGGGGAAAGGTTGTACACTATAGCCCGTACAATGGGAAGGTCCTTCCAGGTTATATGTTTACCGATACAGGTTTCTGGGATACTTTCAGGGCTCTGTTCCCGTTGCTAAACCTGATATACCCGTCGGTGAACAAGGAGATACAGGAGGGGCTGGTGAACACATATAAAGAGAGTGGCTTTCTGCCCGAGTGGGCAAGTCCGGGCCACAGGAGTATCATGGTAGGTAATAATTCGGCCTCAGTGGTTGCAGATGCTTATCTTAAGGGGTTGAGAGGGTATGATATAGATTTGCTTTACGAGGGTATGTTGCATGGCACCGAAAATGTGCACCCGGAGGTCTCTTCCACAGGGCGGCTTGGACATGAGTATTACAACTCATTGGGATATGTGCCTTATGACGCAGGCATTAATGAAAATGCAGCAAGAACGCTGGAGTATGCATATGCCGACTGGACAATTTATAAGCTGGCGAAGGAGTTGAAGCGCCCTCAGGAAGAGATAGATCTATTCGCAAAACGGAGTCAGAACTACCGGAACCTATATTCGCCGGAGCATAAGCTGATGCGAGGACGAAATAAAGACGGGTCATTTCAGTCTCCCTTCAGCCCTACAAAATGGGGAGATGCGTTCACCGAGGGCAACAGCTGGCATTATACCTGGTCGGTATTCCACGATCCGCAGGGACTGATCGACCTTATGGGTGGAAACAAAGAGTTTGTGAAGATGCTGGATTCGGTGTTTGTTATGCCTCCGGTTTTCGATGATAGTTATTATGGAGGGGTTATTCACGAAATACGTGAGATGCAGATAATGAATATGGGGCAGTATGCTCACGGTAATCAGCCTATACAGCATATGATTTATCTCTATAACTATGCCGGAGAGCCCTGGAAAGCGCAGTACCGGGTTCGCGAGGTGATGGATAAACTGTACACACCCAATCCCGATGGTTATTGTGGTGATGAAGATAATGGACAGACTTCAGCATGGTACGTGTTCTCGGCACTCGGCTTTTATCCAGTTTGCCCGGGCAGCGGCGAATATGTGATTGGATCGCCCCTGTTTAAACGTATGACGGTTCATCTTGAAAACGGGAACAAAGTAGAGATCAGTGTGCCTGGTAATACGCACCTGACCAGATATATATCAGGTTTAAAGCTGAACGGAAAAACCTATTCTAAGAATTATTTTATGCATGAGGACCTGATGAAGGGAGCAAAGATAGATATTACAATGTCTGAGTCCCCGAACAAATCAAGAGGGATAAACAAGTCTGATTTTCCATACTCGTTCACAAACGAAACAAGATAGAGTTTATAAATTCAAGCAGGACTAAAGATTCAAACAGGGTCAAAATTTAAAGAGAAAGAGGGTGAAATCATATTATGATGTTCACCCTCTTCGATAGTTGCGGAGGTAAGACTCGAACTTACGACCTTTGGGTTATGAGCCCAACGAGCTACCAACTGCTCCACTCCGCGATGTTTTATTCCTTAATTGGGTTGCAAAGATACAGGTTTTTATTCGAAAAACAAAATATTACAGAATCTTTTTTATATGTTGACTAAAAACCGTACTTTTGGGATAAAATATACCTTTATTTTATGTCAGACAGTATTGTAATTATACCGACCTATAACGAGAAAGAAAATATCGAGAATATTATCCGATCTGTTTTTGCTTTAGAGAAGGATTTTCACATTTTGGTTATAGATGATGGCTCACCCGACGGCACAGCTTCAATTGTTCACAGGCTTAAAAAAAATGAGTTTGGAGACAGGCTTTTTATAGAAGAAAGAAAGGGAAAGATGGGATTGGGTACAGCTTATATTCACGGTTTTAAATGGGCATTGGCGCGTTCGTATGACTATATTTTTGAGATGGATGCAGATTTTTCTCATAATCCCGATGACCTTCCCAGATTATATGCTGCCTGCAGCGAGGAGGGGTATGATGTATCTATAGGATCGCGATATTCAACAGGTGTAAATGTGGTGAATTGGCCAATGGGCCGCGTTCTAATGTCTTATTTCGCATCAAAATATGTAGGCTTTATAACCGGCCTTAAAATAAAAGACACCACTGCCGGATTTGTTTGTTACAGGAGAAAAGTACTGGAGGCTATAAATCTTGATATGATTAAGTTCAAGGGATACGCTTTTCAGATTGAGATGAAGTATACAGCTTATGTACTCGGATTTAAAGTGAAAGAGGTTTCAGTGATATTCGTTAACAGACGCCTGGGTACCTCAAAAATGAGTTCAAGCATTTTCGGGGAAGCCTTTTTCGGAGTAATCGACCTTAGATGGCGTAAAATAACAGGAAAAATTAAATCCCGTTCCAAACTTATTGCTTAAACTGTATGATACTTATTCACAAAGCTACTATAATCAACGAAGGTGAGTCATTTATCGGATCGCTCCTTCTGGAGGGCGAAAGAATATCACGCATATATAAGGAGGAGGTCCCGGAACCTGTATTGAATGCATGCCGGCAGGTTATTGACGCCCGCGGATTATACCTGATACCGGGAGTTATTGACGACCAGGTGCATTTTCGTGATCCGGGATTGACACATAAAGGGGATATTTTCACGGAAAGCAGAGCGGCTGTGGCTGGTGGTGTTACATCATACATGGATATGCCTAACACTATACCTCAGACAATTTCTAATAATGCAATAAGTGAAAAGCTGGAGATGGCTGAAGGAAAATCGGCTGCTAACTACTCTTTTTATCTGGGGGCAACAAATAACAATACAAGGGAGTTGAAAAAAGCCGATAAGAAGATAGTTTGCGGTGTGAAGGTTTTTATGGGGGCTTCAACAGGTAACATGCTTGTGGACAGTGATAGAGCACTGCATGAGATTTTTGCCGAAACAGAAATGCTTATCGCTACGCATTGCGAGAAAGAGGAGGTTGTGAGGGAGAACAAGGAATATTTTCAAAAGAAATTCGGTGAGAATATTCCAATTAAATACCATCCTTTGATCAGAAGCGCAGAGGCGTGTTACCGCTCATCGGCCCTGGCTGTGGAGCTGGCCGATAAATATGGTTCCCGTTTGCATGTACTGCACCTTTCTACCGCCCGAGAAATGAGCCTTTTCAGTAATGCTCCGCTGAATGAGAAAAAAATTACCGCTGAAGTGTGTGTACACCATCTCTGGTTTACGGATGAAGATTATGAACGATTGGGGACTCGTATAAAATGGAATCCGGCAATAAAGAGCAGTGGCGACAGAGATGCGCTTCAACAGGCGTTGATTACAGGTAAGATTGATGTTGCTGCCACCGATCATGCCCCACATCTGTTAAGTGAAAAAGAGGGCGGTTGCCTTCAGGCAGCATCGGGCGGTCCGCTTGTGCAGCATTCTCTTCAGTTAATGATGCAGCTGGCAAATAAAGGTTTATGGTCAACTGAGTTTGTAGTGGAAAAGATGTGTCATGCGCCGGCTCAACTTTTCAGTGTTAAAGAGAGGGGGTATATCAGGGAAGGATATTATGCCGATATTGTGCTTATTGATCCTGAAGTACCATATACTGTAACACCGAAGAACATTTTGTATAAATGTGGATGGTCTCCGTTTGAAGGTGAGACATTCAACTGTTCTGTGAAAAAGACGTTTGTAAACGGGCACCTTGCATTCGATAATGGAGCCTTTTCAGAAAAGGTGTACGGAAAAGCTTTGGAGTTTAACAGGTAAGGATAGAAAGCTGCATGTTTACTTTCGTTAACCACGTTTGTAACGTGTTGATGTATTATTTTTATACTTTTGTGGCAAAATTCAATTAAACTTTTTATTAGTGAGATTTTTGTTTACCGTACAGGGGGAGGGTAGGGGACACTTCACACAGGCTTTATCGCTTGCTGCTATCCTTCGTAAGCATGGGCATGAGGTTGTTGCTGTGCTGGTAGGGAAGAGTGATTCCAGGCAGATCCCATCCTTTTTCATGAACAAAATAGAAGCTCCTGTCGCCGAGTTCAGCAGTCCCAGTTTTACATCCTTTTACAAGCAGAAGCGCCCCAATATACTGTTAAGTATGGCGGATAATTTCTCTCGTCCATTTATTTTCAAGGATAGCCTTCTGTTTATCAAGCATCAGATTGAGGAACACAAACCCGACATAGTGGTCAACTTCTATGAGATGATTACCGGAATGGCTTATGGGATATATAAGTTTGATAAGAAGATGGGCGTGAAGATGATATGTATTGCTCACCAGTATGTATTGATGAATCCCAACTATAAAACCAGCGCCGATCAGGATGTTAAATATTATTTTCTGCGGATGTTGTCGAGGATAACTTCTAACAGGGCATTCAGAATATTAGCTCTCTCTTTCAGGGATATGCCTGGCGCGGAAGGGAGGAGAATTGTCACTGTTCCTCCGTTACTCCGACCTGAAGTATTTGACATTGAGCCTGCTAAGAGTGATTATATACATGGGTATATGCTGAATGCAGGTTATTTTGAGGAGGTCTCAAACTGGCATGCAAAGAATCCGGAGATACCGTTACGCTTTTTCTGGGATAAGAAAGATGCGGAAGAGGTGACTAAAATTGATGACAATTTCATTCTATATAAGCTTAATGACGAGCGTTTCCTGCACAGCATGGCAGGAAGTATGGCTTACGCTACCACATCGGGATTTGAATCTGTTTGTGAGGCGCTCTATTACAGAAAACCTATCCTTATGATCCCTGTTCATGTGGAGCAGGAATTCAATGCCTACGATGCAGCTATCTCGGGAGCCGGCATATCGGGGAAAAAATTTGACCTGGACAGGCTTATTAAATTTATTCCGCAATATAATCCAGATGAAAAGTTCAGGGATTGGGTGCACCAGGCTGAAGAGCGGTTCATAAAAGAGATTTGCGGGTAAATGACCTTGCGGCGGATTCTAGACACCTGCAGCACCAGTATTACACCACACAAAGTAAAAACGTCTCGGAATGCCAGTATTACTCTCTTTGCGAGTTATTAGCATTCGCAGCGAGGAGGGTACCAAACCAAACTCGGAATGTTAGCAATACTCTCTTTGCGAGTTATAAGAATTAACGCTGAGAATGACGATGGCAGCCTGTGTAGCTTGTTCTGATATGAAAACATATCTTAAGGGGATGTTGATTGATTTATACTACAGCCCCACAGAATCCCTGTAGAAATCAAAAGCCTCGAAAATTAGATTTTTATCGGCTGTCATGTCTATCTGCACTTTCCCTATTTCAGACAATAGTGTGAAATTAATTTTGTCACCTTCGTTTTTTTTGTCGTGCTTTGTAATTTCATACAACATCTCGTAATGATCGCAGGTAATGTTGAATGCTCCGTAATATCTATGGATAAAGCGGACTGTCCTTAGCAGTTTATCTTTAGGAAAACAGCATATTCTGTGAGATAGATAAAGCTCAACTATCATACCCCAGGCAACTGCATAGCCGTGCTGAACAGGCTTCCCGTCTGCCATGGCAAAGCTCTCGAACGAATGGGCTATAGTATGGCCCAGGTTCAAGGCTTTCCTGATATTTCTTTCATAAGGATCCTTATCTACAATCCCCCTTTTAATTTCCACGGAACGGAAAGCCAGTTCGTTAAGCCGGAGGTAGTCTATCTCGTCAAGCGAAAAGGAAAGAATTTTTTCCCATTCTGAGCCCGGGTGTATAAGTGCATGCTTTATCATCTCTGCATATCCCGATAAAATGGCCGTGCGATCAAGCGTATGTAAAAAATCGGAAGAGATGATAACATACTCCGAGGGATAGAATGAGCCAATCTCATTTTTATATCCTTCGAAATTGACCCCGGTCTTTCCTCCTACTGAAGCATCTACTGAGCCAAGCAGGGTGGTAGGGATATTGATATATCTGATTCCGCGTTTGAAAGTGGCGGCTGCAAAGCCTCCCAGGTCGGTGACCATTCCTCCCCCCAGGTTTATCAGCAAGGAGTGGCGTGTGGCACCATTCTCTGTGAGAACCTTCCATACCTTTTCGAGGCTTGTGATTGTTTTGTTTGTATCGTTTGCAGGAATTACGATCTCTGTAGCATCGCGTATCTGAGCGACCTTGGCCAGCAGGGGTAAACAATGGATGTGGGTATGTTCATCGGTGATTATGAACAGTTTATCGTGACGGATATTATCGATTGTATTCTCTACGTCACTAATTAAATTACTGCTTTTTATTATCTGTTGCATCGCTAAAAAAATAATCAGTTCTCTTTTTGTCGTTTATCCGTATTAATTGCATCGTATAGTTCCTCCTGGATACGTTCCCTGATTTTAAGGGATGAAAACCGGTTGGGAGTGCGGGAAGGATATACCCTGTTAGACAGGAAAATATAGATAATGTTGTTTACCGGGTCTATCCAAAAGCCGGTACCTGTGAATCCGGTATGTCCGTAAACCTCAATGGGCGTTCCGGGGCTGGTGGGACTTGAATTGTTATTTTGCGGATCAGGTTTGTCGAATCCAAGCCCGCGGCGGCTGATACTGCTCCTGCCGGTGGTAAAAAGCTTCACGGTCTCTCTACTGAGAAAACGTTCCCCTCCATATTCACCACCATTGAGCCACATCTGGTAGAGTTTGGCAAGATCATTGGCATTGGAAAAAAGCCCGGCATTACCCGATATACCGCCAAAGAGTGCCGCACCTTCATCATGTACATATCCGCGAAGTAGCTGCTTGCGGAAAAAAGGGTCGTTCTCTGTAGGGGTAATCTTATCAACTGACATATATCTAAGAGGTAGAAACGTAGTAGTAGTTGCCCCCAGCTTATTAAAAAAGTTTTGCTTTACGTATGTGTCGAGGTCTGTTCCGGAAATGTTTTCCACAGCCTCCTTTAACAACATGAAATTGAGGCAGCTATAGGTGTAGCTTCCCCTCCTTCTCAAAGGTGAGGCTATAACATCTTTAAGAAGGGCGTCGTACATTTTATCACTGCCGAACATCTCTTCAGCTATAGGTAGATGGAATCTACCGGATTTTTCGGTTGATATGAAATCAGGGATAAATTTGTAATCCGTACGACCCCACGCACCTGCATAGTGTACGTTATATATGCTTGAGCGCCGCCCGAAAAGTGGGCCGGAATAGCTGCTTTCATCTATGGCTGTAGTGTAATAGGGAATAAATGATGTTATACCGGACTCATGAAGAAGCAGTGACCGTATGCTGGCTTTTGATTTGTCGCTTCCCTTTGTTTTCGGGACAAATTTACTTATGGGGTCAAGAAGGCGTATTTTTTTCTCATCGTACAGTTTCATAATGGCAGGAAGGGTGGCTGTCGCTTTGGTCACGGAAGCCAGGTCGTACACAGTTTCATCGGTTACCGCGGGACCATTGCCATAATCGTATTTTCCGAACTCTTTTTCGTAGATAACCACACCATCTTTAGCTACCAGTATCTGACAGCCCGGGTAGGCCTTCTGCCGTATCCCTTCCAAAGCAATACTTTCGATTCGGGCTAATCTCTCGGAAGGGATTTCCACCTCCTCAGGCATGGAATAACTCAGACGGGTTTTATTTGTATTGATACCAGTCCCCTCCTTGAAAGATCCGGAAGTGACAGGAAGTTTACCTGTCATGGCAATGCCTCCGAAAAGAGCTTGGGCGGCACTCATTTGTGCAAACTCAGTTTCATCATATGCCATGATCACGGAGGAGGCATTGTTTGTGTGAGTTTGGAAATTACTAAGCATGTATGGCGATGTGAATAGTACCAGAACAGTTTTCTTGCATTTTGCAAGTTGCTGTGTTATGGTTGTATCCTGAGCACTGTTCATGTGGACAGAGACTATCACCAGATCATACTCATTGAGTTGATCTATACCGGGGAGAGCGGTGGGTTCTGCCTGGGCGGAAGCAACTTTATTGTTGCTCCCATCTCTGCCCAAAGGTACCGCAGTTGAGGATTTTGTCTGAAAAGTAGCTATATCGCCATATTTTTTTAGAAATCTCTGGAATGTGTTTGATGAATCAGCGCCGATTGCAATTGAAGCTATTTTAACTTTGTCCAGTCCTTTGAGTGGTATCAACTCATCATCGTTTTTAATAAGAGTGACTGCTCCGTCGTAAATTTTTCTCTGAACCCATTCGGCTGTGGGTGAGTTTACCCGTCTTTTTATGTCAGATGTATTAATGGGCGTGAACTCATGAGCTCCCAGAATGTATTTGTAGGTAAGTATTTTCTTTACTTTTTCTTCAAGGAGTGATGCTGGAATGGTTCCATTATTGACAGCTTTTTTTACAGACTCGAACTCATTGCCCTGATTTGCGACACCCAGAATGATGTCATTTCCGGCTATCAGAGCCTTTACACTGGCGTTGAGCTGATTGGAAACACTTTTCATAGACATGCCGTCAGTGAAAGTGAGCCCTGTGAAACCCATATCGTCTTTTAATAGATTTATCCCTATCTCCGGGGAGAGGGAGGCGGGCTTGCCATTTGTTTTTAACACGGGCACATTTAGATGCCCAAGCATTATGCCTGATAATCCGGCATTTACATATTCACGGAAGGGATAGAGTTCCACCTGCTCTAACCGTTCCTGATCGTGATTTACGGTAGGTAGCTTTTTGTGTGAGTCATCGAGTGTGTCTCCATGGCCCGGGAAGTGTTTTGCAACTGCCATAACCCCGTTCTCTTCCATGCCTTTAGCATATGCAATCCCCTGTTTTGCTACGTTTTGAGGGTTCTCTCCGTAAGAACGGCTGCCGATGACTGTGTTCAGGGGATTGCTGTGAACATCTATTGAAGGTGCAAAATTCACATGAATACCCATCTCCTTGCACTGTCGCGCTATCTCTTTGCCGTAAAGCTTAAGAATTTCCTCATCTTGTATGGCACCAATAACTAAATTTCTGGGGTATTTGGGTGCATCGCTTAACCGCATGGAGAGGCCCCATTCGCCATCAAGAGCGATCAGCAGTGGCAGGCTGGACAATCCCTGCGCATAATTGGTGATTTCTGCCTGTTGAGCAAGTGTACCTTTAGAAAAGAGCAATCCTCCCACTTTTTGATTTCTTATATAACCTGATATTCTTGACTTCCATCCGTTGTTGGGTTCGGCAATTGGCATGAAAAGCTGGCCTATCTTTTCATCCTGTGTCATTTCTGCGTAAACCGAATCCACCCATTGTGACGGATCCCGGTCATAGGCCTGTTTATACAGGGTTGTAACCACTTGCGACTTTAAAAGTATCGAACTTAATAAAAAGATATATATTATCAGGGTTTTCTTCATAGTTTTCTTCCTTTACAGTATTTGTCTCTTTACGTTTTTCCTTTTCTCAAAAAGTATATCTACCCTTCCCACAAATACTCCACGGCCGTTAGTCTGGAATATCATTACATCTTTGTTGTCGTTGTTTTTGCGAATGTTGGGCTCTTTCATGTAGGTGTGACTGTGACCGCCAATGATAAGGTCGATATAGCGCGATGATTCCGCAAGCTTTGTATCGGCGCTATAGCCTAGGTGCGACAGGCAAATAATCATATCGCACTTATCATGTTTCCGCAGTTTTGCTGCCAGCTCGCCCGCTGTTTTAAAGGGATCCATATATTTCATCCCCTTGAAGTTATCTGAGGCGATAAGTCCCCTTGGCTGAATATTGATTCCGATAATTCCTATGCGAAGGCCATCTTTTTTTAGAATGATATATGGCTTGATCAATCCCGCAAGGGAAGTTTGAGAGAAGTCGTAGTTGCTTGAAACTACCGGGAATGATGCGGCACGAACTACCTTCTCAAGTATCTCCAGGCCGTAGTCGAACTCGTGATTCCCCAATGTAACCGCATCGTATTTCATCAAATTCATTGCCCCTATCTCTACCTGTCCTTTGAAAAGATTGAAATATGGTGTGCCCTGTAGGAAATCGCCGGCATCGAGCAGAAGCACATTTTTGTTTTCTTCCCTTACCTGTTCTACAAAAGAGGCCCTTCGTTCTACTCCTCCCTTTCCGGGGGCTGTCCTGTCACTTTCAGGAAGAGGTTCAATCCTGCTGTGTGTGTCGTTTGTATGTAATATGACGATGCTCTTTTGAGGGAGCGCCGGCAGGAAAATAAATAGCAGAGTGTAGAGTAAGTAATATTTTTTTACCGATTTCATCTGATCAGGTGTTATTTTGTTACAATAATAGATTTGCCGACGGGTTTGATAGAGTGCATAACCCCAACTTGATTATGTTATTTTTTTACACAAATTCGTTTATCGAGTGCCGATTCAATCTCGTTTCCCTGACGAGTCTGTTCCTTGACAAAGTCAATCATCACATCGCGCAGAGTGATGCCTGTGTTTACACTGTTTATGGCGTTCCTGAAAGCCGACATATTGTCGTTGCCATCGGCAAGGTAATCGAGAGTGACTATATGGTATATTGCGTTATCGTTTATTGGATTGCCATCGATTGTAACACTCTTGACTTTTCGGCCTTCGATAACGAGTTTCACGTTTGAGGATATGCCGGCACCGCCTATGCGAGCATATGCATCGAACATTTCTCTTAAATCGCTTCCCTTCAAATCAAGGAAAGTGATTGTGTTGTCGAAAGAGTATATCTCATACATATTGCCAATGGTGACAGGGCCCATGGGCATAGTGGCACGGTGTCCGTGCACATTCATCACTCCCAAATCGGCACCGCCGGCAAGATGCTCGTCACCGTAAGCCTTCATTACATCTGATGTGAGGTTTGTTAGCAGGCTCTCGGGACGTTTATAGTCCATGAATTGCGCGGAAGATCCGATAATCATATTCATCCCTTTATCCAGTTCAGCCTTGTATGATTGTACAAACGTCCGAACTTCACTGTTAGGTTGTGAATCAAAAGAGGAATCCATCTCTACAATGGTACCGCTCATCTCCGCAATCTGGTATTGCGATTTACAAGAAAGGAGTGAAATTGCAATTAATGCAATCAATATCGTCTTTTTATGCATACGTTATTTAAATTTTTTATTTATGGCAGTTCAGGCCGATCAAAACTAATATACCTGTGGCTGATAAATTACGAGCTGATATTATTAAAATAATCCTGTAATAATTAATGTTGTCAAAAATACACCTTTTTCCCTTCAGAGGCAATATCGGAATAAAAAATAAACATTAAATATTGTTTTGCATGGTTGATTAAAGAAAAAATGCTAACTTTGCATCCGCTTTGCGTAATCTCTGTCGGCAACAACCCGTTATATTGCGTTCAAACAAGGTTAATTATTAACATAAAGCTTTATAAATAATGGATTTAATTAAGATAGCAGAAGAGTCTTTTGCAAATGGAAAAAAAGAGTTCCCTGCATTCAAAAGCGGCGATACGGTTACAGTTGCTTATCGCATTGCTGAGGGGAACAAAGAGCGTATACAGCAGTATCGCGGTGTTGTGATCAAGATCGCCGGTCATGGTGATTCAAAACGTTTTACCGTTAGAAAAATGTCTGATAATATTGGCGTGGAACGTATTTTTCCCATGAACTCACCGTTTATCGAAAATATTACGCTGAACAGTGAAGGAAAAGTGAGGAGAACAAAATTGTACTATTTGCGGAAACTGCGCGGAAAAGCTGCTCGTATCAGGAAAAAAGTATTTTAATAGTCGCAGACAGTCAGAATACAAAAATAGCCCCGGAATTTTCGGGGCTATTTTTTTGCGGGCACCTTGAGAATAAGCTTTGGCAGCAGACATTGTAATCGTGTATTAAATAATGGCAGCTACCAATTTTAGCGAGAGTGTATTTTTCTGCAGCAGAATATGCTGAATTTTTGTTAGGCGTTCAGAATTTTTTCTATATTTGTCGAACTTTTAAAGGTAATCTGAAGGAAGTGCAGTCCATGAATACGGTTAAGACTCTATATCTGCCTGCGCAAAAGCTAAGCCTATAGTTCAGGCTGCGCAAAGGCTAAAACTACGGCTTATAATCAGGTTAAGCTCAGGCTCAATTCGAAGCGGCAACTTCGAAATTCAATACATTAATATGCTTCACAAAACGCAAGGTATAGTACTTGGCACGTCTCCCTATAGCGACGTTTATTCCATAACCCACGTTTTCACCCGTGATTTTGGAAGGGTGTCTTATCTGTTGCCCAAATCACACGGTAAAAAAGCGAGGATAAAAACATCTCTTTTTTTCCCATTGTCGGTACTTAATATGGAGGTGGAGCACCTGCCATTACGTGATATTCAGCGCCTGAAGGATACGGAGATTGAATTCCCGGTGTATGATATATATACGAATATGACGAAGGTTGCAATAGCGTTTTTTTTGTCTGAATTTTTATCGCGTGTGCTCCGCGAGTCCGATAACAACGAATCGACGTATGACTTTGTGAAAAATTCTATAGAAACGCTTGAGGCTGCTGAAAAAGGCCTGGGCAACTTTCATCTGGTATTTATGTTAAGGCTGACCCGGTTTCTGGGTATCTATCCGAATGTGCAGAGTGGGCAGCTAATAAATAAAAACAGCTATTTCGACATGCTGCATGGAGAATTTGTGATGAAAGAACCTTTACACTCTCATTATCTTGACAGGCAGCAGAGTACTTATCTGTCATATTTTTACCGCATGAGCTATAACAATATGCACCTGTTTAAATTGTCACGTGATCAGCGGAACATAATAGTAGGGCATTTGCTAACATATTATCGGTTGCATCTGTATAATTTTCCTCACCTTAAATCGCTAGATGTACTTAGGGAATTGATATAGGATAGATTATAATAAAGCATCGTTAAAAGCTCATTTATAATACTGACAGTCAATGAGTTATGCTGGTCTCCCAAAAGAAATATACCCTATTGATATTCAGCGAGTTATAAGAGTTGTTTTAAAAGTCACCGAAGTATTTTTATAAGTAAGCTTGAAAAACAATCACTCTCCCTTTTGTCTCAATAGAAAAAGAGTCTCCCAAAGATTCATTTAATGTGCCTTGCCACCAATTTGAAAGAATAGTTTTGGTGATAGGGTATTTAAGATTTTCAGTGGTAATTTTTTCGCGGTCGATAGAGAAGAGAGAGACCTGCTCTCCTTTAGTGCTTTTGAAGGTGTTATTTTCATTTATTGGTGTGAAAACACCCCAATCGGTGACCATTATAACCTTCGCAATCAGCATATATTCTGCCAGCAGCGAGATATTCCCGAGCGTGTGGTCTTCACGCTTTCCGGTTCCGCCCACTATGACTATCTCCCTTCTACCGTTCTCAACACAAAAATGTACAGATTTTGTGAGATCGTTTGTATATTGGTTGGAGTCGGGGTGAAGGATATCCGCAAAACGTAACTTGTTTTCTTCCGAAATGGAATCGCAATCGCCAACAATAGCATCAGGAATTCCCCCACGTGCAATAAAATCGTTTGATGCACCGTCGCTGCAGACTATATATTGTGCCTTTTCAATGTAGGATAGTGGCGTAGGGTGTTTTGGAAATCTCCCGTTTGCAATAATTACCGCACTATTGGAATGTAAAAGTTCCATGTTGTCATTTTTTTATAGACTACAAAGATACAAAAGATGGCGTTTGCCTGGTTATTGACGGCTTATTTAGTTACCGGGTGTGAAAACCCTCCAGTCGGAGGCGATGATAACCTTTGCAAAACAGCATATATTCTGACTGCAGCGCGATTTTCCCGAGGGTGTGGCCTTCATGTTTACCGGTTCAGTTAGCGATAAAGATCTTACTTCTCACGTTCAATACAATAACAAAAAAGAGAGAAGGGAGCTCCCTTCTCTCTTAAATACTTAACTTATCGGCCTTAATGAATACATTTTTAGTGTAAGGTAACCGGTACTCCGGGTGCGTTTTAAATATTCGCGGAACAGCCTGGTATAAATTGTTGATGTTATAGATTATTATTTGAAGTAACCAGTACCTTGATCGCTATGTCTTATTTATTTTTTTTTACTGTTAACTGATAAACAAACCAGAACAGCGTAAGTGTGCCTATTGCGAAAATAGTGTCACCTATTGTACGTGACCATTTGAAAATATTTACCAGCGGCTGTTGCATAAATTCGGCGGAACGGGCATACCACATCCCCTCATTAACGCTAGCTATGGTCTGCATGAGGCCGACAGGAAGCAGGCTCAGCACAACCATCAGAAAGAGGCCGGTATTGAGAGTCCAGAAAGTAAATGAGATAAGCTTGTTATTCCATTTTTGTTTGCGATACATGCTGCGAAGCACAAACAGAATAAGGCCGATCCCCAGCATGCCGTAAACTCCGAAGAGTGCCGCATGGCCATGTACCGGTGTGGTATTTAATCCCTGCATGTAATAAAGGGCGATAGGCGGATTGATGATAAATCCGAAGATACCCGCTCCGAGAAAATTCCAGAAAGCTACCGACAGCAAAAAATATATAGGCCATTTGTAATCTTTTAACCATTCCGTAGATTTGCTCATACGGTAGTTGTGATAGGCTTCGAAACCGATAAGTATGAGGGGCACCACTTCCAGCGCGCTGAATGTTGCCCCCAGAGCCATAACAGCTGTTGGTGTGCCGGTGAAGTAGAGATGATGGAATGTACCCAAAATTCCACCTGTAAGGAAGATTACGGTCGCAAAAATAATATTGTTGGTGGCCGACTTTATTCCAAGCAACCCCATACGAGTGAATAGGAATGCGGCAACAACCGTGGCGAAAACTTCAAAGAATCCTTCCACCCAGAGGTGTACCACCCACCAGCGCCAATATTCGGCTATTGCAAGATTGGTTGTACGTCCCCACATTAATCCCGCACCATATAACAGTGCGATGGCAGCACATGAAATAAGGAAGAGAATAAGCAATCCTTTTTCTGATGTTCTTTTTTTAATGATAGGAAGTATTGGCCGAATCATCAGCGCAAGCCAGAGAAGGAGGCCGACAAACAGTAGTGCCTGCCAGAAACGCCCCAGATCTACATACTCATACCCTTGATGACCAAACCAGAAATTATTTACCAGGTCGAGACGCTGCATTACCCCAAACCACTGTCCAATAAGCGAACCGGCTACAACTATGAGCAATGCACCAAAAAGAATGTTAACCCCGGTTTTCTGAAATTTGGGGTCTTTTCCACTCAGCGAAGGTGCAATATATAGTCCTGTTGCAAGCCATGCCGTAGCTATCCAGAAGATAGCAAGCTGAATATGCCACGTGCGGGTGATTGAATAAGGTAGAATTCCTGTAATATTGATACCGTAGAAGCCTCCACCCTCTACACCGTAATGGGCTGTAAGCACTCCCAGCAGTACCTGCGTGAGAATAATAAGATTCACCGCCCAGAAATATTTTTTTACCGCCCACATCGATGGAGTAATGACCTGATTCATGAGCGGGTCATTAAGCGGTTTCAGCGTCTCCTCGCGACGAGTACGGGCTTGCATGAAAATCATAATGCCAATCCCTAAGAGGAGCATGATGATGCTGAATCCTGTCCAAAGGATCAGATCGCTTGTTGGTGTGTTGCCAATCTGTTTGTCAGGTGGCCAGTTGTGAGTGTATGTTACATCAGAACCGGGGCGCTCTGTTACACAAGCCCATGAAGCCCAGAAAAAGAACTGTGCCATCTTTTCCATTCTCTCTTCCGATTTAATTGTGTTTTTGGCAATTGCGTAGTCTGCCCGCAACCCATCCAGTGCCGGGTCATTCATGAAAAGGCCACCGTAATGGCTCAGATTGTGCATAAAGGCTTCGTAGCGTTCGCTTGTTATGGTGAGCATTTTAGTAGATGTATCATATCTGTTTAATCTGAGAATTTCCTGTAGCCTTGCCTCCATTGCTACCTGTTCGGCAACAGACAGATGTATGAACTTTTTTCCGTATTCAGCCTGAGACCATTTATTCAGCAGATACTGTGCTTCCCTGTGCAGGTAATCTGCTGTCCAGTCGGGCGCGACGTAAGCACCATGCCCCCATATGGTGCCAATCTCTTGTCCACCAATGCTTTGCCAGATATTCTGGCCATCTTTGATGTCGTTACCAGTAAACAAAACATCACCCGCCTCGTTTATCACCTTTTCGGGAATGGGCGGCGCCTGTTGATAGATCTGGCTGCCGTAGTATAACAATACGGCAAACGAGACACTTACAACAAGTACGAATGCAATCCATAATTTTTTTTGTGTCATGCTGTTAATTTTTAAAAGTTGGAATATTGAGTCCCCTCCGATAAGTCTTTTTTGCTGAAAATTCCACAAAAACACCATTGATATTCAGCGAGATGCGATCTCCTGAAATCGGGTTTTGGGGTTTTTGGAGCAGACTGAATATTAGTTATTCAAGTTTCGAATGTTAAGTATTCAACTAAATATTCGACTGACATGTTTTGTGACTCATCTCCCAATTTACAGGCTGTCTGATTAACAACTTGCTTATCTCAAGCAGTTTATCTGACGACGACTGTTTCATCGAACGGGTTCACATTAAATATTTCATAGGCCTAATATTTTTAGTTGTATATGTTATAATTCATATATGCGTAACTTGAGTTAGTTATTTAAGGATTGTATCTTCATTCTTTTTCCTTCCTTAATAAATGAGTAAATTTTTACTTTGCATATGTGAGCCAAAGCTCTGTCCGAGATGTGTATGTGCTTAAAATGTAATGAAATAACTAAATTATTTATTTGAGACAAAATTGTCGCAAATAAGAGAAAAAATTATCGCTTTAGTATCGACTCTTTGTTTTTAAGTCCTTCCGCAAGTTCATAAACCGTTGTTTTTTGAAGTACCTTCCTCATGTTTTTTCTTATTTTTTCTACTGGATGATGAATGGGGCAAGGATGTTGCCCATCACATTCACTAAGCCCAAGTGCGCAATCTTTAAAAAATGCGTCACCATCTATGGCTTTTACGATATCGGCAACGGTAATATGATGAAGCTTTTCGGGTTCTATCTTGAATCCCCCGTTGGGGCCCGTATATGAGTCCACAATCCCATTTTTGGATAGAAGGCCAAGTATTTTTCCTGTAAAGGCTTCGGGTGAATCAATATTTTTTACAATATCTCCAATTTTCACCCTTCTCTCTTCCTGTGATTGAGATGCAATATAAAGTATAGCCCTTATGCCATATTCACACGCTTTTGAAAACATTGAAATTTGCCTTGCTTTTGAAATGGTAATAACTAAATAAATGAAATTCAGCACAATGTGCAATTTTAAACAAATGCACTCAAAGGGCAAAGTTATTGAATAATTCCAATTTCCGACAAAAAAGTAAAAAATATTTTATTACCGTGCCATTTTTATTGCTCTTTCTCGTAAATGATTGTTTATTCACTCAGTAAGAATGATTAATAATATTTAAAATGTAAATTTCATCAAACATTAGGATTGAAAAACTGTTGTTATGTAGAATCATTCTAAACATTTAAAAATATCACAGCAAAAAGAAAGCTTATATGGCCAGTACAAATACAAAAACAAAGAGAGAATTATCCAAGGAGAAAATGTTGCACATGCACAGGCTGATGCTCGATATAAGGAATTTCGACAATAAAGTGAACAGGCTTGTAAAAAAAGGGAAGATACCCGGGATGACACACTTCTCCATTGGAGAGGAGGCTGCCAACGTGGGTGCGGTTGCCGCTATTGAAAAGGGGTTCGATCTTATCACATCAAATCACCGCGGACACGGGCAGAGTATCGCTCTTGAAATTGACCTTAACGGGATGATGGCGGAGATTATGGGGAAGGCTACCGGAACTTGCAAGGGAAAGGGGGGGTCGATGCATATTGCCGACCTCGACAATGGTAACCTGGGTGCTAACGGAATTGTGGGAGGAGGAATGGGAATGGCTATCGGGGCTGCCCTCACTCAGAAAATGAAAAATACGAGTAAGATAGTGGTTTGCTTTTTCGGCGATGGAGCCTGTAACGAAGGTACCTTCCATGAAACATTGAATATGGCTTCAATCTGGAAACTGCCGGTAATTTTCTATTCTATCAATAATATGTATGGTATCAGCACACATATCAGCGATGTAATAAACATCGACTACAATTATCAGCGTGCTTGCTCCTACGGTATTCCGGGGCATTTTATCGAGGACGGGAATGATCTGATGGCTGTTTACAACAAGTTTGAAGAGATAGTTGAATATGTTCGTAATGGTAATGGTCCGGTATTGGTAGAGGCCATTACTTACCGTTGGTTAGGCCACTCTACATCCGACCCGGGAAAATATCGAACCAAGGAGGAGGTGGATGAGTGGAAGAAAAAGGATCCGATCGCTCGCTTTAGAAACTATCTTATTGAAAATAAGATTGCTACCGGACAGGAATTGGATGATCTGGAAGCCGCTTCTGTTGATGCCGTGGAAGAGTCGGTTAAATTTGCTTTAAGCAGTCCCGAGCCAACCCTGGAGTCGGCCTTTGAAGATGTTTATGCCGATTGATCAAGCCTCAACAGTCCAAAAAAAGATCGGTAATTTTATCATCTTTAAAGATGTTTATGCGGACTGATCAGGATTCAATAAAAACAACTCTGCTGCAGGGATATATCGCAGTTACCCTGCTGATAAAAAAAACAAAAACAGTACAACTGATAAATGGAAAAAAATACAAAATTGATGACTGTTCGCGATGCTATCATTATGGCGATGTCAGAAGAGATGCGCCGCGATGAAAACGTGTTTCTGATGGGTGAGGATGTGGGTATTTTTGGAGGAGACTTCGGTACTTCCGTCGGTATGCTCGAAGAGTTCGGCAAAGAGCGGGTACGCGATACACCTATTTCTGAAAATGCTATTTCAGGAGCGGCTGTAGGAGCGGCTATTACGGGAATGCGGCCTATTGTGGACGTGACGTTTATGGATTTCATTGTATATATGATGGATAATATCGTTAACCAGGCAGCCAAAACCAGATATATGTATGGGGGAAAGGGGCAGATACCGGTAGTGTTTCGTGCTGCCGCGGGAGGTGGTGTGGGTTCTGCGGCACAGCATTCGCAGTCGCTCGAAGCATGGTTTACCCATATTCCGGGGCTCAAGGTGATTGCCCCCGGTACTCCTGCCGATGTGAAAGGTTTGCTCAAAGCGGCTATTCGCGATAATAATCCTATTATCTTTCTCGAATATAAAGCCCAGTATAATATGAAAGGTGAGGTACCACTAGACCCTGATTTTGTTTTGCCTATAGGGAAAGCGGATATCAAAAGAGAAGGTAAAGATGTATCTGTCATTACTTACGGGCGTATGCTTGAGCGGGTTATGCAAGCTGCCAATGAAGTGGATGAGGCGGAAGGTGTAAGCGTTGAGGTGGTGGACCTGCGTACATTGGCTCCCCTTGATAAAGAGGCGGTCATCAATTCGGTGCGAAAAACCGGTAAAGTGCTATTGGTAAACGATGCACATAAAACCGGCGGATTTATTGGTGAAGTGGCTGCAATGATTGCCGAGAGCGATGCTTTTGACTATTTAGATGGGCGCATTCTGCGGCTTGCGGGAGAGGATGTACCTGTTCCATACAACCAGACTCTTGAGTCTGCCCTTATACCAAGTGTGGAGCGTATAAAAAAATATATCCTTAAGCTAGTCAATAACAGATAAATAGGAGAGAATGGAAAGAGACAAGGTTAGGGCAACACCTGCTGCAAGAGCGCTGGCACGACGTCTTGGTGTGGATATTTATAATGTAACCGGAACCGGTTATAAAGGACGCATCCACAGAGATGACATCGCGGGGTATAATTATGAAGATAAGATCCATATATCCCCTCTTGCACGCCGTATTGCCGATGCACACAATATTGATCTGAAGGGTTTGCAGGGGACGGGACATCGAAACAAGATAATGAAGGATGATGTGCTGAAGCTAATTGAAGATCCTGAACTGAGGGCTATGCTGGATCGCGATTATTTTGCTGAGGCTATTACTCTTACAAAAGCGATGCCATCTGCTGAAAAGCAGGCTGCACAAAAAATAGAAAAGAAGCTCTCAGTTTCACGACCGGAAGTTGCAGGGGATACGGAGACTGTACCGATGACCCAGATGCGGAAGATTATTGCCAGGCGGATGTCGGAAAGTTTCTTTGGAATTCCCACGTTCATTCAGACCTGGGAGGTGGACATGAGTGAGATGCTTATGCTTCGCAATCGTCTGATGGGGCCTATTAAGGATAAGACCGGAAGAAAGCTTACGGTGACCGATCTTATTTCGATGTCTGTAGTAAAGACATTGATGAACCACAAGTATATCAACGCAAGCATTAATGCGGAGGGAACGGAACTGACCTTCCATAACTATGTGAATCTGGGAGTTGCGGTAGGGATGGATGAGGGGTTACTCGTCCCGGTGGTGAAGAATGCCGACAAGATGTCGCTGAGTGAGCTTGTTGTCTCAATGAAAGACCTGGCCGAACGTACCTTCTCTAAAAAGCTGCTGCCCGATGAACAGACTGGCAGCACATTCAGTATAAGCAACTTGGGTATGTATGGTGTAGATGAATTCACGGCTATCATTAATCAGCCCAATGCGGCTATTCTGAGCGTATCTTCAACAAAGGATAGAATTGTTCCCGTAAATGGTGAAGCGGTTATACGTCCCATCATGAAGATTAGCCTTACATGCGATCACCGTATCATAGACGGGTTGACTGCCGCAAAGTTTATGGCCGACTTGAAAGCGCTGCTGGAAGATCCGGTTACTTTGTTAATTTAATGTTTAAGTGTTATAAAATCAGGAGTTCAAGGTATAGAGGTTAAAGGCTTAGGATGCATGTTTAAGGTTTTGATAATTGCGTTGAAGCATTAAATCCGGTAATCTGTAAGCGTAGGCCTCAACTCATAATCCGAATCATAAGAATAAATATATGGCTTTTGAAATAATCATGCCCAAAGCAGGTATTGACATGACCGAAGGGCAAATAGTGAAATGGTTTAAGAAAGAGGGAGACCCAGTTACCGAAGGTGAAATAATCCTCGAGATAATGACCGACAAAACAAGCATGGAGCTCGAAGCGGAAGCATCGGGGATCTTGTTGAAAATTGTTCATCGTGAGGGCGAAACAGTACCAGTGACCGAAGTGATAGGTTATATAGGTCATGAGAACGAACAGGTCGCTACTCTTATGCCAGAAATAATTGAAGATACCGGAGCGGTGGAGAGTGAGGAAGATAAACGAATGATCCGGCTCGAAGATAACTACCATGTGGCTGTTATTGGAGGAGGCCCTGCCGGTTATGTAGCTGCCATAAAAGCAGCTCAGCTGGGTGCCAGGGTGGCAATTGTGGAGAAAGGCACCTTTGGCGGCACCTGTCTTAACTTGGGATGCATCCCCTCGAAAGCCTATCTGAAGAACGCTGAGATAATTGAGCATATCAGGACAGCATCATCAAGGGGTATCATCATTGACAGTTCTCAGATCAGGATTGATATGGAGAAGGTACTGGAATTCAAAAACAGCGTGGTGAGGAAGCTGACGAGCGGAGTGGAAACCCTCCTTAAAACGAATGGCGTGGATATATACAGGGGAGTAGGCAAGATAAACAGAAATAAAAATGTTGTGGTAAATGATACCCAGATCATAAAGGCGGATAAGATTATACTTGCTGGAGGATCGAAAGTTTCCAAAATTAATATCCCCGGTATTGATAGTGATAAGGTGCTTACAAGTGACGACCTGCTCGATATCAGGGAGGTGCCGGAAACTCTTGCCGTTATTGGCGGAGGTGTGATTGGTGCCGAGATGGGACTTTCGTTCTCCGGACTTGGTTCAAAAGTGATTATTATTGAGATGATGGATCAGATTGTCCCCATATTTGATGACGATGTTACAGCCGAGCTGACACGTGTCGTGAAAAAGAAAGGGATCCAGGTGATCACCTCTGCTCGTATAACTGAGATTGTGGACATGGGAGATAAGCTTGAGATTAGGATTGACGGTAAAGAACCGGTTATTGCCGATAAGGCACTACTCGCTATCGGGCGTGTTCCCGATCTTGATGGCATTGGTGAGGTAAACCTTGAGACGGAACGTGGAAAAATAAAAGTGGATAAGTATATGGAGACTAGCGTGAAAGGGATCTATGCACCCGGCGATGTGAACGGGATAAAGATGCTTGCACACGTGGCTTTCCGCATGGGAGAGGTAGCTGCCGAAAATGCAGTGAAAGGAAATCGCCGTACAATTAAACTGCTGTCTGCTCCATCCGTGGTTTACACCTTGCCGGAAGTGGCTATGGTGGGCCTTACGGAACAGCAGGCACGTGAAAAATACGACGATATACGTATTGGCCGGTTTAACTTCTCAGCTAATGGCCGCGCTCTTGCATCGAGTGAAGCTGTGGGTTTTGTGAAGGTAGTCGCCGATAACCGTTACGGAGAGGTGCTTGGTGTTCATATAATCGGCCCTTCTGCTGCAGAACTTATAACCCAGGCTTCACTAATCATGGAGATGGAGATCACGGTTGATGAAGTGGTGAAAACCATTTATGGACACCCTACTTACTCAGAAGCTATTTTCGAAGCTTTTGCCGATGTGTTAGGAGAGGCGGTGCATATTCCGAAGAAAAAGAAATAATCGATTCAACCGTAGAGAATCTATTTATGAGTCCCCTCCGATAACTCTTTTTTACTGAAAATTCTCCAAAATCCTCATTGACTTTCAGTGAGTTGAAAACTATTAAAACCGGATTTGGGGATTTTCGGAGCAGACTCATTTATTAAATTTGGAAGGGGACTGATTGATATTTTGTAGGGTGAGCAATACAACATAACAATGATCTATATCGTCAACAACAGCAGATAGGAGATGATACCGACTGTTTGCCACGAGTGGTTCCACATGAGTATACCGCCTAGGAAGGTGACGATCTCCAGTATAATGGCACCATTTGTTCCCAATTGGAGGAGCTCCTGCCAGCGTGCGTAGGGTTGCCTGAATCCGTAGCAATGTAGCAGGATCTGCAGTGATATACCCAGTATCATCATCACGACAACCCCCAGAATCTGGATATCCCGGTTGGGGAGATTGATGGACCTCACATGCGTCACAATGTGAGGGCTGTAACAATATATCTAAATTTCAGACCCTTTGGCCAGCTGTTTTTACTTCCTGCCCTTCATTTTTTTGTATACGCGATGAAAATTGACCGAATTTCATTTGCATATTGAACATATGTTCATTACATTTGCTGCGTATTTAAAGTGAGTTGCCGTTGCAGGCAATCTCTATAATCAATCAGGAAAAGATCATTCTATGAAAGTAGCCATCACATCATCCGGCAAAGAGCTGACATCTCTTCCGGACAAGCGGTTCGGACGCTGCAACTGTTTTGTAATTTATGACACCGAGAACGGCTCGGTGGAGGTTGTGGATAACCCCAACAGGAATCACAACGAGGGGGCAGGGCCTGCCGCAATGCAGCTGATAGCTTCTAAAGGTGCCGGGAAGATTATAACAGGGCATCTGGGCGATAAGGCTGCATCGGTTGCGAAACGACTTGGAATAATGATGATTCCGCTCGATGAAAATAATAGGAGTGTGGAAGAGGTGATTCAAATGATCAAACAAAACAAACAAAGAGTCCACTTTAAAAAGTCCCTGACTTTAATTTTGTTGTTTTATTTCCGTTTTTTGTTGATAAAACGCTCTGAAAATCCCTTGTTATCAGATAAAAAAATCGTATTTTGCATCACCTAAAAGAGAAGAAATCATGTTCAAGAAGACATCTGTAAATCCACAATATGACATGTTTTCCACACCTTCCACCCAAATGGGTAAGCGTGAGGCAAAAAAATATGATGATCCTGCGGCGTGGCACAACCGGTTTTATGCAAACGTCACCTCCCAAATAGACGAAACCATATTTGCTCCCCTTTTCAAACAGGGTAACATGGGCGCTCCCAATGCTTCCATACGGGTGATTATCGGAATGTCCATCATCAAGGAGGGTTTTGGCTGTAGCGATGAAGATCTGTTCGATAAATGCCAGTTCGATCTCCTGGTGCGTAAAGCCCTGGGTCTAGTCTCCCTGAGTGATGTTGCACCCTCTATCGATACTTATTATTTACTGAGAAGGCGTATTTGTGAATACGAAAACCGGTATGGTGTAAACCTGATGGAAAAGAGCTTCGAGCAGCTCACTGGCGACCAACTCTCCACCTTCAAGATATCCGGCAAATCTGTCCGTATGGACAGTAAGCTCATTGGCAGCAACATCGCCTGGTACTCCCGTTTCGAGATCATTCACAACACTTTCCGCGGGTTTATCAAGGACCTGGGCGATAGGGGGATGCTTCTTTTGAACCCCAGGCTCAGGAAACAGGTACTTCTATTTTTTAGAAGAAGATGCTCAGAATATGGTTTACCGCTTAAACAGTGAAACTCTCGGCGAGAAAATCTCTTCCCTGGGTGGGCTCATTTATCAGGTTCTTAAACGCCTTGCAGAGACCACTACCGGCTACGACCTTCTTCACCGTGTCTTCCACGAGCAATACGAGGTGGTCAAGGGACAGGCTATCCTTCGTCCCAAAGAGGACATCACGGCCAGGAGCGTTCAAAACCACAATGACCCCGATGCCGATTATCGAAAAAAAAGGAGACCAGAAGGTAAAGGGCTACAGTGTGAACATCACCGAGACCTGTGATGACACTGATGAACAGAAGGACAAACCCAACCTGATCGTAAACGTTCAGGTGAAACCGGCAAGTGCTGCAGACAATGGCTACCTGAAGGATGCCGTTACCAACATCCAGGAGAAGGTAAGCACCGATATAATAGAGAAAGTCTATGCCGATGGTGCTTATCAATCCCCCTGGTAACAGGGAGTTTGCCGATATGAACTCAATTGAACTTATAACAAGCGGATTACAAGGGAGACAATCTAAATATGACCTGGAGATGAAGGAGGGTGAGCTGGTTGTCACCCATATCGAAACCGGAGAGATTATCCCTGCATACAAAACCGGGGATAAATGGAGGATTGCCACCACAGGCAAGAGCAAGTACCGGTATTTTACGAACGAACAGATAGCAACTGCAGAACTAAGACACGAACTCGCGGCTATCCCCGGGCAGGAACAGATGAAAAGAAACAACGTGGAGGCAACCATCTTTCAGTATTGCTTCCATACGAGGAACAACAAAACACGATACAGAGGTTTGCTCAGGCACAAATTATTTACTTTCGCCAGATGTTTATGGATAAACCATGTCCGCCTTGGAAATTATCTGATAACAATAAGTCAAAGAGCGCATGAAAATGGTTTAATAACCGATTTTCGCTATATAAAGACCTCCATAAGGGAGAAACTTTTTATCGTGTTTGATTTTTTACTTCCTTGCTTCTCAAAAATAGGAAATGAAAAATCAACGAATTACTTTTTTAAACTTAAAATTGCCACTATTTAAAGTGGACTCAACAAAACAAACAAAACAAGTAAAAAAGGAAATTATGCCAGGATTTAACAGAAAAGGCCCCGAGGGTGAGGGCGCCATGAGTGGAAGAGGACGGGGACGTTGTAACCCGTCGAACAGAGAGTCCAATATCTTTGATGCTCCTGCAGGAGCAGGCAGGCGTGCCACTTTCCGACAGGAGGCCGGCAGAGGCATGGACCAGGGTGCCGGTAGAGGCATGGGCCAGGGACAAGGTCAATGCGAGAGGATGAGAAGAAGAGACGGATCCGGTAAAAGACGAATGGGATGAAGCAGGTTATCGCAATACCCCTGGAAGAGGGAAGACTCTGTCAGCACTTTGGCCATTGTCAGCAGTTTGCCATTATCGAGACGGAGGATGGAACCATACAGAACGAGACGTTGGTGACACCTCCCCCGCATGAACCGGGACTGCTGCCCGCATGGCTCTCGGAGAGAGGCGTCACCGAGGTGATCGCAGCGGGTATCGGACAAAAAGCAATACGTCTGTTTGAGCAACAGCAGATCAGGGTGCACGTGGGTGCCGAGTATAAGAGTCCGCGTGAGCTGGTTACCGATCACTTTCAGCAGTCGCTGGTCACTGGTATAAATTCCTGTGATCACTGAGGCGGCTGAGAGGATGAAGATCGCAATAGCCAGTGGTAAGGGAGGTACAGGTAAGACATTTGTCTCCACTAACCTCTTTTGGGTAGCCTCACAGAAGGGCATCGATTGTGCGCTGGCCGACTGTGATGCGGAGGAGCCCAATGTCGCGGAGTTTATTGCCGGTGAGGAGGAACGGGTTGAAGAGGTCTACCAGCAGGTACCGGTAATTGATCCGGAGAGATGTTCCTTCTGCGGGAAATGCTACGAATATTGTAGTTACAATGCCATCCTCTACCTGCCGGAGAAGAGAATGATTCAGGTCCTTCCCGATCTGTGCCACGATTGTGGTGCATGCAGCTATGCTTGTCAGGCGGGAGCGATCACCGAACATCCCAAGCTCCTGGGCAGAGTGACGCGTGCTGTTTACGGTGCCGCTCAGCATCTTGTCGAAGGTCGTGCCGAAGTGGGGGTTTATACCCCTGTGCCGGTCATCACCCATACCATCCATGAGGCCAGCGACAGGAAGCTGGTGCTCCTCGACTCACCACCCGGCATCTCATGTTCCTTTATTGCAACCGTCGACAGGGCAGACTATGTGGTGCTGGTCACTGAGCCCACGCCATTCGGTCTGCACGACCTGATGCTATCGGCTGCCACCGTACGGCAGCTCGGTAAACCTTTTGGGGTGGTCATCAACAGAGCCGGACTGGGAAACGATGAGATGTACCAATGGCTTAAGGGGGAGGAGATCCCGCTTTTGCTGGAGATTCCCTTCGACCGGGAGATCGCACGCATCTATGCCGAGGGAGGGTTGCCTGCAGCGGTGGATGACTCCTACCGGGAGATGTTCAGCAGTTTGCTCATTCAAATCGTTCAACAGAAAATCTTATGAGACAGATTGTCATTATCAGCGGAAAAGGAGGAACAGGCAAGACAAGCCTGAGTGCGGCACTGGCGACCATGGGTGAAAAGCTGATGGTGGCCGACTGTGATGTGGATGCGGCCAACCTTCATCTGCTGCTGCAGCCTGCCGATCATTCCCGCCACCCTTTCTCCACCGGTGCCAAGGCGGTGATCGACCAGCAGCTATGTACACAATGCGGTGCCTGCATGGATGCCTGTCGCTTCGATGCGATCAGGTGCCAGGAGGATCGTTACACCATCTCTGAGACATCATGTGACGGATGCCATCTCTGCATGCGCATCTGTCCGGCCGATGCCATCAGTATGATTGAAAGCAATGGCAGCTACTGGACTACCGGCACGTTCCGTAACGGCTGGATGGTACATGCCCGGCTGGAGCCTGGTGAGGAGAACTCCGGCAAGCTGGTCAATGTGGTGCGTGAGCAATCCCGTCAGCTGTCGGAGCAGATGGGTGTGGAGACCATTCTGATTGACGGGCCTCCCGGCACCGGTTGTCCCACGATCTCTGCTATGAGCGGTGCCGATCTGGCATTGCTGGTCACCGAACCGAGTCGTTCCGGTTTTCATGACCTGAAGAGGGTGAAACAGCTGACCGATGGGTTTGACATTCCGTCGGTCGTGGTGATCAATAAGTATGACCTGAATGAGCGGGTGACTGCCGAGATTGAGGCTTGGTGCCGCAGCGAGAAACTCCCTCTCATCGGCAGGATTCCTTTCGAGCCGGCGGTGGTGGAGGCGATGTTACAATGCCGTACGGTGGTTGAGTGGGCTCCCCGCTCGGCAGCAGCCGGTGAGATCGCAGACATCCACCGGCAGATTTTCCAGTCGTGAAAATACCAATGAGACCTCTTTTGATCCATCTTCTGTATCCTAATTGATGGGCATGATCCGACACCTCTTCCGGGTTGTCATACGCCAGGCAGAGATGAGGATAACGCCCTCTCTCTCCCTTGGGGTCAATGAAGAGCTCCAGCTTCAAATCCTGTTGCTCCATCATGTAGACCTCAGTTTGCCTGTCGGTGGAAAAGATGGAATGGAGCACCTCTTCTGAATCGAGGGTGAATTGTTTCAACTGGCGAAAATGCAAAACGGATTCGTAAAAGTTTTGAATCTCTGCTGGCTCAATAATGGATAATCCTATATGTTGTAACATCGTTCTATTTTTTAAGATTCTCTCTTTGTCTGATCGGTAACCTACGGAATATAGGGTGTGTAATGATCGGGAGCGACCAGTTCCCGGTACTTGTAGACCACCTTCTTGAAATCATCCCAGGTATCCCTTTTCAGTGCAGGATTTCTCAGCAGCGCCGAGGGGTGATAGACCGGCCTATGAAAGGTCTCCCCACGCGGTCTTCATCTCTTACCGGAGCTTCGCCGATGATGAAGATGGGAGCATGATGATTCCCCTCACCGAAGATGAGATGATTCCGTGATTGCCACAAATCGCATTTCCTGCACTGCTCCATCTCCTCCCGCAACTGCTCCATCGTCTGGCCCATATTGATTTTCTCCTGTTTATTAATATTCAATTCCTTCCCGTGCTTCAATGCCCTGACGATAATAATGTTTCACCTCTCTCATCTCGGTCACCAGGTCGGCCACCTCAATCAGCTCCTCCGGTGCATAACGGCCGGTGACCACTACCTCACATCCGGCTGCTCTCGTCTTCAATATTTCGATTAACTCACCCACGGTGAAGAGATCATAATAGATGGCGATGGTTGCCTCATCCAGAATCACCATGTCATATTCTCCAGAAGTGAGCACCTCCGACACCACCGCCAGTCCCTCTCTTGCGGCTGACACATCCTCATCGGTCGGTTTTCCCACAATGAAGCAACCCCTGCCGAACTGCCGGATGGTGATCTGCGGCACGTGCTGCCTAACCGCCGTGATCTCGGAATAGTTTCTTCCTTTCACGAACTGCGCAATGTAGACGCTCATCCCTGCACCGGCTGCCCGCAGTGCCAGTCCGAAGGCCGCCGTGCTCTTTCCCTTGCCGTTCCCTGTGTAGATCTGCAGATAACCTCTCATCTCTCTTTGCATGCATTGAATATTTTCAGCAGGTTGCTGATAACTGCTTTCTCAACTTTGTCAACAGCCCAGCCACCATTTGTCCGGTAAAACTGATCATATTCCTGTACAAATGCTGACTTCTTATAAAAGTTCATCCTGTTTCATGATTCTTTGCGACTCTCTAATCTCCGTAGTTTCTCTTCCAGCTCCTCATTGGAGCGTTTGAGTCTTTGTGCTTCCGTTTTGAGCTCTTTCATCTCATCCCGTTTGTGTAGGATATCCTGCCAGGGAATATTTTGAATCAATTCTGAAATAAGAAGGCCAAAACTGTAAAGCCGGTCAACGCTGTAACCCTGAACAATTCCAGCTCCTCTGCTTGTTCCGGCTCTGCGTCCAAATCCTGTTCCTCTGGCTACTGCTATTCTTCTACCCGATCTGGCAATCTGGTCCCTGCCTGCTCCCCAGCCTCTGTTGCGATACAATCCATCTTCATATCCGGGTGTATCAAATCCCGAACAAAATCCTCTTGCTCTTCCGGTTCTGGGACCTTGTCCCATCGGTCCGGTACGATCTCCTGATGGCATAATGCTAATTTTTTAAGTGAAACAAATAATAAATCGACAATGGCAAAAAGCCTAAATTAAAGTGAACATACGTTCATTCATGTATTAAAAGGTGTAGGTATCACCTGTTCTTACCGATTGAATCTGAAAACTCTCCGCAAATGCCACAAGTGCAGGCAATGCGGTACAGTGAGATGGGATGACATGTTCCACCCTGTTTTTTTTAAGGTAGTGGATAGTCTCGATGGTTTGCCGATCGCGCTTCTTAAGATGAAAACCACCCATGATACCGAAGATCCTCTGCTCACCAGTGACGTTTCTTGCATGCTCCAGGGTGTTGACCACCCCGGCATGTCCGCAGCCTGTGATCACAAACAATCCTTTCTCTGTCTGCAGTGCTACGGCACTGTCATCTGCCACAAAATCGGGACTCCCATCTTCAAAAGAGAAGGAGGTCTGTTGTGATTCAAAATCGGTGATGCGGGGGATCTCTCCCAGAAACAGAATGAAGTTGCTGACATGGAGAGGTGCTTTGCTGGTGGTGAGATCAAATTTTTGTGCGATTTCATCCCGGCTGTTTTGCAGACCGATATAGGTGCGATCTGCCGTTCTGTATCGTTTCACAAAACAACCCGGATGGCAGAGCAGTCTGCCGCCTGAGAGATGAGTCAATCCGTTTCCGTGATCAAAATGACCGTGACTCAGGATGATCAGATTCCTCTTCTTCAAATCAATCCTCATTAGTGATGCATTTCGCAGGAAGAGATCACTTTGCCCCGTATCAAACAGGATCTTTGTCCCCTTATGCTCTATGAAATAGGAGAGTCCATGCTCTGCAGCGGTATTTCCGCCGGGATAATTGTCGGTAAGAATCGATATTTTCATCTCCTTTTTTTACAAATATAACCAATAAAATTTTATTATGAACAAATGTTCAAACAATTTTGCTATTGTTTTGCTGAAAAAGATAATGAATGATCAGTTTCGTCTTGCAAGCTTTACCCATTTGAAGTATCCGAACATAGAGATCACGGTGTAGATGGCGAAGAGCAGTGCGGTTGGGTAGAGCCCTTTCCAGAGGTAGAGTCCGCAGGAAATAAGGTTGACCAGGAACCAGACCCACCACTGCTCCGCATGTTTCTGCGCAAGCATCCACATACCCGCGATGCTCAACGCGGTGGTAAGGCTGTCGCCCCCGGCAACCGGACTATCGGTATATCGGGTGAGGATCAGGTAAATGACGCCAAAGAGTAGCATCGTGATAAGAATTAGAGGAAGTATCTGCCGCTGCGGGGTGTGGATGATGGATGGTGTATCTCCTTCCGTATGGTTCCTGTTCCAGCGGATCCAGCCGTAGATGCTGGCGAAGAAGTAGTAGACGTTGATTCCCATGTCGGCATAGAACTTGCTCTGGAAGAAGATCCAGATATAGACCACCGGCATCAACACCCCCACTGGCCAGAGCCATTTGTTGGCCTTGTATTCGAGGTAGAGATAGAGTAGGCCGATAAGGGCGCCGACGATTTCGATGGTTTGCATGTCAATTCTGTTTGATTTGAGATAATGAATTTATTTCTAAATCTCTGCTTCTTTTCGGGGTGCCCACCTGGTTAAACGAGCGTGATTTGATTTGTTGTCCGAGCGAAACGGGTTTAAAATCAAATAGTGAGTAAACCGGGAGTGCATCGAAATAAAGCTGCGAAAGAGAAATAAATTCCTTCTTTCGTATTTACTTAAAACGAAATTGTGAGGCGCCCTATAAGGTTGCGCGTGGCCTGGGGGTAGTATCCAACCCAGTTGAAAGTGGTTCCGTCTTCAAATGCATCTGTTGAAGCCCATCCGTTTGCCACGTACTCCCTGTTGAACAGGTTGTTCACGAAAAACTGCAGGTTGATTACTCCCACTTGGCTCTTGGGGAAGGTGTAACCGGCGGAGAGGCTGCTCACGAAGTAGGAGCCGATCGACTTGTCCTCGTCCGACGTGTTGTCGATGTACTGTTTCCCCACATATTTGCCGTTCAGGTTCATGTAGAAGGCGGATACCGGTTGCCAGGTGATGCCTGCCATTCCGATCAATTCCGGAGAGAAGGAGATATTGGTTGTTCCCAACTCATTTGCGATCTGTTTTTGTATTTCCGGATGGTTGTCGTCGGGGATCGGGTTATAGTCGTCGGAATTGTCGTACAGGTCGAACCAGGCTACGTAGTTCCGGATTTTATTTCGGCTGAGGGTGGCGTTGGCATCGAGCAGTAGTTTTTCTGTCCACAGGGGAAGTGATGCCTCAATCTCGATACCTGCACGGTAGCTCTCCTTTACGTTTTCCATCAGCTTGTAACCAATATCAGTAAGTTTGCCGGTCTGCACCATCTGGTTGTGGTAATCCATGTAATAGAGATTAGCACCAAATTTCAACCCATTCCTGTTGTATCGGTAGCCAAGCTCATAATCGATCATCTTTTCCGGTTTTATAAAATTAGAAGCTCCTCCCTTTATGCCATCTTTCAGATCGGCACGCAGAGGCTCACGCTTGCCCACGGCTGCCGAAGCGTACAGGCGGTGATTGTTGCTCAGTTCATAGAACAGGCCCGCCTTAGGGTTGAAAAAGTTGTAGTAAAAATCGCCTGTCAGATCCATCTGGTCGTCATCCATACCACTGAAGCGGTAGCCCACACGACGGTATTGCAGGTCGCCGAAAAGTGATACTTTTTCATTCAGTTGATATTCCGCTTTGGTGAAGATATTTACTTCCGATTTTTTGCCTCTGTTTCTGTACCATTCATAATTAACAGGAATATTCTCGTTATGTTTTATCCATGGCAGACGACCGTAATGATCCCCGTCGTAAAAACTGTACAAACCGCCGAAGGTGAGCTTCCATCGGTCGTCGGCATAGTCCAGTCCCGCGTTGGCTACATAGAAATTGTTTCGCATCAGCTTACGGCGGATGAAGTCGCTCTTGCGGTAGGTCTTCCCGTCAATGGTTTGCGGTTCCAGTCCAAAATCGGAGAACTTCTTGTTATACCTGTAGTTCTCATAATAACCGTATCCGTGGTTATAACTCAGCCCTGAATTTAATGTGAGATTACGGCTCAGCTCTCTTGTGAGAGTGAGCTGCACAATATCAGAGTAGTAGTTGTCGGTCTCGTTGCCATAGTACAATCGGTTGCCGGCATCATCGTAATACTCTCCTGCGGGGTTGTAGCGACGCCCATATTCCGGGTCCTGCATCTGCTTGTCCGACACCCCCTGCCACGAGATGCCGGTATGCTGGATACCCCTCAGGTAACTGAGGCGAAGCAGCTGCCGTTCGCTATAGTGAGAAACTACCCCATAGAAATTGGTATGGTTCACTGTGCCGTTGCGCACATAACCGTCACCCAGCACCCGCGAAAAGCGGGCATCGAGTGATAGTCCGTTTTTCAAAACCCCTGTCCCCGCAGCAACATTCGATAAGAATGTACCATAGCTTCCCACGGCGGTGGATGCCTCTCCGTATGCTTCGGAGCGGGCGCCTGCCGTCTGAAGTGAAATGCTTGCACCAAAGGCTCCCGGGCCATTGGTGGATGTACCCACGCCACGCTGCACCTGTATGTCCTGCAGCGAGTTGGAAAGATCGGGAAGATTCACCCAGTAAACCTCCTGGCTTTCGGGGTTATTCAATGGCATCCCGTTAAGAGTTACATTTATGCGAGTGGCGTCTGTTCCGCGAATCCTGAATGAGGTGTTTCCTACACCAAGGCCGTCTTCGGTAAAAGATACAAGCGAAGGTGTGGTTTGAAGTATGGAGGGAATATTGCGTGCAGCATTTTGTTTTTTAATTTCGGAATGAGAGATATTAGAGTATGATACCGGGGTGTTTTTTCCGGCACGTGTTCCCGAGACAATAACCTCTTCCAGCTGAATAAGATCAAGACTGTCGGTTTGTTCTGCCTGTTCTGCCTGTTCTGACAGTTCTGCCTGCTCTGCCTGAGCCATCACTTGATAACTGAGTGCCGATAAAATTATCAGCATTAAAAAAACCTTTTTCATTTACATAAGTTTTTAGGATAAACAGGGCCTGTGTGACTGCTTATCATTAGTTAGTGTAATAAAAAAGGGGATTTTGTAAAGATATATACCAAAAGCCACAAATTTGTGAGCTTTATATTTTCCCTACGCCGGCATTATCCGGATCAGGTATTTTGGGTATGATCTCAGCCCGTTTTATTTGGGCACCCCTTGTAGAATGACAGAACAAAGATAGCACGTTTTTGTTCATAAGAGAGCATACGACGGGAATTTAACATTTAGGGCCTGCTGTCATCTGTCATCACAATATCTTGAACATGCTAAAAAAACAGAGACGGATTTACGTGAGAATGTCCAGAAGATGCATATAACTGAAAAAACAGGAGTTAAATTGTAGTTTTCTCTGCTTTTATTTGTAATTTCGTTAGTTTTAAACGAACTAAGAAAAATATAGTCACACGGTATATGAGCGATGAAGAAAAACTGGTTGCGGAAGATCAGATTATCGAAGAGGAGTTTCAGGGCCTTTTGAACGATTATTTGAACTCTAATCACCGGCGGAAAGTGGATGTCATTACCCGGGCTTTTAATATGGCGAAGGAGGCTCACAAAGGGGCACGTCGCCGCTCGGGCGAACCTTACATCATGCATCCGCTGGCGGTAGCCCGTATTGTGTCGAGGGAGATGGGTCTGGGATCGACCTCCATTTCTGCTTCGTTGCTGCACGATGTGGTTGAGGATACTGACTATACCGTTGATGATATACGTGCCCTTTTTGGTGATAAGATTGCCCAGATTGTTGACGGGCTGACAAAGATATCGAGCGGAATGTTCGGTGAAAATGTGTCGGCTCAAGCAGAGAATTTCAGGAAATTGCTTCTCACAATGTCAGATGATATACGTGTTATACTTATAAAGATTGCTGATAGGCTTCATAACATGCGAACTCTCTCTTCCATGTCAGCAGCAAAGCAGTTTAAGATAACAGGCGAAACACTATATATCTACGCTCCGCTTGCTCACAGGCTTGGCCTGTTTGCCATAAAGACTGAACTAGAAGAGCTCTGTTTCAAACACGAGCATCCTGAAGTATATGCAGACCTGTCAAAAAAGATTTTAGAGACTGCTCCCGAACGAAATAAGATATATGAACATTTTGCCGTTCCGGTTATAATGGCGCTCGATAAGATGGATATTGAGTATGAAATGCGTGCACGGGTAAAATCAGTTTACTCTATCTGGAACAAGATGCAAAACAAGGGTATCGATTTTTCAGAGGTGTACGACCTGTTTGCAGTACGCATAATCTTTGAGATCATTCCCGGAATGGATGAGAAAAAACAATGTTGGGACATCTATTCGGCCATTACCGATATATATAAGCTTCGCCCCGACCGTATCCGCGACTGGGTGAGCCACCCAAAGGCAAACGGCTATCAGGCATTGCATCTTACCGTGATGGGCCCTGACGGGAAATGGATAGAGATTCAGATTAGGAGCCGTCGTATGGATGATATTGCCGAAAAAGGATTTGCAGCTCACTGGAAATATAAAGAGAACAGGATTGAAGAGGATAACGAACTTGATAAATGGTTAAAAACTATTCAGGAGATTCTTGCCAACCCAAATCCCAATGCCATCGATTTCCTGGATACTGTGAAGATGAACCTGTTCTCTTCCGAGATATTTGTTTTTACACCAAAGGGAGATATCAAGACACTTCCTCAGGGTGCAACAGCTCTCGATTTTGCCTATACCATTCATACCCGGATAGGGGATCACTGCCTAGGGGCAAAGGTGAACCATACTCTTGCTCCACTCAGCCAGAAGCTCCGTAGTGGGGATCAGATAGAAATTCTTACTTCGCAATCTGTTAATCCGCAGCCGGAATGGCTCAATTTTGTTACTACTGCTAAAGCCAGGACAAAAATTGAGGCATCGTTACGACGACAACGCCGGCGTATTGTAGAGAAAGGGCAAAATATGCTTGATGAGCTCTTTGATCACGAACCAATAGACAATACTGTATTTAATAAGATATTACATGCGTATAAGGCTGGGAACAAGGAGGACCTGTATTATATGATCGGCAATGCCGAAGTCGCATTGCCCGCAAATAAAAGTGCTTTCTCAAAGGTGAAGCTGGTACCGGAAAAGCAGGATAATCTTTTTGTACGTTACGTAAAGCAGGCTATGAATGCCATTATGAAATCGCCTGCCGATAACAAAAGCACTAAAAAGGAAGAAGTAGAGTCCGGAACATCAGACCTTATTCTTAACATGCCTTTAAAACAAAGAATAAACAGGGGTGTCACTTATCAGCTTACAGAGACTAACTTCCGGAAGAACTTTATTGTACCTTCATGTTGCAATCCGCTTCCGGGAGATGATGTGTTTGGTTATATAACTGAGAAAGAAGAGGTGGAGGTTCATAAGCGTTCTTGCCAGACCGGGCTGAAACTAAAATCTAATTATGGAGACCGTATAATTACAGTTTCATGGGGAGATTACCGGCAATACTCTTTTCTTGCTTCAATAGTTTTTACAGGGATAGACCGTGTGGGTATTCTCAGCAGTATCCTCGCCAAACTTGCTGAAGATGTGGTGGTGAACATACAGAGTGTTAATGTTTCATCGAATGACGGTATCTTTGAAGGTGTGTTTAACGTGCATGTACATAGTGCAGAGGAGGTAAATCAACTTTGCGGTAAAATAGCAAAAGTGGACGGTGTAAGTACCGTCCACAGATCTACTATTTGATTTTTCTTTTCTTTCTTCTGCCGAATATCAATGATGAAACTTTCTTTGCAGCGTAGGCTACAAGAGCGGGTTTGGCAATATTCCACGCAAGCGATCCAATAAGCGGCAGGTTAGATATTACAAAGCTAAGCCAGGGGTTTGCCCGTTTTGTGATAAAAGGTGTAACATTATATGAATAACCGCCCGAAAAATTTTCCAAAGTCTCGGTCAGTTTTGATTTTACTGAAGAAGTAACACCTTTGGTAAGCATCGTTCCCCAATTGTCATTAAGGTACTGCAACTGGTAAGCGAGGCGTTGACTGGCAATAGCGCGTTCTTCCCTCAACTTTTTCTTTTCTAAACGCAACTCTTCAAGTGGAGTTAATTTGTAAGTTTTCATTTATTACTGTTTTTTCCATCCTTATCGTTTTGTTCCATCAAAAAGCGAACAACGCGATTGGTGACTTTTTTCTTGAAAGGTTTTTTTAGGAGAAGCATTATCAGCAGAACCAGCAGGGCAAAAGCTGCCACTAAGCCGAATCCTACCCAGGTGTTCTGAAATACTTCACCCAAATAAATCCCTACAGTTACGAGTATGAAAAAAAGTGTTAATAATGCAATGCCCGCAACAATCAGGCTATAGGTGATTGTTGATGAAGCCAGGCTTATTTTTTCATAAACTTCCAGTTTTCCGAGCTCGAGTGTGGCAGTGATGAAGTTCGATATATCACCTCTCATTTCCTCGAACAGCGTACTTACTTTTTTTTCTTCCATCGTTTAAGTAGATTAGAGGATAAATTATTGTTTTGCAAGCTCTTTCTTTGCTATCTCAGCAATGTCATCAATATCCTCTTTTAGATCATGTACTTCGCTTTTTCCCTTGTAAACAGCAGATTTAATATTAGTTTTTAGTTTGTCTGCAAATTCATTGGCTTGCTCAAGCCATTCCTCTCTTCTGTCGGTTCCAATAATGTAACCCACAGCAGCGCCAAGCGCAATACCAATACCTAATCCCAGTAATAATTTTGCTTCTGATTTCATAATTTATGCGTTTAATAATTAGTAGTTTTTATTTTATCTTATACCGTTATTTCATTTCTTGCGAGCAACTCTTATGTCAGCTGTTTTCATGCTCTTCAAAAATTAAACACTTTATGGGCAAAAATGTTTTTTGAAATCATTAATAATGAGATGAGAACTATTCTGCAGTTAAGGCCTCACCTAACAATGTTGCTGATGTGAATCCCGTTATTCTTACTTTAAGGAACTGCCCTATACGGTGATTTTTTTTGTCAAAGATGACCACTTTATTCTGATCGGTACGACCGAAAAGCTGTTCCCGTGAACGTTTGGAGAAACCCTCTACCAGTATTTCAAACTCTTTACCCAGATCTCTTTCATTGCTTTGGTGAGACAGTTCCATCTGCAGGTCGATAATTTCCTGCAAACGCCTGGCCTTTACCTCTTCCGGTACATTGTCTTCCAGCTTTTTAGAAGCGTATGTCCCCGGCCTTTCTGAGTATTTGAACATAAAAGCCGAATCGAAGGCCACCTCACGCATTAATGAGAGTGTCTCCTGATGATCTTCCTCCGTTTCGGAATGGAAACCACACATGATATCGGTTGATAGCCCGCAATCAGGAATAATACGTTTGATGGCTTCGATACGTTCTAAATACCACTCCCTGTTGTACCTCCTGTTCATCAACTTAAGCATTCGCGAACTTCCCGATTGCACAGGAAGGTGGATGTAGTTGCAAAGATTTTTGTATTTAGCTATAGTCTCAAGAGTTTGGTCGTTCATATCCCAGGGATGGGAAGTAGTGAAGCGGATACGCATTTCAGGAGCAGCCTCTGCAACCATTGATAGCAGTTCATGAAACAGAATGCTTTTTTCCCCCTCTCTATACCGGTATGAGTTTACGTTTTGTCCAAGCAGTATTACTTCTCTGAAACCTTTTTCGCGCATGTCGCGCAGCTCATTGAGGATGCTCTCAGGCTCGCGGCTTCGTTCGCGACCGCGGGTGTAGGGGACAATACAGTAGGTGCAAAATTTGTTACATCCGCGCATTATGGATATGTATCCCGAGATATTGCTTCCGCTCATTTTTAAGGGGATCACATCCTTATAAGTCTCTGTACGTGACAGCTCTATATTCATGGCTTTCTCTCCCCGTTCTGCCGCACCTACAAGGTTGGGCAGGTCGAGGTAGGCATCGGGGCCGACAACCAGGTCTACATTGTGATTCTCTATAAGACCAGTTTTTACACGTTCTGCCATGCATCCCAGCACACCTATTATAAGGTTCTCCTTCCTTTTTCTCTTCAATGCATTGAAATAGTCGAGTCGCTGAATAACCTTCTGTTCAGCGTTATCACGGATAGAGCATGTGTTTACGAAAATAGCATCTGCATCACGGTCGTTATCTGTGAGTGTATAGCCATCCATCTCCATTATAGATGCAACTACCTCTGTATCTGCCACGTTCATCTGGCATCCGTAAGTCTCTATAAATAGTTTCTTTTCTTTAATTTTATCTGAATTCATCTCTTTGCTTGTAAACTGTGATATATTACACTCAAGGAAAAGTTAAAACAGTTATTTATCTGTTGGAAAAGTTGCAATATTACCTTTCTTGTAGTATTTTTGCCTCGAGGAAAAAATAAAAATTTTTTCATAGTTAAGGTTTTGGTTAAATGTTCGAGAGCGGCTGTGAAGTTGCTCTCGATTTTTTTATATAACCAAATACACTCTATATCGTAAAAAATCATTATTTTTGCTGCGTTGCAAAATTAATAAAAATATGGAGTCCGGAGACATTATTTATTTGATCCTTCTTGTATTTTTCATGTTATTGGGATTTTTTAATGATTCCAGGAAGAAAAAAAATCAACAAGCGCAACAGGCCAGTGATAATCCTAAACCTATTACTGATGAAGAGACGTGGTACCCTCAACGTAAGCAGATAGTTAAGCATCTTAAGCCAGAGAAACCCATGCCTCCGCCTGTAACGTCCTTTAATAAAGGAGAAACAGTGCGCAGAGAATTTCAATCTTCCTTAGATCTTGTTTCAATTTCCAGTGATAGCTCACAAGAGGGCATTTCTGCTTTTGACTATGATACAGGTACTATTTTTGACAGCGGCATATATACTGATAATATTGCCGGTATATCTGATATGTCAGAAAAGCAACACGATAAAAACAGTGGTAGACAAAAAACATCTTCATGGCACCCTATCGTTGATGCTTTTTCAGGTGATGAAGGCAGGGAAGAGTTAAAAAAAGCGGTTTTATATAGTGAGATTTTACGAAGAAGGTACTAGATTTGGAAAAATCATTGATTAACATTTAATACAATCAATTCATATGGCATTAAAATTTATCAGTGCTGAAGAGGCTGCGTTTCTTGTGAAAAATAACGACAATGTTGGCTTCAGCGGTTTCACCCATGCCGGTTGCCCCAAAGTGGTACCGGTGGAGATAGCTAAAAGGGCGGAGGCAGAGCATGCAAAGGGTAATCCGTTTAAGATTGGTATATTTACCGGGGCATCAACCGGTGATTCCATCGATGGAACTCTTTCCCGTGCAAAAGCAATTAAATTCCGTACGCCTTATCAGACTAACAAAGATATGCGTGAGGCAATTAACCGGGGAGAGCTCGATTATTTTGATCTCCATCTTTCTCAACTGGCTCAGGAAATAAGATACGGATTCCTTGGTGGTATAAATGTAGCTATTATTGAGGCTAGCCAGGTGACTGAAAAGGGGGTAATTGTTCCGACAACTGCTGTGGGAATTGTCCCTACCATATGCCGATTGGCAGATATTGTAATTGTAGAGTTGAATAAAAGAGTCCCGGCGAAATTACGCGGAATTCATGATATATATGAACTGCAGGATCCTCCCAAAAGGCGTGAAATACCTATATATGAAGTGCAAACACGTATAGGGTTGGACTATGTGAAAGTAAATCCTGAAAAGATATTTGTGGTGGAAACCGACAGGGATGGCGAGGGTCACGGTTTTACCCCTGTAGATGATGTAACGGCGCAGATCGGCAACAACGTGGCTGATTTTTTCGTGTCGGAAATGAAAGCCGGTCGTATCCCCCACCATTTTCTGCCAATACAGTCGGGAGTGGGAAATATTGCCAACGCAGTCCTGGCATCGATGGGTGGAAATCCCTATATTCCCCGTTTCGAAGTATATACTGAAGTGATACAGGATGCTGTTCTTGACATGATGCAGAAGGGTTGTATCTCCTTTGCCAGCGGCTGTTCGCTTACCGTGAGCAACGATGCGCTTCATCAGTTCTACGATGATCTGGATTTTTTTAAAAACAAACTTGTGTTGCGCCCCTCTGAAATTTCTAATAACCCGGGACTTGCACGTCGGTTGGGTGTTATTGCTTTGAATACAGCTATTGAGGTAGATATTTTTGGAAGTGTAAACTCATCTCATGTTAATGGTAACAAGATGATGAATGGTATTGGAGGATCGGGGGACTTTACACGTAACTCCTATCTGTCGGTATTTCTCACTCCTTCCACAGCAAAGGGTGGAGCTGTAAGCTGCATAGTTCCCAAGGTTACACACGAAGATCACACCGAGCATTCAGTGAAGATTGTGGTATCTGAATATGGTGTGGCCGATTTGAGAGGAAAAGGGCCAAGAAACCGTGCCGAAGAGATAATAGAGAAATGTGCTCATCCCGATTATCGTCCTTTGTTGCACGAATATCTCAATCGTGGCGTGAAAGGGCATATTCCGCAGGATATTTATGCATGTTTCGCCTTTCATCATGCACTGAAAGAGACGGGGAGTATGCTGAACACCGATTTTTTAAAGTATAAAATGCCCTGAAACGTTAATGCCCTGGAGCACGGAACCCCGCCGGGGCATTAATGCTTTTGCTACTAAACACTGATGGCGCCGGAAACCCTGCTGGTTACAGAAGGCAGCCAGTGCCTTAAACCGTTGATGCAAATTATTGCAGTGCCTATACCAGCCTGATACTGAAACCCGGCAGTATCTGATGCGCTTTAAAAAAATAAATGTCTATCTCACAACAGAAATAGACATTTATTAAAAATTAAACTGCTGAAAGATAGCAGTTTGACTGTTTTTGTCGGGATGAGAAGAGTCTATCTACTCCGTTTCATTTGTCTAATGCTCTGATATCCAATAAAATTTCTTTCTTGATTAAATAAACATTGTCCCGGGGGCTGTCCCGTTTCAATGTTATAAAAAAAACAAATAAACTGTTCACAAAGAGTTGTTTAACACTTTGTTTATTTCTATTCTTTTGTCAATATTTTTAAGATATACCTTCAAAAGGTTATATAGATCCATAGTGTTGGTTGATCCTGAAGTTATACCTAATCTTTTCATAAATACCTCTGTTGCGACAACTATTTCATTATCCTTTAAGTGCGAGTAGTTGGGTACACCAAATTCTTCAAGTTTCATAATTATATTTTTTAAATCGTTATTTAATTTCAATTTTTTTAGACAAATTCTCAATTGTACGCTGCTGTGATTCAATCAACTTCAATAATCTCTCTTGTGTGATTTGATATTCTTCTTTAGTATCTGAATTAATATCCTTATCGGATTTCTTCATTTCACCAACTCCGGAAATCAGCCATTCGGAATTTATTCCTGTTTTTGTAATTAATGAATTTATAACTTCTGCTGAAGGTGTTGATATTCTAATTTCACCGTCTTTTTTCTTTTTTCCTTTTATGTAGCTGACTATACTACCTTCAGTAACGCCTATACTTCTTGCCATTTCAGAATAATTCCCTTCAAAGTACTCATCAAGAATAATTTTTAAGCGATTGGATAATAGAGTATTATAATCCATGTCTAAAATTTGTTGGAATATATTCCGAAAATATTTGTATTATTAGGAATATATTCTGTATGTTTGTGTCGTATATAATTAATGAACAAAGGTAAATAAATAATTAACGCTAAAAAATAGCGTAAACAGCTTATTTCCTTTTAAAAAACATGACAAATGGAGCGATTCTCATTCAAAAAAGGTTACAACCAGGTAGCACAAAAAGATGCTACTGAAGTTCGCCGGAAAATCATGGAGGCATTAAATCTAAATGTAGATAGCCGGTCATCATGGAAATTGCGGCTTGATGGAACTGTAGAGCCCAAAGTTTCAGAAGCTGAAGCGATTGAAGGCATTTTTGCTGAATATGGTATAACCGAAGTGTGGGGAACAGTATGAAAATATCAGAACTCACACCCCGGGAACAACAGGTTTCTGAATTAATAGCCTGGGGCTCTTCAAAAAAGGAAGTAGCCCATCTTCTCTTTATATCTGAGCGTACTGTAGATCAGCACGTACGAAATATATACGAAAAGACAGGCTGCAACAAAATTAACGAGCTTTCTGCTTGGTGGTTTTGTAACCGGTTTAACATCAGCTTCAACCTCTCACCGTTAGTAAGCAAAGCAATAGCCGGAATACTTCTAATTATATTCTCTTACGGAGAAATACATGACACCTCACAATATACTCAACAAAGATCTTCTCGGATTAGAATAGAGCGACTTTATAGACGTTCACGTTCTCGTACTCAATCATGCCGATTTAGCGAAGATCCATTAACTGCATGATGTTATGAACAACAAGTTGAAAGTAGTTATAAATGAAAGTGCCTCATACATCTATTACAATGATCTTTCCATGCATTACAGTAATCAAATGACTGAAGGACTCAGTATCGTCCATTTAAACACTCTGCTTTCTAAAACAGATATCGATCGCTTGAATAACCTTAAAGTAATAGAAATTGTTTCTTACAAAAACTTACAGGAAAATTCATATTTCACCTTCAAGCCTAAGCAATTCTTCGATATCGCTAAGCTAGCTGTATTAATGTCTGAATTTATAATTTACAAAGCCAAACTTCAACTTGAAATATCATGAGCAAACAAATCATTGAAACATATATGGCCAAGCTTGGACCTGAAACATTCTGGAGATATGTGGAGTGGAATTATAATAAGATACGTTTGATGCACTCCGGAGAATCTTTTAAAATAAAGGATAATTGCAGTGAAGAGATGGAACCTCTTTATATGGAAGTCCTCAAATCATTTGCGATAATGCATTACGGCGAATACCTGTTTTCAAATGACTACACTAAATTTATTAAACAGCATGTACACCAACTGGAAGAAGCACGAAAAATACGTGAGAAAACACATAGGAAAAATGAGCACAGAAGAGATGGCGAAGGAGCTGGGAGTAACGGAATACGACCTGAAACTATATATACACCGGGAGCGGATATTTCCAATACAGCACAAATTTCGAAATCTCGCATACGAAATAATCAAAATAAAATTCGTGCATCCTGAATACTTTCGACCAACCACTAAGTTTTATGTTGCAGTAGGCATTTCTCAGCGTCAATGGTGGTCGGCATACAGAGGTGAGCGTAAACTGACTGAAGACCAGTATAAAGCCCTTTGCTCCCATCTCGGAGTAACACTCCAGGAAGCATTCGACGCAAGGCAAACATCCTGGCTGGATTCAAATTTTTTCGAACAAGATTAGCACTCAATATATCATGCATATTAAAAAAGAAGATCAAGACAAAGTAAAACAAGCGGCTGAAGGCCGTCTTCTCGATGTTATAAAAGAGAATGTCCCAATGGCACGTCGCGGATCAACCTATTACGGTCAGTGTCCAAGTTGTCATGAAGTGAAAGGTTTTGAATTTAGCGAGAAGAAAAATATATTTAAGTGCTTTAAGTGCGGCTTTGGAGGTAATGACCCGGTTTCGTTTTACATGAAATTAGGCAAAGAGTATCTAGAAGCTATTCAAGAATTGGCCAACCAGTTTAATGTTTACATAGAACCACCAAAAGAAAAGAGAAAAAAAACATCCGGAAAAACCTATTGCAGGCGAATGCTCGAAGAGTCAGGATTAACACCTGCAGATGTTCAGGCAAAAATATTCAGTAAAGATGTAAACAATACAACCACGGTTTCAAAGGTTTTTTTGTCCGGAACAATCAATAGTCGTAATGAAAGGGTATTTGATGATGGTGATGATGTGATAATTGAATATTACGACCTGGAAGGTGAACCTGTCAGATATGAACAAATTTTAAACGGTAAACCTACCGGTAAGGTTAAAGACTATTTCCGTGTTCGCTGGCAATACCCGGACGAACACCTTGACAAAAATGGTAAGCCATTTAAATACAAATCGCCGGTAGGTTCAGGATCCTTTATTTATATTCCACACAGAATTCGAGAAAAATATAAAACTGGTCAGAAAATTCAGAGATTATTTATCCAGGAAGGAGAAAAAAAAGCTGAAAAAGCATGTAAGGAAGGTATTGATTCTGTTGCAATTTCAGGAATTCACAATTTGGCCAGAAATGGAAAACTTCATGAGGATCTGGTCAAATTGATTCAAGCATGTGAAGTTAAGGAAATAGTGCTATTGTTCGATTCGGACTGGAACCAGATATCAAAAAACATTGGTATTAATGATTATGCGGATCAACGGCCAAGATCATTTTTCACATCAGTGAGAAATTTTAAAGAATACTGTGTACAGCTTCGTAACTCCCGTTCTATTCACTTAGAAATATTCTTTGGCCATATAAAAGAAAATGAAAAGAAAGATAAGGGAATTGATGATCTATTATCAAATACACTTAAGAAAAAAGAACATCTGCTGAAAGAAGATATCGACTTCCTTATCAATGAAAAATCGCTCGAGGGTAAGTATCTGCAGCTTTATAAAATTACTACCATGAGTGACTCCAAAATTGCAAATATTTGGAGTCTTAACAGTGCAAATGACTTTGCTGAAGCTCACAGGGAAGTGTTAAAGCAACTTCCGGAATTTCGTATAGGAAAATATCGCTGGCGTTTCAATGATAAAGGGGAAATCGAGTCAGCTCAGCCAATTGAGGCAGATGAAAAATACTGGGAAGAAATAGATAAGTTTGACAGAAGCGGTGCATTTGTGCGAACTGAATATCGATTTAGATATGAGCGTTCATTCCGGTTCCTTCAAAACAGGGGTTTTTATCGTTTTGCAAAACCTGATGGCTCTTACGAGTTTATACGCACTGAGTATCCATTTGTTGAAACAATACCCAGTCACGAAAAAATAAGAGACTTTGTAAAAGATTTCACTCGCGAAATAGCAAATGAAGAGGTTTTAGAAATGCTACACCGGGGAGGACCGCAATTCCTTGGACCAGAAAAGCTATCAAACCTTTTCTTTCATGAGCCCAGCTTTGAGAAACCACTTCGTGATCGGCAGCTATTCTATTTTAAAGATAACTATTGGGAGGTTAAAGAAAACGGGATTATTGAAAATGATTATACATCAATTAATCACCAGATTTGGAGAGATCAAGTAAATGACTTCCAGGCCAAACGTGTCAATCCATTAATGAATATCACAAAAGTTGATGATAAGTTCAAAATAACCATAAATAAAAATGGCCAGAAATCACACTTCCTGCAGTTCCTAATAAACACTTCAAATTTTACGTGGCGTTTAGAACAAAAAGAGCTTCCAGTTCCTGAGGATGAGCTTGACGAAAACAACACACATCTCATTTCAAAACTTGCTGCAGTTGGCTATATGCTTATGTCGGCCAAAGATAGGTCGGTTTCCAGAGCAGTTGTAGCCATGGATGGAAAGCAATCTGAAGTTGGAACTTCAAATGGACGTTCAGGGAAATCTATTCTGGGTGAATTATTTAAGCAAGTACTGCCAACTGTAAGCATAAATGGGAAGCATAAAGACTTTGATAAGGATCCTTTTATTTGGGACGAGGTAACGGTGAAAACGAAGGTTGTATTCATTGATGACGTTAGAACTAATTTTAATTTTGAATTCCTTTTCGCCAACATTACCGGTGACTGGTCCATTAATTACAAAGGCGAACGTCGTGCAACTCTTTCGTTCTACGACTCACCAAAAGTATATATTACTACAAATCATGCATTGAACGGTGAAGGGGCATCATTCAATGACCGTCAGTGGAAAATAGCCTTTTCGGACTACTACAATGATAAGCATAAACCGGTTGATGATTTCGGTACCCTCTTTTTTGATGAATGGGATTTTGAGCAATGGAACCTTATGTGGAATCTGCTTGCTGAGTGTGTGCAGATATATTTACGTTTCGGCATTGTTGAAGCTCCATCTCAGAGAATTGAACAGCGTAAGCTCCGCCAGTCAATGGGTGAAGATTTCATCTCCTGGGCAGATGAATATTTCTCAGATGACGAACGTCGAAACGTAAGACTTAAGAGAAGAGAAGTCTATGATGATTATCTGGAGTATGCTCCGGATCAGAGAAGATATACAACAGCTTCTCGCTTCAAGTCGCTTATACGCTTTTACTGCCAATGGAAGGACTATCTTTTCAATCCACACAAATATGATCCAGCAACAGGTCTCTGTCAATTCTTTGATAAAGATGGGCGTCCTGATGATTCGGATAAGTCAGGTGGTGTGGAATATATCATGCTAGGAGATCAGGAAAAATGGAGCGATCCTAATGCCAGTCCGGAATTAAGTGAAGAGAGACCATCAGACCTGCCATTCTAAAATAATAAGAGTATTAACTACAAAAAACCATTAACATGATTATCAAATTCAACAAAAAAAAACAGGAGCAATTTAACAAGATGTATGCTACACTGAAGCATATATCTCAGGAGTACTATCAGGTTGCAGCCCTAAGAGCAGCAGCTGAAGCTCGCTATAACATCAGGCCGGATGATGCAGTTGATCAGGCTTATGAAAATATGAGAAATGATGCGCGAAAAGCCATATCGGGCGTAAGGCCATTTCGAAGTCAACAATAACTTTTTTTCATAATTAAATTCATGCAGTTCCGGCTGTGAAGTTAGAGCTGCTTTTTCAAAAACTAATTATTAACTAACTAAATAATTTATTGCGATATGAAACAAGTAATAGTAATAGCAAAATATAGAGGCACAATTCCTGAGGATATGACAATTTCGCAAATTGAGAATCTTTGCAATGATAAGATAAAAGATAATCTGTACACTTTTAGAATTGACGTTAAAGAATACGATGAGAAGACAAAAAGTAAACCTTTATTTGAGTTTGGAGGTGTCATGGTAGGTGTCGATCATTATGAAATTAGAATCGGTACAGACGAAAAGCATGAAAATATGAATTATAAATCATCAGACAATGATTAAAATAACCCTCATAAACTCCGGACAATCATTTCAGCAATTCATTTGTGACGATACAGGTAAGATAATAGATGTTCAACCTAAACAGGACACTCCATCTATATGGATTGGCTCACTGATACCGGTTAATGATCCAGATCTCATGCAAGAAGGCAAATACTGCCCTATAAAAAAGGCATATAGTTCAAGCTATGGTTATCTAAGACATATAATAAAGAAGATAGAAACGATATAAAACAGAAAACTAAAAACTAAAAAGATTATGACACAAAAATTACAAAACGTAACAGACAGAATTAAAACGTATGAGGATGCATGTAATGAATTGGGAAGATCTATAGATCCGTGTATGGTTTTAAACATGACAGATGAATTGGCTTATCGCAAACTTAAAGTGATTTCCAAAGCACTAAATGAGGGGTGGGAGGCAGATTGGACAGATCTCTTTCAACCTAAATATTATCCATACTTTGAAGTAGAAATCAACGGTTCGACTTCCGGGCTCGTTTACGTGAACTCGGCTCACGCTTTCTCGCATGCGAACACGCTCATCGGGTCTCGCCTTGCTTTTAAATCAAGAGAATTAGCAGAGTATGCGGGAAAACAATTTATAGACATTTACAAAGCCTTTATATTATAGGATAGAATGAGATATCAAGCAAAAACAAAAGACGATTTAAACAAAAACCCGGAAACGGTAGATACCTCAAAGTACTTAAGAATAAGCTCAATGAACTGGGCTATGATTACGAGGAATTTACATTTAATTTCTAAAAATAAAACAACATGGACGAAACAATTATTTCAAGAATAGAAGAACTAGCAATCTTGCAGAAAGATTTACAGAATGTGTGCATTAAAATCGATAATCCGGGCAATGTAATACCAGCAACATATAATTCTTCCCTAAAGCGGATAGTAAATCACATTGAGCTGCAGAGACAGCAAATCCAAGAATTAAAAGAAGAAATCACTAAACTGGGTTATACAGTTCATGAATATGACGCGTCTGGTAAAGTGAATGGGATAAAACAACATTAAAATCAAACGCATTATGAAGCAAAATAAAATCATAGTAGCAGTCCATCCGGACGCTCAGGAGCGTCGCAGAATTATCCAGGGTATTATGATACGGCTGGGCTTTGCTTTAACTCAGAATGACGCAGGAAAGTTTATCAAGCCATTGGTTCATGACTTCGACCTGCAACAATGCTATTTCGTATGTGCCGAGCTTCACAACTTCAGCGAAAGTCCGATCACCAATCAGCGACTATATGAACTTGCAGCCCGTGGACTGGCGGTAGTTGTGGGAACAAAGCGTTTACCGGCTCAATACGAGATTATCTGTCAAGCAGTTTATGATTGATCTCTGCATTTATGGCAGTCTCTTCAGCCTCACGCTGTCAAGCGTGGGGCTGTTTTGTCTTATGAGTGCCAAAGGCACGAATACCTTTGATATACTCCTCTTCGTTCGATTTTCCCCTTGCACCCCAATTTTATGCTTGTCAGAAAATGGAACAATTGTACACATAAAAAATTCAAGCTCCCGGGAAAGGCGCAAAAACCAACCGCAAACAAACAGCCACAGTGACATATAATATATTATTTATTTATTATTATATTTTTAGAAATAGACTTATTAAAAAAGTAAGAAAAAAATCGTACAATCGTACAATCTGAAAATTTAAACAGATAAGTAGTTTATTATCATAATTATATGAGTGCACGAATTTTGCACGAATCTGCACGATTTGTACTTTCTGCACGAAAAACACGATTAGTACGTAAAAGTACACATTAGTACAAAATAGTACGGAATTATTAAGTCTCTAAAACATTGTATATCAGTGGTAAATCGAAAATGTTTAAAATAAACGCACGAATGCACGAATTTAAACTAATGTTTTACGCAGGTCACCCTGTCAAACTCATTTGGGCAATGAAAATATATCAGTAAACATTTGTATATTTCATGAATATTCACTAATTTAATACTATTAACGGTTTAGTATACAAGTGTTTAAAAATATGGTTACAACAAAAATCAACATTAAACCGCACTTGGCAGAATATGTCAAAGGCCGATTTGTCGGATGCCAGGATAAACCGGTTCAGTTTCCGGCTGGATCAGATATCTATATTGTAATTTGGGATCTAATGTCAAAACGACCTGCAGATGCACCTCCAATTGACAGAGGAAATTTGGAGATCATTCTTCCGTCCCGCTCAATTGGTAAACGCCCTGAATATTATAACTATCTTTCCAAACGTTCACAAACTATAATCGAAAAGAAGATCGAAGAGATAATGTTCGAGGAGCTTCATCACCGTCTTCGGTTTAACAAACGAAAGGGAATTACGTATATTGATTCCATTCATTGGTTCATGTGTGAATATGCAATTAACTCAATTTCTGAGGATGCTTATAAGAAAGAATTCTACAGATTACGAAGAAATGAGTTTAATCGACGTAAAAAAGATAAAAAATACTGCGATCAAACGGCGTGATTAGTCCCTTTTACAGTCAAATTGATGTCAAAATGATGTAAACTATTTACCACGTCCACAATATCAACTACTTACAACACTGAAAATCATGCACACAACAGACAGAATGGGCGGTTTCATATCAGCCCGAATAATCGAAACAAAAAACATTGAATCTTTTGCTGTTATCTCTGATAAGGTTGAAATAACTCTTAAACCGGGTATGTCATTTTTTGATATAGATGTAAAAAAGTATGGAATATCTCCGATAGTTTCTGTTTCTAAGGAAAAAATGGGACATATTTATGAAATAAATCTATCTATTTCTTCAAAAAACAGAACAGGTCTAAAACTAAAACCTTTCAATAAAATGATTGCAATATGTAAAAACTCACTGGGTGAAGAGATTGTTTTTGGTATTCCAAGTTTTCCACTAACAGGTGCTACCTCTCCGATAATGTCGGATCGCCCGGAAGGTGAAGTAGGTGAGATAATATCACTCACCGGTCGACAGCCTTATTATCCTTACCTATTGCGCCAGTAAATAGTTGTAATTTATATAATTAAACACACGTTCAGTATAAGATACTATACAGCAGTAGTATAATCTCCGTCCCTTAATTCACCCATTAATACCGGTAATATTGTCATAAAATTACTGGTAATGCTACACAAACACGGAATTCTCTCAAATATCTGGTTAATTAATGCATCACATGCATCTAATTATTTACCTCTTATCACTTCATATCTTAAAGGTGAGTTGAAAGAAAAAGAAAATAATCAGCACGATTATTTACGCTTTGCAGAAAAAAACCTCTCCGGGTACCATGTTTCTGAATTCGGCAATGCTACTCCACCGGAAGAAGCTCATGAAGATTCAATTGCAATTATTGATTTTACCAATGCTATAACAAAATATGATTCTTGGTGTGATGCAGGAATGCTAACAAAATCAGATCTGCTTCAAAGATGTTTCGACAATGACAATATTAAAGGCATCATTTTCAATATCGACTCAGGTGGTGGTGAAGGTGCAGCAATGCGTCATATATCTGAAACTATAGCACAGAGAAATAAACCCATTATTTCATACGTATCCGACTTTGCATGTTCTGCTGCTTATGGAATAGCTTCCTGCACAGATCTTATCGTTGCAAATTCAGAACTGGCTACTGTAGGATCTATAGGTACATATGTCAGTGTAGCTGATTATACCGAATATTTCAAAAAGATGGGTATTAACCTTATTGAGGTTTATGCAAGCGACTCAACTGAAAAAAACATGGAGGTTCGCGAAGCTGTAAAAGGTAATACTAAACCTCTTCTAGAATTGGCCAACCGGTACAATGAACACTTTCTCTCGATGATAGAAGAGAATAGAAAAGAGCATCTTAAAGCTGATCGCTCGAAATGGGGTACCGGTAAAACATTCTTTGCTTCTGATGCCCTGGAAATAGGGCTAATTGATAAAATTGACTCATTTTCTAACATCTTAAATTACTTTGTATGAAATTTTTAACTGACCAGCAGTATAATGAACTGAAAGAAAAGTCTGATGCTTATTCTCAGATCGTAACTGCCATTATTGGAAATTCTGAGGGTGTCGAAGCAAAAGACATTACTGCAGAACATATTATCGAGGCCCTACAGGCTGAAGGTAAAGATGCCAAAACCGTTGATTTGCAGCCGCAACTCGACCTGGCAAATGCACGTATCACCGAACTTGAAGGTGAACTGGAAACTTCAAACAGTAAAGTTGCAGAGCTTGAAGAAGAGCTTGACGCAAAACCTGCTGAAGAATCTGCAAAAATTACCTCTAAGGGAGAAACAACCGGAGAGAAGAAAGATCTTATTGATTTTGCCAAGGAAAATCAAAAGAATCCGTTTGCCGTAATTGAGCAGGCTAAAAAAGAAGGACTTATTTAAACCAAAACAAATACTTAACTATGGCTACAATTAATTTAGAAGGCTTAACATCAGCTGCTAAAAGGTACGATCCTGTTTTAAGGATGCTTCCTTTCAATACGCTTAATGATATGGCCCTACGCATGAGATTGAACATCATAGATGTTCCTTCAGGTGAACATATTCTGAAGAACATGCGCCGTGATGCAGGAATTCTTGCTCCTTATTCTGTAGGTCTTACCTTAGATCAACAAAAAGAAATGATCAAGTTTATGGAGGCTTCACTTAAGCCCGAAATCGTGTTTGCACATGTTCCTGATAATGTGACAAACTATGAAGAAATGGACGTATTGTCAAGTCAGGGTAATCCTGTTGACAATAAGTCCAAGAAACACCCAATTGAAGCAACTCTGCTTGCTGCAATTGTGAAATCATTCTCTGAGGATGTTGCTTTTAACATCTTTCATGCTCAGCGAGACACAGCTGTTCTCACACCTGCAACTGCATTCAACGGTGTGAACTACAAGTTGAGCCTATTGAAAACCACTTCACAAATTACCGTGGACAACAAAAACCTTGTAGCATCAGGTAAATTTGGTGTGGTTCCTGCTGAAGGAGAACCGCGAGATGATTATCAGGCTTTGGTAGATTGGCTGCGTCAAGCTAGCTGGTACCTGAGACGCAAAGAGGTTCTCCTCTATGCTTCTGAAACTGTTATGAATGCTGTTCGTGCATCCTACAAAGAGCGAGTAAAAGCTCACGAGGATCCAACATTAGAGCAAACCGTTAAACTTCTCCGTGATGATGCTAACATGCCACGTTTGCAGATCATTTCGGAACCTGAATATGGAATCGGCTCTCAACTGATGCTTGTTATACCTGGACTGATCGATATCGGTACCAGAGACAAAAATGACAAGCAGTTCGTCCAGGTGCGCAATGTAAAGGATGATCCAAATGAAGTTCAATTCTGGGTACAATCGGCATACGATACCAGAATTCGTGACATCCATCCAAAGGTGTTCATGGTCAATGAAGAAATCAACACAGTCAACGATCTGTCTGGTGATTATTAATAGTGATTATAAGGATTAGCGGATAAACTCCGCTTTTCCTTAAAATGTATCACTTTGAAAAAAGATAAATTCATTTTCAAATAAAAATACAACAAAATGAAAAATGTATTTCAAAAAATATTGGGGATAATGGTTTTAGCCATAATTTCCATAGTGATAGCCCAAATTGATATGGGCTCAGGTATCGCTCTTGCCTTTGCTCTGCCCGTAGGGTTCGCAGGACCACTTAAATGGAACTGTGGATCTGAAAATATGGGTGGATATAAAAATAGGGTAGCGTTTATACCGGATTGTGCTGTTACAGCTGTGCCAACATTACCGGATAAAGATACGGTCGTCGATGCTGGTGATCTTGTAACGGCAGCCGGTGCTTTTGTATTTAAAGATGGAGATTCACCTCAATTCATCTATGCAACCAAAGGAACTGTCAATTATAATGCAGAACCTCAGGGTGAAATTGATGGTCAGTCATTCGTTCAAACCTTAGAATTTGGACACCCGGGTTCTGCAGCTGAAGTAGGCGCTTTTGCCCGGTTAGTTAATAACACTCCAGGTTATGTGATTTACGAAGGTCACGACGGTCAACAGTATATGGTGGGACAAAAAGGTTATCCTGCTAATATAAGTCCTGCATTTGCAGGTGGTGCCGCTGCAGCCGATCGTAAAGCTCATACTTTCACGGCTGAAGCTGATAGCTTCTGTCCGTATATTTTATTGGGTACACCAATAGATTTTGATGAATTGGAGAATCCGGTAGTGGTTCCTTGATAGCTCTTTTTTCTCTTGTTTGATTTGTCATGTTGATAGGGAGTGGTGCATGATTACTGCCCACTCCCTTTTTTAAAATTAAAGACTTCAATTATGCTAAAAAAAATACAAAACTGGATGGCCAATCCCAAGCGTGAATATGCTGAAGGATTAAAGTTTTTCAATGATCTGGCCAATAAAGAACAAAATGCATCTTTCGGTAAATTTCTGAATGATGTTGATCAAAAGGAAATTGCTCAATTCGATCCGGCAGGTCGATTCTCAATCCTGATAAACCAGGTGAGATTTATTGAGCGTAGGATTAAAGCTTCACCTGATCAGTTAAAGCTTGCCCAAAGTGCTAAAGTGAAATCTATTAATACTGAAACACCATCTGGTGATTCAGGTAAAGGAAAAGATGATACAGCACCAACAGGTTCAGAGTCAAAAATAACTGATCTTAGTCAGTTGCCTGAAGAGTTTGCTCCGGATGTTGCTAGACTTAAAGAGATTGTGCCTTTAATGGCAAAAATCCATGCTGATATGGCTAATGAACTTGCTGATGATGTTCGAGCTAATCTTCGCACTCAATTAGTTGATTTGGATGATGAGCGTCGAGCTATCTGGGATCGCATCAATAAGTTCATGGCTGAAGGTGAAAAGGAATCTATTGAAAAGTCTGAGTCTGAACAAGCTGTCGAAAAAAACATGTTTGATTTTGGAAAAGCAGTTGCTGAAGATATTTCTAAACTCAAAGGTTATGTAACCAGAAATACAAATCTGGTAAAAAAATATACCGAAGAAGGGAAAGCAGATAAAGCTGCAGATGCACAGCAACGTGTTGATGAATATGCAAAACAACTTGCAGAACTCGAAGCTCTATTCTCAAAAGAGTAATCATTTTTAGAATAACTCAACCTTTATTCCAGAAATGAGATGAAAACTATATTTAAGGAGTATTTTCCGCATGGGCCGTTGCCCGGCAAAATAATTCCTTACGCGCATAAAGGGGAATGGGCAGTACATGAGATACTGCCTTTTCTTTTTCAATATATCGGACCATTTCATTTGTCCGTAGCATCTTTCAATATATCAGAGGATAGCCTCCGGCCAATGTTTTTCATGAAAGAAAAAAATAAGCTGTTAAGCGTTCGTTTTCTCTTTGACATGAATGTACACCGGCATAAAATAGACATGATGTTTTTTTCTTCAAGTGTTGCTGATCAGATCAGACTCTCATCAACTCACATGAAGATTTTGCTGGTCCAAAACAGGCTTATAAACTTTGCAATGGTGGGAAGTGCCAATATGAACCTGGTAATGCGTCATGAAGCTGGAATAATGACAACAGAGGATACTACGTTCAATTATTATAAACAGTATTACGATAAAGTTTTCGAAAATGACTCTATACCCTTCATATTCGAATAATATAGCGATACCGGTTAGCGAGCAAAGGCCTTATCGTGGGAAGCCAAAAACTAATTTGCTGCCGACATTCATGACGTGAGCAAATTATAAATGACTGATAAACATGACCGAAGATTATCTTAAACTACTACAGGATTATGCAGCTGCTCTGCTTACACCTGCCGAAATTGCAATACTGCTTGGAATACCACCTGCAGATCGAAAGAATTTCGTTGTTCGCTGCCGTTCTCAGCATGGTTCTCCGGAGTATGAAGCTTTTAATCGTGGACGATTACAAACTAAGCTTGAATTGCGTCAAAACATTATAAAGTTAGCTAAAGCAGGGTCACCAGCTGCTGAGCCGTTGGCATTGAAATTTATTAAAGAGCAAAATATTGATTAACCATGAAGGAAGACGCTTTTAAAAAAATAGAATCTGTTTTATATCTCCCGGAAACGGAAGCTCTTCAACATCTCACACCAGCTGAAAACGAAAGGCGTAAAAGGTGGGTGCACTGCATTACTCAAAAAATGGAGGATCCTCTTAAGCCTGATAAAAAGTTAGTTGATGAGCTTGAGGCAGGTTTCGATGGTATATTCACCCCGGTATCAACAACAACAGCGTACCGAGACCTTGCAGCTGTTCAAAAAATTATAGGTAATATTCAGTTATCAGCCAAAAGCTGGTACCGATACATGATCATAGAGGGAGCTAAAAAAGCTTATGAAATTGCAGAAACTGAAAGGGATGCCCGGGGTATGGCTTCAGCTCTCGATAAGATTGGAAAATATACTATGGCCGACAAGCCAGATAATGATTTTGATTGGGAACAAATGATTCCACTCGATATTGAACCTGCAGCTGATCCTGATCTACTCGAAAATATTGAGCCGATCGATAATCTTGAAGAGCGTCGTCGTGAACTTCGTAAGCTGTGGAAGGGAAATTTGCAGTCAGAGGCAATTGATATCTCACCTGAAGAATAGTAACCCGGAACGAATTATATGGAAGAATTAGGAACATATACAGCTCCGGAACGCACTCAAAAGTATTTTAACCGAATGCAGCGTGAGGTTATGTTGGTGCAGGCCAATAAAACTTATGTTGTGGCTGCTCGTGGAACAGGAAAATCTGAGGGAATTGATGCCCCATTTGTATTACGTAATGTTTGGGCAATGCCTGGTTCAACCGGAGCATTAATTTCACCTTCTTACGCCAAAGCCTGGGGAAATACTCTGCCCGCCCTTATTAACGGACTAAAAATGTGGGGCTACTATCCGGAAAAACACTACTATATAGGACGTCGTGCCCCGGAACATGCTAATTTCGCAAAACCTAAGCGTGAGCCACTTCGTGATGCGTGGAGCAATTCTGTTCACTTCTGGAATGGAACGGTTATGTTGATTCTTTCTTTTTCAAATGCTATGTCAGCCAACTCTATGTCACTGGACTGGCTGATTGCTCCGGAAGCTAAATTTTTAGACCATGATAAAATCAAGTCTGAGGTTAACCCGGCTAATCGTGGTAACATTGATAAATTTGGCTATTCACCATTTCACCATTCAGAGCTTTACACCACTGATATGCCAACAAACAAGGCAGGACGTTGGATTCTTAACCAGCGGGAAAGCATGTCTCCAGAGCATATTAATTTGATTAAAACGCTCTATCAGATGCGTGAGAAGTATCGTAAAATAGAACCTCACAAACGAACAGAGTGGGAACAAAGACAATACCGGGAATTAACGGCTGATATCAACGGGGCCAGGGAATTTCAACCAGTACAAAAAGAGGATCCACTCAGTAGACAAAAACGTGAATTCACAGTTTTTTATGGAGAATATGATGTCTTAGAAAATCTCGAAATATTAGGCGAGGATTTTATTTGGCAAATGAAGCGCGACAATCCGCCGTTAATATGGCGGACTGCCTTCTTGAATGAGCGGCTTTTTAAGGTCGCTAACGGCTTTTATTCTGCTTTAGATGAAAATATACACTTCTATATTCCAAAGGACGTAAAAGAGGTTTATGGCCTTAATTTTGATGCTGATGATTGCCTTAATGATGATGACCTGCAGACGCTCGAACCTCTTCACATTGCGTTTGATGCCAACGCTGCAATTTCCTCTGCATGCCTTGGCCAGAAGGATGGCGATAAAATGTTAACTCTCAAATCATTTTTTGTAAAAACACCGGATAAGCTCCCGGAGCTGTGCGCAAAGATTGGGCACTACTATCGGAATAAAATAAACAGAGAGATCGTTTTTTATTTCGATCACTCGTTTGTATGGGAAGACGCCAAGGATGATGAGTCCTACGCTGATACAATTACTCGTTGTTTGACTGATGCCGGCTTTAAAGTTACTCAGGTTTACATGGGACAGATCACCAGGCACGACTGGAGACATAAGGAAATTGACCGTGCACTCAAAGGTGATACTGAATTACTATTTCCGCTTTTCAACGAATATAATAATGAATTTTTGAAAATAGCAATGGAGCAGACAGGCGTCAAAACTGGTAAAAATGGTTTCGAAAAAGACAAATCACCCGAAAAAACGGCAGACTCTCCAGAAGATCCTGACGAACATAAGACACACATCACCGATGCCTGGGACAATCTCTTTGTCGGTATGAATTATCACTATACAGAGCCATCTCATTCTTCCGTTAACGTCGCTTTTTTAGGGAAACAATAACGTTAATAACTTGTTTGAAACATAGTATCAACATTCAGTTAATCTCACTTTTATTTAACTATATTTGCAAATACACAATTAAAATAGTTAACATGGAAAAAATAAGTGAAATAGTAGAAAGCACGCTAAGCAAGGAGAATAGTTCTGATAGTAATTTGACTTCAGGGATCAAGGATTTAGACAAAGGTCTCGTAAATTGGAGGAATGGTGAGCTCATTTTAATTTCAGGAAGGCCTTCAATGGGGAAAACTGCTTTTATGACAACTCTAATTGTAAACTTGGCTGTAAAATCAAAGATTCCTGTAGGTGTATTCTCGATTGTAGATAGTGAAAATCAACTTGTAGTAAATTTGTTGTCAAATTACTGTAAGGTTGATAATTTCGGATTGAGAAATAATAGTTTAATTGATGAAGAGTGGGAGCGTTTAGATAAAAAAATTAAGGATGTCATAGATTCCGATATTTATATTGAATGCCCTTCCAGGCTACTTATTGATGATTTGACAGAAAAAGCTTCATCCTTGGTTAAAGAAAAAGGAGTTAAAGCAATATTTATTGATTACGTTCAGTTGCTAACTGTCACCAATAAATATAGCGAGAACAGATATAATGAAATGAATTATATCTCTCGTGAATTAAAGGCTTTAGCTAGAGAATACGATATACCGGTATTTGTCGTATCGCAAATGAATCGCAGATCAGAAACAGAAAGAAATAATTTTACAGTTGAAGGTCTAAAGCCACGTCTTTCAGATCTCAGGGACAGTGGAACTCTCTGTGATGATGCTGATGTAGTATTATTTATATTCAGACCAGAATACTATCGCATTACTGAAGATGAATATGGAAACTCTTTACTTGGTACGGCTGAGATCTTAGTGAAAAAGAACAGGAATGGATATCCTTTTAGTGTCAATCTTAACTATAAACCGGAACATCTTCTGTTTACTGATATCACTTAAAAATATTGCAAAAAAAAACCGTCGTGATGCATTATTGCACACGACGGTATAATCTATCTATGTTGTTAAACAAATTCTATTTTAGATATCTCTGAAGCAAAATTATGCAGCTCTTTTTCTATTTTATGTACTGTTCTTTTACTTGGCTTTCTTCTACCAGTTACATAGTGACTCAGCTGCCCTTGATTTACTCCTGTCAACTGTTCCAGACCTGATAAGGTCAGTATTTTAGAGTAATATGAGAGAAATGATGCCATATCATACTTAAAAGAGAAACTTACGTTTTTAGGAAATTCCATATTTGATTTCTTATAATATGATTTCATATCTTCAAAGCTCTGCATAAAATCATCCATAGCTTCCTGAACGGTATTACCGTCACCTATCAGACCAAACGGAAGAGGATTTTCACCAGAGATAAAAGCACTATAAGTTTTATCTTCACCCTTCTCTACAGTAACTTCAATTTGGTGTTTTAATGTTCTGTTTTTATACATATTGTTATTCATAACTTTAATTTTTAAACTATTTTATTTGTTATATATATATAGGTAACAGTATCAAGCGCGATAAGGAGAGATGTGATAGGGGGGTTAAAGACTAACCCCCGAATCACGCTCGATACTGTGGAGAGTACCTTTTTTTACTTCTTGTGATTTATGATGCCCAAGTGTAAATTGTTTTCCGGTAATTGGACTAAACCACACGGGGTGTTTTCCACTATCATCAACACAATAACACCCCTTTTTTTTGAGCTTTCGCTCAACTTCAGAATACTTCATATTTGCAAATTTTGAAGTCAATATTTCAAAGATCGTTGTCTTTCAACACTACAAAGATACGAAAAATCGTATCATAAACAAACGAAACAGTAAAAAAGATATGATATTTAATATCATTTAACCAATAAAGAAGTCCGATGAATGTGTTTTAGCCTCACCCTATAATCTACCTGATTTAGCTGGTGAACTCCGGATTTTTTTGCTTCTTTATTTGCCGGGACAAAAAAAGAAGCGCCCGAGAGGGTCCCCACCGGGCACCCTTCTCAGGCTTGTATGCGTTATTTTAACTTATTCGCAAATTGAGCAATCAAATTGTTTTACTAGTTCATCAACTGCCGGGTTTTCTTTTGCCATTTGTCGGAGTATCTGCCGGGCATCCATTTTTTTTATTCTTATCTCATCCCTGTAAAACTCTACTTGCACGTTATCACCAATATTAAAATTAAACTCCTGTAAATAAATTCCCTGAAGGCTTACGCTTGGCACTGCCTTACTTCCTGACCATTTACGGCAAACTTTCAACTTCTTAACCATTGTTAGCCTCCTTTCCTGCTCTCTTTGTTTCTGCTTCCTGTACTTGTTTTTGCGAAAATACGTAACAGATTGGGAAAAATGATAATTCGTCAACCTCTCCATTTTCGCCCGTTTCCGCTTTTTCTTTGTTCTCCACTTCTTTAACTCGTGGAGATCCCCACAATAAAAGAGCCTTTTCTCCTTTTTTTACTCGCTTGCCCTCTTTGTTCCATTGCCTTATGGTTTTCAAATCTTCGTGACCCTCTTCGCCGTAAATTAGTTTTAATCCCTCGTTTACGCTTTGGAGTGCGCCCTCTTTAACAAGTGCCTGAATTGGTTTACTTAATCCTCGGAGGAAGTTCCTTTTTTCCTGTATATTGGTTTGTTTTGTTTCAATTGTTTTCATAAATTTGTGATGTTTTAGTTTTACATAAAATTAAAATGTGAAAAAAGGCGGGGCAGTCTCATAATATCCCCGCCTTTTTATGTTATGCAATATCTTGCAAAAGTTCCTTTTCTATCTTCTCAATTGCTTTTTTAATTTCATCGCTTAAAAAAACAACAAATTTCAAAAGCATTTCAGGGTTAGTAATTGAAAAATTACTACTGTTACGATAATCATCTTTAACCGTAAAATTCAATTTAAAATCTTCTGTTTCAAAAAGACTATCAATTGCAAGCTGTTGCAGTTGTTTTTGGTACTCCTCTAAACTTTTGCTTTTCGAAATAAAAACATCCCGATTATCAGCCAAGCGTTTTTTGCGTTTAATTTCTTTTAATTGCAATTCCAAAATTTCCGTAATGGATTGTGTTTTTCCGATTCTTTTCGGTTCTTCAACTTTAACGGCTATAGTTTTAGCCTTTTCATTCTTTTTAGTTTCCATAAAATTAAAATTTAAAATGTGAATAATAATAGGGGTCTCACTCCCTTTTTGTATATACAAATATACAAAATTATAACAACCTGTACAACAAGCATTTAGTGAGGTTTAATGCGGTTTTGTGTATTACTTGCCTATGCAATCCTTTAGAGCTGCATAGTTACGCATATTTGCACGTTTAACACTAAAACCAAAAAAACAAGCAATTTATAAAAAAAGGGATGTACAACCTATTAAAAAGCCCCTTAATGTTTTGAACATCAAACAGATGTTAAGCATTAATAAATAAAACTCAATGTATTTTTATTTTCGAGAACGTAAAAGTCTGGAGGTCAGCTTAAAAGGGTTGTTAAGGGAAAATAATTTCCCTTATCTTTCTCGGAAGACCACGCACCGCCCTGCGAAAAGATTGCATAAGCAACACAATTTTTTTGCGTAATATGCCAAGTGTTAAAAAATGCGCCCCCTGAAAAATCATCACACGTGTGTGATTCCGATAAATAAGCTGTTTGCCGTCACGTGCAATCAGCTGAAGTAAATGGAAAAAGCATTCTCACGAAGTGTGTATGCTTTTTTTTATTATGTTTGTGCTTATTAATTATAAAATAGCATTCATGAAAAAAAAGTTGTTAATCGTAGTTTTATTGGTGTTAATCAGCAAAAGTATTTCTTCTCAAACCGAGTCTCTAGAAGTTAGTGGGCCAATACACGCAGGTTTAGATGTTGGTTTTTCTCCTGATGGATATGTGCCTATAGGAATTCATTTCAGCTCCTATAATACAAAATTTCAATTTGGTTTAACTTTTGCATTATCAACCAAAACGGGAGTAATAGGAGAGGATTATACAGGGACTATCAATTGGAGTGAATATCCAGAAGATTTTGTTTCTGAAGGTAGCTATTACACTCCATTTTCAATAGATATCGGATATAAATTATATAAAGGCATAATTCTTGGGGGCGGTATAGGTTTAAGTAGAGAAACAGTTTATAAGAATATGTTTGATGATTTACACATATTAGGCTATAATGGATCATATCACATTAGAGCTAAAGGAGAAAACATACCAGAGTATAAAGGGTTTATTACTTACTATATTCCGAGAGAGTATGATAAGCTGGGCTCTCTTTTCATAAAACTTTACTATTCTAAAATTATGGGGCCGGGAGCCACAATAGGTTTCACAATATAAATCCATTCTCATCAAATATGAATATTTAATTTAAATAATACTAGAACAGATCTGAGGATTTTATGTTTTAGAACATACTGAAAATACAAATACAATTTTGTGATTTAAAGAATAATATCCATCTTTGTAGTGCATTTCATTACAGAGGCGGGTAAGCTCGCCAAATTAGCGGGCATTTTTTATGCCTTAAAAATAAAATATTTGGGTTCTGCCCCCGTGTCGAGTCTTAATGGACCGACTGCCTCTGTAGGTGAAATGCAACGGGAAAGCGGAACCCTTTTTTATATCCGTACAATATTATTCATTTAAAAGCATTTCAAAATGAAAAAAGATCAATCCGTTCAGTCAATGAACAATGCACTGGGTGCTTTACCTACAGGTGCGAGAATTCAGTCAGCAAAAGGTTATTACAATCGTTCAGGTAGAAGTCGTATGGATATGTCCTACTCAGTAGGATCAGCATACTTCAAGACAACCATTACAACACCGGGAGGGCAAAGAGCATGACCAAACAAGAGGCTATTGCTCTGCTGGACACATTGAATTCCAACACTGCAAATAAGCATGAACGAAAAATTGCTTATGAACGATTACGAGAATTGATAATGCTACTTCTTCCGGAAACATAATGTTTCCTTAAGCACTGTTAAAATAGGCAGCTCATTTATGGGCTGCTTTTTTTTGTCCTTTGTTTTAGACTGAATAAGCGGTTGTTTTGCCTTGTGTAAAACAATCGCGATGAATATCAAATTAATAAAACAAGCAAGGATTTGGGATATAATGGAGCGCACAGACTCTCAAGGCAAACGTCTACCATTCCAAATAAAGTTTGTAAAACAAAACGGAGAAATAAAGGAGTATGAAAAATGTGTTCTCACATCATTTCATTCTGCCGGTACAACTTTAAATGTTTTACCAGAAAATGAATACTTCCCCCGCAAAATCCGTCGTGTTACCATAATCGAATTCAACCATATAAGAGTATATCTATGAAAGTATTTGAAAATTATGCCATACTAGAAGGTAGTAATCCTGCAATTGTAGTTGAATCTAACAGGGCAAAAGATATAACAGTTGACTCTGATGGTAAAACACCAATTCAGGTAATACCTAAGGGAGCAAAAAATCAGATCGATTTTTATCCATGGGGAAAAGACAATGATTTGCCTAACAAGTTGATTAAATATGCATTTAAGAATAATATTGTAGCATCTAACATAGATTTTAACAGCAATATAGGTCACGGTGAAGCCGCCATACCTGTGAAAGTTTCAGTAGACGAGATTTCCGGTAAATTAAAACACACACCTATCTTACGTAATTCGCAAGATAAAGATATCACTGCCGTTTTCGACTTCTTAGACGATAACAACTTCCCTCTTGTTCAGCAGGAAATTGGTAGTGATCTAGCGTTGCTTCATAATTGTTTTGTGGAGTTTATATTTAACACGACAGGTACAAAGATCGTTCAGATGACATTTAAAGAGGCAGCATACAGCCGCTTATCTGTAATGAACGATGATGGTCAAATTGAATATCACGGTTACAGTTCTAAGTGGGGAGAAGAATCTGCTCCTGAAGATGTTGTGACAACTCCAATACTCGACTATGATAATCCACTTCTTGATCTTAAAATTCGTCTAGGCTTGAAAGCAGGTCCAAAAGGAAAACAGAAAAAAACAAAAGATCGCCGTTTTATTCTTCACCTGGGCAGACCGTCACCTGGGAAGTTTTACTACCAAAAGGCTTATTGGTGGTCTATTTTTGAAAGTCACTGGTATGATCTAAGCTGTGCAATTCCAGAATTTAAAATGAACCTTCTAAGTAACCAGATGGTACTCAAATATCATATCGAGGTTCGAAAAGGTTTTTTTGACGATTTGTATAAAGCAGAAAAAATAACAGACGAAAAAAAACAAAAAGAAAGACAAAAAGAGTTTTACCAGCAGCTAGAGGATTTTCTTTCCGGAAAAGAAAATGCAGGTAAAAACTTCACTTCAGAAATAGACTATGGTTCTTTAGGAAAGGAAGTGTCAAGATCTGACATAAAATTCACTCCGATAGAGTCATTTATTAAAGGTGGTGAATACATAGAGGACAGCGAAGAGGCCAGCAATGCCATCTGTTACGCAATGGGCGTACACCCGAGTCTTCAAGGTGCATCACCCGGTAAAAATAAAAATATTAACGGCACTGAAGCAAGAGAGCTATTCATCATTAAGCAAAGTCTAATGAAACCTGTTCGTGAATTATTGGTTCAGCCACTGAAAATAGTTAAGGCAATAAATAAATGGCCGGATGATATCGACTTTATTATCCCGAATATAATGCTCACAACATTGGATAAAAACACCGGTGCTGAAAAACAAATAGGTAACCCAGAAGTGTAAAAAATATGGAAACATTAATAAAATCTACAGCTGAACTTCAGAAGTATGTAAAGGTAAACAAGTCGATGAATTTTGAAATGTTTCGTTCTTTTCTCATCGATGCCCAGGACAAGTATATACTACCATACATAGGTCAGGAAACTATTGATCAGATAAAAGACTCAGAAAGTGATAAGCTACGCGAATATCTTTGCCGTGCTCTTGGCCCATTTGCAATGGCTTCAGCTACAGATGAGTTTAGTATAGGTTTCGGAGAGAGCGGGCACACTGTTGCCCGGAGCGAGGTTTTGGCTCCAGCTTCAGATGCGAAAATTGAGAAGGCAAAGGAGAGCCTTTACAAGCGAGGTTGGAGTAATATGGATACAGCTCTTAAGTATCTTGAAAAGCAAAAAGAAACATATCCTGACTGGGCAAACAACCGACAGATATCAACCAAGTTGTTTGAAAATGCATCGGAGTTTCAGGAAAAAGGTTTAGTCGATATAGATAACAGCCCTCTCACATTTCACCATATGCGTATGCTGATACTTCGCATAGAGAGCAGTGAGACATTCAAGCTTCTACCTGAAGAAATGCAGGATAATTTCAATAAAAGTGAAGTGGCAAAAATCACTGATGCTATGCAGGCTTATACCGGTTCACGTGTGGCGGCTCTCCATACATCGCAGTCAACAAAGATGCAACGATCTAAACCCGCAAATGGAGTTGAATTCAAACCTACAATAAGACCATTATATGATGATATAGAACAAACGGGCAACTATTTTGCTGAGCAGGCAATTTATTGGCGTGGCGTGCTTGATGAAGCCTTGGTGGAAAATGATAAAAAGTCGGAAGATGAGAATAAAATGAAATTTAATGGCCCGGATCGTAAATTATTTGTTGCAACAGCTTCCAGATTATGATAAAGATTAGAATTCAAGATGCTACTTATGAAGTGCCGGCCAGTTGGGACGAAATGACAAAAGAACAATTAGTTTTTTTGATCAAGCTTTCCATGAAATCTAAAATATCTTATGTGGAAATGCAACTGAAGTTTTTCCTGTACTGCATAAAGGCTACCGTTCGTGAGAATGTTGGTTTTGGTTTATTTTTGATTAAGACGTCAAAAGGATGTCATGCATTGTTTTCCGATGAACTTACTGCTGTTCTTACAACGTTTGATTATTTATTTGATAAAAATGAAGACAATATATACCAGCTCACTCCCAGACTTACTGAAAATCACTTCAAACGTGTAAAGTGCAGGTGTAAGTATTTGTATGGGCCGGGTGATGCTCTGGAAGACATTACTTATGAAAAATTTGTCTGGCTGCAGACTTGGCAAAGCCAGTTAAATGTTAATCCGGATGCCGTTAATCAATTCATCAATGTAATTTATGCAACTAAATCGGACAAACGCAGCTTGTCGTCCGTACGTCGTATGTCAAAAATAGCCAAGACTGGAATTCTCTGGTACTTTCAAGGCACAATGTCATTCCTTCATCAGCAATTTCCACATGTGTTCACTTCCGGGGATGATAATAAAAAAACAAATGTTTTTGATTATCAGCAACGCATAATTGACTCCCTGGCTGAAGGTGACGTGACTAAAAAGAAACAGGTACGCCAGTCACTTTTGTATGATGCTCTTTACAGCATGGAAATGGCAGCTATACGACTTGAAGATATGGAAAAAGAACATCGGAAACGCTCAAAAAAATAAGTTATGAAATATAATCATTTTGAATATACTGAAATGTTGGCCAGGCAACTTATCCCTATATCACATACTGACACTGACCGTCATTACTTTAGAGCTTCAGAAGAATCTGAGCTTAAAGAGCTTAATGAAATGATGTCACAGGCTCACGGAATGATAATGATTGCTATTGACGGCAAAAATTCAGAATTTGGGTTCAACTTAGCCGACAATCTTATAGAGAAATCAGGTTTTAGTTTAGTTATAGCTAAACAAACAGCTTCATCGGATACAGACACGATATTCCAGGCTCAAAAAGACAGTTACAATGTCATGATGAATATTGTAGCCAGATACATGAGAGATTATCAGCATTCAAATTATGGTTGTGATTTTCTGGATCCTGAAAGTTTTGCTTTCGAAGGCTTTGGTCCAATCGGAGATCTCTTTTACGGGGTTATTCTTGATTTCTATTTAGAGACAGGAGTGAATTACAAAATAAACCCTGAAATGTGGAAATAATATGAGTTATCAAAAGCGAAGAATAGAGGCAGGCGAACATCGCCGAAAATTATCCAATCAAATAAGGGGTTCCAGGAGATTATCAAGTCTTCCTTTTGAACTTTCCCTAGAGAGTAGCTCCGAAGTAGATAAGTTTCAACGTTCACAGGACCGTGATAGACAAAAGGAGTTTAACAAAGAAGTTAGAGATTGGAGTAATAAAAGTACTTCAGCACTCAAAGGATCTGTCTCAAGATTGATAAAACGTAACGTATCACTATCGGCATCAATAAAGGCGAACTTATATTATGACAGAAAATATGCAAGTGAGGTCAATCGTGTTGGATTTTCATTTGTACGTGAAGGAATCTATATTCATAAAGGAGCTGGTCGCGGTCAGGGTGGTCATATCGGCGGACGCTGGATAGATCGTTATGGTAATCAAAAAACACGTGCTGAAGAGAGCGCCGGTAAACAAGGCAAAGGAAATCGTCAGCCAATTTTGTGGTTCGATCCGGTAATTGATAATAGACTCCCCCAGTTGGCAGATTTAGTTGCTGATTATTCAGCAACAATGCAGATAAATGCGACGAATCTATTTATCGACTAACTGTCCTTTGATGTAGCCTTTATTTAAAGGAAATTTGAAATAAAAACATGGATAGACTTACCAAAACTGCCATTATGGAAAACTTTGTTGATAGATTGAAAGAACTGATGTATTTGATTGTCGCTGGAATTGGTTCAGCCCTATTGCCGGTACAAGACATTTTAATTTTACTCTCTATGGGTTTCGTGTTTAATATTTTTACAGGAATAGTCACCGACATACACGTGAATCACGCACGATTTGACATAAAAAAAGCATTCAGTGCAATTACACAGCTTACATTTTACGCCACATGTGTAGTGTTTTTGAATCACGGTGCAAAACTCCTGGATGAACCACAGATGGGTATTGTAGCTGTCAAATGGGTAACAATGATTGTAATATACTTTTATCTCACTAATATTTTTAAAAACGCAAAGCAAGTTTATCCACGTAATTTAGCTATAAGTTTCATTTACGAAATCTTATCTACTGAAATATTTACACGCTTGAAAGAGACAATTGGTATTAAAAATAACAACGATGAGAAAGATAAATAAAATAATAATCCACTGCTCTGCAACCCCTGAAGGAAGGCATGTAACAGTACAGGATATAGACCGTTGGCATAGAGATCGGGGATTCTCGCAAATTGGATATCACTGGGTCATTTACCTGGACGGATCAATCCACAAAGGTAGATCAGAAGAAATTGCCGGAGCTCATGTGGTTGGCCATAATGCAAACAGTGTTGGTATATGCTATATTGGCGGTGTAGATGAAATGATGCGTCCAAAAGACACCAGAACAAAAGAGCAACGAGCAACCATGCGAAGTTTGGTTAGTTCTCTCAAAAATAAACATCCTGATGCAACAGTCCACGGACATAATGAGTTTGCTGCAAAGGCTTGTCCAAGTTTCGATGTGAAAAAAGAATTTTAAAAATATATGAGAAATGATTCTAGAAATATTTTCAATCGTAGTAGTATGCTTATTAGTACTATTATTCTTTTGGCTCTATTATCGCTTATTGGTTGCCGTAGTAAAAGAAATACATCCCGATATGAATTACATACTGTGGGATCTGAGCGAGTGGAACGAGTCATTGATTCAATTCGAATTGTGGAAGACAATCAACAAACAACAGAACGAAGAGGATCGGAAACTGATCAATCATTCACCCGGGTTACTGAATTCGACTCAACAGGCACAGTACGACGCATACAGGAAACGTGGCGGGACCGACAGCGAATCGACGTGGTTACAAAAGAGCGATTTGGACGAACTGTTTCCGTAGCCGAAACAAATCAGCAAATCATCATTCGAGATACAGCTTCAACAGAAACAAATGAAGTGGTAGAAGTCAAAACTGATTCCCGTCCAATCCAAGGTTTTGAATGGTTTTGGATAGTGCTTTCCGGAGTACTCGTTTTAACGGTAATAATTTACATAATATATAACAGACTCAAATAATGGCAATAATACAACAACCGGATGCTTTATCGATGTCAGGCAACATGAAAAAATTCATAGTGAGCTCCGGCACTCAGATCTCCTTTGAGTTAAAAGAAGGTGATACTGTTTTGCTTTCTGCTACTTATGAGCCGGGCATGGATGGGCGTGCCACTATAGATATAAAAGATATCATAGAAAGCCGTCTTAATTATATTATTAAGTACGATAATATTTATGAACAAACAGAGTTGGTTAAGTCTTTTACTGCCACAATTGATGGTGTAACATCTGCTTTTAAAGTTATTCGTTCAGGAGTGGCCAACTTACAGGATACTCCTGCCAACTGGCTTAAAAACAATTTTCTAACATGGCAGCCACAAAATAAGTATGTCACTTACAACTCTCCTGAATGGCTCACTTACTATGCTCAAGAATCATGTAATATAATGTTGAAGGCATACCTTCCCGGCAACACAGTTCAAAATGTTAATCTGGGTGCTTGTGAACCCGGGAAGGCCTTCACTTTTAATTTGCAATACGCATTTATAGTCGGTAAATTAAATCAGCAGTATCCCACTTATTTTGATGTATGGGCAGAAACAACAGCCGGAATAAGACTCACGTACATACAGCGATATCTTTACAGCGATCCAAAATCAGAACAGGAACAATGGTTCATGTTTGAAAATAGTCTGGGCGGACTTGATACTGTTCGTGCTTCCGGTGACAGTGATTTCACTGGCCGGCACGATCATAAATTGTCAGCAATTGACAATTTCTCAGCTGAATATGATGTAGATACAGAGCGAACATATAATAAGAATACAGGGTACCTCGATAATTATGAACGTCGCTGGTTACTTGATTTCTTTCCATCCAAAAAGAAATATATTTATCACCTTTCAGCTATACGTGCAATTGTGGTGACATATAGCGACGTGAAATATACGTCTTCTGATCTGCCATCAGAATACAACTTTACCTATAAATTCTCCGATGCTGACACCTCGGTTCTGTTAAACTTAATTCGAAATGAAGACATTCCGGCGGATATAACCATACCAAACCTTGACTCGCCGGATTTTCATTTACCCCCTCGGCTGAGTGAGTACCCGCTAGCTTACCTTCACGAGGGGGTAATTTTTCCTGTGTTTGATCCAAATTCGGAACAGGCACAGATAACTACGTTCGGCAGATTGGTTGAACGTATTACGCAAGATGTATCGAATGCAGTTAAAGATAAAAGGCTATCGATGCGATTTCAGTTTTCAAATGGTAATTCATTTGCAAATACTCCATGGCAGACAACCGTAACGGTTCATGTCTTCCGGGGCTTTGACGAAATTACTGCCTCCATTCCTGCAGAAAACTGGGATTGGACCAGAGCTACTACTGATCCGATTGATGATAATGCCTGGAATATATCACATGATAGAGTGACAGATACGCTTACTCTTCGCATGGATGATCAGCAGAATGATTTCGGTAATAATATTTTTAAAGACCGTCAGTGTACATTTACTGTAACGGTTTTGGTACCTGACTCAGGAGAAACAATTTCACATACATTCAATTATGCGCCTTACTAGTGATTTAATACGAAATTTCAGTCCGCTCAACAAAACATTTTCACTTTTGGTTGAAGGTGGTGCGGTTACGCAAATATACTACCCTGACAAAAATGAATGGGTACCTGATCATGCAATTACTCCGGTGGTAATTTATCCACGGTGCAGTATCGTCGATCCTGATCAGATACTTCCAAATGGACTGGTAAATAAAGAACTCAGCGGCATTACTTGGCGTGCAAATGGGAGTAGTGTTGCAGGTAACAGCAATTATCAGATAGATACTTCTACCGGTGATAGCCGGGGAACATTGCTGGTAATGCAAAATGTACCTGCAGGTCAGCAAATAGAACTGGAATTTGAAGCTCAGTATTTCGACACACGCACGGGAGACTGGATCAAGTTTGCCGGCAATATGATGTTGAACACCAATATTGCGGCCAATGAAATTATCTCTATTGAGGTTGACAGCCCTGCAGTAGTGGAATATAATCCTATTGCGGAACAGTTTTTATTTAAATTAACTCCGACATCCAGGCTTGGCGGTATCCAGATAACCGGTGCTAATACTAAATATTTTCTTAAGATATTAGAAAACGGAATTGAGCGAGAGGTTGATCCAATTGATGATCTTGAGTTTCAAAGCATCGATGCTGAAGGAGTCTGCACTTTTGACATGAGATTTGTTCCTGAGAAAAAGAACTACAGATTGTATGTTGATTACGTACGTACAGGTGATGTTGTCCCGGCAGCTCCAACTGCACGTGCTGCACTTATTGATTTTTCTCTTCGTCGCAGATATGAACCCTTTACTATTGATCTGAAAGATTTCGGACCAATACAGCCATGGCAACGACAGTATTATATTGAGGCAGTAATAATTTTAGCATCTTCCGGCCAGATATTATCAGAGCCTAATCGATTCTTCAATATTGAGTATCTCTACAAGCATATAGGAGTTGAGCAGCATATTGCTTATGGCAATAATGCCACGCTTGATATACCGGCATATATGATAAGCTTTGATTCTCAAATATTGCTCGACATTGAAGAGAAAAGTCAATTGATGGCTTTATCAAATGCAGGCTTTGTTTTGACAGACAATGGTAAGGTACTAGTAACAAATTAGAATTATGAACTACGCAAAAATAAAAATTTCATCACTGCCCGATCCGGCAATAGCTAACCGTCGTCTTGCTTATAACGGATATATTTTAATAAATGAAAAGGATGTTGCAGGTTTCCATACAGGCACGTTCGAAGATTTTGTAATTAGCCTGGGCGGCACACTTCTTACAGCACACGAAGCAAAAGTTGAACTTTCAAAAAACAAATACAAATGGTACAGCAAGTAAATGATAGTTTCACCGTAATACTTCTATCAAAAGGAGATTCTCCAACGGTTTTTCTTGAAGCTAATCCGCTTCTTTGGCAAGGCATAAGCTCCGATGGGCTTACAATTGTTCCTGATTTCAAGATACCGGCCAACCAACCGGTAATAAAACCAAAAATTTTATCTTCTCTGCAGTCTGCCTATATAAATATAATCCCTGAGTCAGATCGCTGGTGGTACAATGATCAGGAGCTTACATTTGATGCAAATGGAAATGTAACTGCTCCTGCAGCTTATGTCGGACTTTTCAAAAGAGATAAAGTTGCCGGCACACTTAAGGTTATTGACAACCTGGTATCGATGACAAATAAAACTCCGGATACGATTAAATTTGAAGGAGTGATTGAGACTGGTGGCACCACAACTGTAGTTTCTCATACTATTCGCGTGCAAATTGAAGAGATGGCCGGTTCAACATACTCAGGCCAGGTACAACTGTCATCTACTACCATTGATGCTCCGGATGCAGTGATAACTGCAACGGCCAGACTTTTTGCAGCAGCTGCAGAAATAACCACGGGGTTTCAAGTTAATTATTATGAAGCGGTGCCACTCTCTCAGAATCCCAGCGGCTGGGTGCCTTTTAAACCCGGGTCCGGCAAAGTAGTTACGATTGGAGCAGTTGATGTAGACAGTCGTCAGCTATTCAAGGCAGATTTCATTGTCAACAGCAATGTAGTGTCCACGGTCATTTTTGCAATTTATGACACCCAGGATCCTTACATGATCAGCATGCCTTTCAAAACAAAATATATCACGAAAGATGAGTCAACCACAGCTACACTTAGTCTTATAGATCGGAAAACCGGAGCAACAGTATCCGGAGTAACCTGGGAAATGTGGCATCAAGATACACTTGGTAGAATAGTGGATATATCCACTCCTGTAGTGAATAACGTGGTTACAATTAAAGGTAGCGATTTAGAACAGCTTAATAATGAAGGTGAAAAAATAGGTTCTATAAGAACTTATATCACAGCAACAAAATAACACTTATGGGTAAAAAATATCATAGTTATTTTGATGTAGGATTAATGCCAAAAGATGGGACACAAGGTGATCCCGGACCCACCTATTATCCTGCCGGGATTTATGATGATACCATAGAATATGTACGTACTAAAATACATGCCCCTTATGTGATAACTGTAAGTGGCCAATATTATGTTCTTGAAAAGTTTGGAATAACAAAGGGTGTAGATCCGGAAACAGACACTACAGGAACATGGGTTATATTTGATTTTATAAAATATGCTTTTTTTGAAGTTGCGATGGTCAACTTTGGAAAGATAGCTGCTGCGGTTTTCTCAGGTAATGTAATGATGAGTCAGTATGGGATTGATGGGACAAATAATTATAAAAACTATTCCGGTGAAGCTGGTGCCTGGCAACCAAATATACTATTCAATTTTTTAACAGGATCTGGTCATTTAGCTGGTGGTAATATAAAATGGGATGAGGAGGGCAATTCATTGTTTACCGGGTCAATCCAATCCTCTGATGAAGGCAACAAAATTGTTATTGATGGCGGGGATAGGAGTCTGAAAATGATAAATAAATACGACAAACAACTTGTCAATTTTTATTTCTATGAAGGCACGAGCGGCTGGGGAACTTCATATCCTGTTTTAAGGATGGACTTATGGCGTAAAGATGCTATAGGTGAATGGACATGGGATGATTATACGGATTATTCACCATTTGGTATAGATTTTAGAAGCTGGGATAACAGTCTTCCTTGGGTCGGTCAGTTAAATTCTTCCAGTATGAATATTTCGTATGGCTGGGAGGGAACTGCAAGCGAGAGAAGAATTTCAATAAATCTATTCGATGACCAGTATCTTGAAATGAGGATGAAGGGGTCAGTAATATCAAACCTGTCTTTAAAGCCAAGGATAATCTTAGGAAGTAGCTCTGTGTGGCTTGACCACTGGGATGTGTTTGTTACATGCTATAATACTGCGAACATTAATGTTTACTTGCCTTCCTCCCCTTCTCTTGGTGCTATTAAATTTATACGCAGAATGAATGCTTCATCCATAACTGTTATGGGAAATGGCAAGCAAATCTCTCATGGGAATGGCTCTATATCAACATCTATTCCAGCTGGATCAGGTCGTGGTGATACTGCGGTCTTTTTTTGGGATGGTCAATATTGGACTTATAATTATTGGGTGAGAGATCCAAATTAATAAAAAATAATATGAAAAAGATAAACTTTGAAGAAATGGAGTTTTTTCTGAACATCGAAAAAACTCAAAAAAGAACACAGGACGTTAAGAGTCAGTTCGCGAATGCTATATATGTAAGTGCAACGGGCATTGAAATGCATGCCCTGGCCATGAAGATATATAATTCAAAAGGTGCTACCGAATTTACAGACAAAGAGTGTAGTATGATTCAGCAAGTAACAAACCAGTTTACACCTATGTTTATTGATGCAATAAACAACGTTCTCGACAAACAGGATAACAACAAAAATGAAAAATAAAACATTATGGCAACAGAAACTCAAGAAGTAAAATTACTCGAAGATCTTGCATCATTTGACATTGCTGATAAACTAATGGTGTACAGCAAAAAATACAACAAATTAGGCTTTCTGCCTGCAGGTCTTTTAAGCAGTAGTTCCGGTTACGCTGCACGTCGCTGGAATGTAAATAACAGTTCTCCTATTGGTGAAGCAGTCGGAGACATTGATTATCTGAGAAACCTTCCATCCTTACTTGGACTTGGTTGTTATCTAGTTGACAATAATCATAACCGGCGCAAGCTCGATCCTACAAACCATTACAAGTTTGCCGACGGAAATGTAGCAGCTCTTGATGGCTCAATGGGACATTACATGTGGGGTTGGGGAACAAACTGGTATTACAGCTGGTGGGTCGAAGGTAATTATTACTATGAAGCTGCATCCTTAAAACCAATACTTGGCAGAATGAATTATGCTATACCTGTAGCAAGTATGTCAGCTATTGGCGGCGGTGTTATAGACAGAGATACAGACACACTTGTATCCTATATTAATAATTCAGCTCGATATCGTGGAGGTAACAACAATGCAACACTGGATGGAGCTTACAATACCCAGTTAGGTAGAGCCGCCTCAAATTTATCTGCGATATCATTTAGTAGCATGGCTGTTAAAAATGGTCCCGGCTGGAATTCATTATTCTACGCACATCACGCTATGGCAGCTGCACTGTCACGAATAATATTCGGAACACGTCATTTGCAAACAGCTTTTAATCCAAATAAGGATGCTAATGGTTTATTTCAGGGTGGTCTTGGTCCAGGAGTATCAAACGTAAACGGTACACAATGGAGTGATAAGTTTGGCTATCATAGTTTTGTACCAACTGATATAGGAATAGATCTGGCTGATGGATGCGGTGAAGCACCCTATGCTGTACCGGATCTTGATGGTACCACATGGACTAATGTGAATGTTCCGGTATTTTTTGGTTATAAAAACATGTTCGGTCTGCTAAATAAATGGGAATACGGCTTGATTATTGATAAAGCAGCAGACGGTTCCACCGGTGATGTATATATTCTACCAAAATTTTATTCAGAGTTTAATTATAATTCGCTCGCCGGACTTAAAAAAGTCGGAACAATTCCTGCAGGGAATGGATATATTTCACAGTTGAACATGACACATCTTTGCCACAAGCCGACAGAAAATATCGGATCAGAATCAACATATTACGCAGATCATCAGTATAACAACACCTCTACAGGTCTTCGTGTTTCTGCTGTTGGTGGTACTGCTAGCTATGGTGGCGTTGCTGGTCCGGAGTGCTTGGATGCGTCTAATGCGCCCTCGTCGGTCATTGGTGTCTATGGCTCGCCGCTCTGCGAAACGGAAAGCGACTGGGACACAACGCCTGTCTTGGTTGTCTAGAGTTGCCGGGGTGAACACCCCGCAACCAAAGCAAACAGTGCCCCGGTAGGGGCAGGGGGTATTTCACTTTTAGTGAAATCAAAAATAGAAAGAGTTCTTTGACATATTTTTTCATATTTAGGATTTAAACATTATCTTTGTTGCGGTTCGTTAAAGAATGAACCAGGTTGTTGTTTCTTGAGTCCTGCTCAGGTCTTCGTGTTTCTGCTGTTGGTGGTAATGCTAACAATGGTGGCAATGCTGGTCCGGAGTACTTGAATGCGAATAATGCGCCCTCGACGGTCAATGGTAACTATGGCTCGCCGCTCAACTTTAAAGGAGAGAGTTTGTCAGCTTCTCTCCTATAAAATGAGACAAGACCTCACCCCACGGTGAAAAATTCACAACAAACATGAAGTGCTGGTAGGCTTCCCACCCGGGAAGTTCGACGGCAGGGAATTAAAAAAAGCAGACAATCCGATTTACACCGCACACACCGAAAAGACCCACATTCTTTATTAACACCGCAATACACCGTTCAAACACCGCATGACACTTAACCACTTTTTGTCACACGGTTATGAAACGGAAGGGACACATAGAAAATGCAAATAAGAAGAATTTTGAAGATGCTTTTTATGGCTATTCAGAAGGTAAACACTACAGAAATGAGGTGCAAGCCTTTGAGAAAAACCTAGAAGAGAATCTTCAGCTTCTTCTTGATGCATATGTGGGCAAGTCATGGAAAACATCTCCTTATCAGTCAAAAGAAGTTTTTAAGCCTAAACACCGCATAGTTCATTCTTCACCGGTACCAGATCATGTCATTCAGTGGGCATCAGTATTGCCAATTGAGATGTGGTTGTTCGATACAATATTCCACAGAGCACCTGCATGTGTGCCGGGTAAAGGGACACATCATTTTGTTTACCAGGAGCGTGATGAGTTGAGAAAATATTCACAACAGGAGCTTTACTATACTGTCCAGCTTGATGTACATCATTATTTTGAATATATAAATCACGAATTGATGAAGAACCGGATTCGTAAAAAAATTAAGGATCCTGTTTTACTTCATTTTATAGATGAGTTTATTGATAGTTTTCAGGATGGTCTTGTATTAGGAGTTAAACTATCACAGCTTTTATCAGGCTTATACTTGTCTCCATTTGACAGATCAGCACTCAAATGCTTTGGTTTGCAAGAAAACCTGAAACTTTTCAAACATTGGCAAGATATATATGTAACAAACTCATTTAACACATGTCGCACGCGAGAGCAAGCTCTTGAATTAGCCAAAGGTGTAGAATATCTTAATAAAAAGTTTGAGCGATTTGTAAATGAAGGTCTCCAACACTACAGTCGATTTGCAGACAATATTGTAATCAAACACCAGGACAAAACATTCCTGCATATAATGGTCAGGCTGGCCATTTCAAACCTCAAAAAGGACTATAAACTTGAAGTAAATAAAAGCTGGAATGTACGTCCTACATGGATGGGGAATGATGTTTGCGGTTACGTGTTTTTCCACGAGTATGTGAAACTAAGAAAAAGAAATAAAAAATCGCTCTGCAGGCAGGTAGCAAAATTGCGAAAGAAAGGCTACTCCGAAGAGGATATCTCTCTTAAAACAGCTTCCCGGGTAGGCTTTGCCTCGCATGCAGACACAAAAAATTTAATGAACAAACTAAATATGGAAAAGAGACTGGGCAAAGTCATTCGCAAGCGTAAACGAAAAGCTCCCTTTGCAGGTATGAAACCAGATCAAAAAAGATCTATCGAAACTATAGTATGCACACCGTTTGACTCAGAAGATGCTAAACTGATAAGGCTAATTGATTATAACGTACAAGACTCAATTATAAGTAATAATGATGACGGATCACCAAAGCAGAGAATTGCAATAAGATATAATATCTGCACTTACGTCGAGCATCCGGAAGAAGAGGGTGGTCAGACAATATATACATGGAGCGAACAGGAGTTTTACAGCTTCAGCGGTTCAAAAGTTATGATCGATCAGGCTACAAATGATTTCACAAAGGATGATCTCCCTATTGCTACAGTTGTCAAAGAATTCAAAAACGCCCATAATAAGAAGTTTTACAAATTTACATAAACATCAAAACACCGAAATTATGAACACTGCTATTTACAACACAAAAAAAACTTACAATCGCTACGACGATGGTAGGTTCCTACTTTATCTCAACGAAGAGATAATTGAGAATTATGTACCGGAAGATGCTGAGCCGGATACAGATCCAATCACAGCATATAAATATACCGGTAGTTTTCCGGATGGGGGGACTCTAATTGAAGCTAAAAGTGATACTTACGAAGATTTTGTGTCGGGCCTAGTTCGTACTCGTTATTCTGCCGACCAGGTAGAAGCTATTCTGCTTAACATTCAATCTAATAACCCTGAACGCATGGCTGAATTCGAAAATGAACTTAATCAGCTCAATGATTTTCGGGACGAATGTAAACTGATTGCTTCTATGCTTTTTGAGTAGACAATTGTATGATTAGGCTTAAGTCGGTTACGTTGTGATAACGTGCCGGCTTTTTTTGTCCCTTGAAACAGCCATTGAATTGCAGAAATTTGCATCAAACCAAATATAGCAACTATGGCTAAAAGAGATCTCAACCGCTCAATAAAAATATTTATTGACAATTCTGATGCGATGACTAACGTTGAATCGCTGGAAAAGAAAATGGGTGAACTTCGTGCAGAGCTACAAAAGCTCGATGCTCAGGGTCAGAAAGATTCAAAAACAAGCAAGACTAAAGAGAGGGAACTCAAACAACTTGAACAATCTTACGGAAATTATCAGAACAAAGTCCGGGAAACAGAAAGAATCCTTAAAAATCTATCTGGAGCAACATATAACGAACTACGTAAAACTCGTAACCTTTTACGTCGTGAACTATCTGAAACAACAAAAGGCACTGACAAATATAATGCTATTCTAAAAAATTTAACTGCAACACAAAAGCAACTAAACATTTCTCAAAAAGAAATGTACGGTACTCTTGGACGTCAGAAATCCGTTATGTCTCGTGTGACTGATGGGTTCAATAAATATGGTGCAATTCTGGCCAGTACAATAGCATCAATAACAGGAGTGAGCTTTGCCCTACGTAAACTCAGCCAGGATGCTGCTGCCATGGATGACGTTTATGCAGATGTTATGAAAACTACCGGTATGACAAAAGATGAAGTCCTGGAGTTAAATGAAGTTTTTAAACAGATGGATACCCGGACATCTCGAGAACAGTTAAATATGCTTGCGCGTGATGCCGGTAAACTTGGTTTACAATCTCGTGAAGATATACTGGGATTCGTGACAGCTGCAAATCAAATTGATGTTGCACTTGGTGAAGATCTTGGTGAAGGAGCGGTTCGAGAAGTTGGTAAGATGGTAGATGTTTTCACCAAATCTACACATGAGCTTGAAAATCTTGACCTAGAAGGGAAAATGCTGGCTGTAGGCTCGGCCATAAATGAGCTGGGCGCATCATCATCTACTCAGGAGGATTATCTTGTCCAGTTTGCCGGTCGGCTAGGCGGTGTAGCTTCTCAGGCAAATATCGGTATTGATGCCATACTTGGTTTTGCGTCAGTTCTTGATCAGGATATGCAGAAAGTTGAAATGTCAGCTACGGCATTGCAGCAAGTAATCGTGAAAATGATGGGCGAACCTGCAAAATTCGCACAGATCGCAGGAGTCGAAGTCTCTAAATTCACAGAATTAGTAAGAACCGATGCAAACGAAGCAATAAAGGTATTACTTAGGTCTCTCAATGAACGTGGAGGGTTTCAGGAATTAATACCTTTGTTTGATGAAATGGGACTATCCGGGACCCGTGCAGTCGGCGTTATTTCATCTTTGGCCAGCAGTGTTGATAAAATTGACGAAGCTCAGCAGATCGCAAATAAAACTATGATCGAGGCTACCAGTCTTACAGAAGAGTATAATATTAAAAACAACAATGCCAATGCGGAATTAGAAAAACGTCGCAAAGCATTTAAAGATTCGTCTGAAGAGCTTGGGAAACGTCTTAATCCGGCTCTATTGAAAAGCACTAATATAGTTACATACATAGTAAAATTACTTCCTGCAGTGCTTGACTTCTTTGAGAAATGGGGCAAATGCATTATGTATATGGTTACTGCTTATGCAGCATATACAGTTGGGGTTAAGATTGCTGCAATGTGGGAAAAACGTCTTGGTCTGGAGCTTACTAAGACTAATGTAATTATGGCTATAAAGAATGCCAGACTAAAAGCAGGTCGTGCTTTAACACTAGCTTATGCTGCTGCATCTGCACTTCTCACCGGCAATCTGGCAAAAGCAAGAAAAGCCTGGCGTTTATTAAATGCTACTATGGCTACAAATCCAATTGGGCTTTTGATGGTCGGCATTACAGCAGCTGTTGCTGGATTAATCAAGCTTGTTCAATGGATAAACAGGACAAATGCAGCTACAAAAGCCATAAAAAATGCAACAAAAGAATTTAATAATGAGCTCGCCACTGAAACTCGAGAGGCTAATTCACTGTTTGAAGCTCTACAAAAGACTAATCCGGAAAGCGACACATTTCTTCAAATAAGAAAAGAAATTATTAGCCGTTATGGTAAATATCTACAAGGTTTAATAGATGAAGAGGGTAATATAACAGATATCGGTAAAGCAATTAATGCTGTTAATAATGGTCTGCGTGAGCAAATAGCTCTTAAAGTTAAAAATCAAGCTGCAGATAAGATAACCACCGATTCACTGGATAAACAATTGAAAATTACCGATAAAGCTATGAAGCGGATTGGTAAGCAGGTAGATGATGAACCGATTCTCTCTTCTATCCGTGAGACAATCAACCGGACTGTAAGCCAGTTTACTGCTCAGGGTGGTAATGACTATGATAAATTGCAGAGGCAACTTCTACAAGATATACAGCAAACCTATGGTATAGACGCATATAAAGGTGTTTTCAATGTAAAAAATGTGATTGAGGATCTAGTTAGTGAGGTTAAAAACAGCAGTGAAGCTCTGGACGAAGTCGATCAACGTTTCAGTGGAATTATCACTAAACTCACAGATGTAAGTTCAGTAATTCAGGATATAGAGAGTGAAGATGATCCCAATCCCACACCACTTGGGACATCAACTGCTACTGAATATGAGAAAGCTCTAAAACGACTAGAAGACTATATAGCAAAAGAAAAAGCAGCTATTCAATGGAAATATGTGAATGGTATAATATCTCAGGAAGAATATAATAGAGAGCTTGAATATCTCGAGATGGAACGCCTCCGGAAGAATCTAGAACTGGCCGGCTTAACATTTGAACAGCAGCAAGAAATAGAGTTAAAGCTCTTCGATATGAAAAAAACAATGCTTCAGAAAATCCAGGATGAAGAGCGCGCACATCAGGCAAAGCTTCTGGAAATTCAAGAAAAAGCGGATAAAGCAAGGGCAGAACAAAATTGGGCAAATCTTAAAGCAATCGCAAAACAAAATGAAGAGCAAGCTAAAATTCAATTTGAAGCCGATTTAAAACAAAAAGCGGATTTGGCCTCATTAGGTTTCGATTTTGCAAATGAGATGGGAACCTTAGTTGGAGGGGCTTTGTCTGGCAATGAAGATATAGTTCAGAGTTCACTTAAGACTCTTATAAATATGGCACTGGATGCACTTAAAGTACAAGTTCAAATAGCAATAGCTGGTGCAACTGCAACATCTTTAGCTCAACCCGATTCTGTTGCAACATTCGGCGCATCAGGTTTTGCCAGAGCTGCTGTCTTAGTAGGTTTAATTGAGGCTGCTTTTGCTGTGGCAAAGTCAGCTGTAAATGGAGCTTTTAACAACAGAGCAACGCAAAACATTCAAGTAAATTCTGATACAGTCGTAGAAGGTGCAAGAGTCCCACAGCGTGCCACTGGTAAGTATGATGTGGTTGGAGCTGATGATGGACGAACATACCGGGGAGTGCCCTATAAAGGCATTGCTCAAACCGGGTTTGTTTCTACACCGACTCTTATGGGTGAGCAGGGCCGTGAATTGGTTGTATCAGCACCAGACTTGTCGCGTTTGCAAAGGCATATAAACTACCCAATGATAATTAATGCAATCAATGATGCTCGTTCGGGTACTGTCCCGCAACGTGCCAGTGGGAACTATTCTCAGACCGAGCAAACAATACAACAAGTGTCAACTTTTGATCCTATCTTACTGGCAGAGGTTCGAGACTTGCTTAAGTCACTTTCAAAAGGTATTCCTGCTTCTGTTTCGCTTACTGAAATTCAGCAAAAGCAAAATCTTCAAAATGCATCACGTAAAATTGGTTCAAAATGAAAATAACACATCCATCCGGAGAATCATACGATCTTTTCCCGGAAACACAGATTGAGCTTACTCGTTTTAATCCATTTTTCAATGATTTGGGCGAACAGAGCGTTCCAATCACAATACCGGCAACATCGAAAAACTTAAAACTTCTCAATTATCCTAATCGTGGAGACGGATCCGATAAAATTACACGTAGGCTAAATGTCCAACTTCAAGAAGGGGCATTTTCCATAGTAGGCCGTCAGGCTATTCTTTCTGCCAGCTCAAAAGATAATATAGAAACATCCTTTTACCTAAACGAGGGTGCATTTTATGAAAAAATTAAAGATGTATCTCTGAAAGAAATATTTGAAGGCAAAAGTATTGTTTTCTCCAGTATGGACCAGACAATAGATTTTATGCGTTCCCTTATCACGGCTTCAGATCATCGGTTTGCATGCTTTCAGGTTGCCACGGATAACTATATCTTAAATGAGATGAAGTTCTCGACAACTTTAAATAAATATGATTTCAAAAAGAATGTTGATACAATTGAGATTATTGATGGAAATAAAATCAACGTTCCGCGAGGTTTTTATATTACGCCATTCCCTAAATTTAAACATGTGCTTCAAGAGGTTCTTTTATATTTTGGATATACTCTTAACCCTTCATTTCTTGATGATGAGCCTTTCTCAACCATGTCGCTCTTAAATGATAATATAGACACAATTGTCAATAACAGGATAGACTATGTTGATATTATCCCAAATATAATGGTGAGTTCATTTTTCGACCTTATACGTAAATTCAATATGGAAATTGTTCCGGATGAAATTCATAAGACTGTTGACATTATTCATTTTGATGAACAGATAAATCAACCTATAAGTGTAGATCTTTCAAATAATATAACATCACCTTTGAGATTTGATTATACAGATGAGTATAAGCAAGTAAAATTATCTTCAGAAATTTTGCCTGCACCAAAAGAGGTACATGGTTTTTCAAGTCTTTTTGGTGATCCATGGGTTCTCTACCCATATCAAATACAAGAAAGATTGCCAATCTCAATGTTAGCTGTAAATTTTCCAACAGCGTATATACGTCCTGCAGATGGGTCTATTGTGCGTCAAGGTGTTTTTGGGGATAAAATTACTTATGAAGTAGTTGGATATCTTAGCAACAGTTATTATGACGGCGGTGTAATTACTGCTGATGATAAAACATTCCCAGACATAATTCCGGATGTTATCACATATTGGATTACTTATCCTTATGTGGGTCCTGGCAGGGCATTACACAGCACAATAATTATGTCAGATGAGTCTGAAGAACAAAGTTCAAATGCCGGAGAGCTTAAACCTATGCTTTGCTTCAGTTATTATGATAACTATTACACTTATAATATTGGGACACTTTCAAATTATGACTGGACCGGTCTTCGCCTTTGGGATTATTCATTATTTTACAATGGAGCTGACGGTATATTTGAGAGATTTTGGCGAAGTCGCGATACTCTGATGCGTAATGCGCTGGTTAACATGAATGCTGATTTGCAGCTATCCGAAGACCAGAAGCTCTCACTTACGACACTGAGAAGAGTTTTGGTAGATAATCAGCCCTATCTTATTTCAGAACTAAAATACGTGCCCGGTTTGAAGGATCCTCAAAACTGTAGTTTCTTGACAACAAATTTGCAAAAGCCTATATCTAACGCTCGTACAGAGTCTGATTATTTTCCTGACAGACCTTATGAATGGGAACTTAAAACACAGAGGAGCAATACAACTGCTAAACATTTTATTTATAAAACATCTCGCACTACATTTTACCCACCACATCCAACAGCTGCACAATATAGTGCCGGAGGCAGGTATTTTGAGAGGGTTTATGAGGTTGAATATGGACATTATGATATAAATCAAAAATTCATAAAAGAGTCTGACGGCACTTTAACGGTTTGGCTTGAAGCTGTATTAAATTAAAATACTGTTTTTAAAAAGCGTACGTATGCACACATGTACGCTTTTTAAATGTCTTCAGGGTAAGTATATATATCAGAAATATGTCTCGTGGTTTTTTATTAACTCGTTGGCCTCTTGAATATCATGTGGAGTGTATTTATCTGTCATGAGAAGAGATGAGTGTCTGGCCTGATCTCTAACTGTAATAGATGGTTGAGTTCTCAACATGGCAGTAATACCGGTATCTTTTAATGAATAAAACTTATAGGAAGCAGGAAGATCCAGTTTTTTTCTAACGTGGTGAAACCAAAAGTCTCTAAATTGTTTTTCACTTCTTTGTTCTTTCCCAGGCATAAAATTATTTGAAAATAAAAAATAACCACTTGGATATTTGAATATATTAAGTTCTAGCATCAATCTTATAACCTTTGCCGGCAATGTTAGGGTGCCATCTTTTTTATTTTTTGAATTCACGTCAGGAATAAAAAGAGTCTGTCTTTTAAGTGAAATATGTGATATCTTAATTTGTCCAATTTCTTTTGGTCTTACAAAACAGTAATACAACATGTAGCATGCTAGCAGGTAGTGTTTATTTGTTTTTTCAACATGTATTTTTATCCTCTTCATGTCAGCATCAGGTATTGCACTTCTGCTCTTTTTTATAGACTTTTTACCATAACTTATAAAACCATCTGTTGGTCTTACTTTTAAATATTGATTTTGAATTAACCAGGAAGAAAAAACTTTCATCCATCTTAGATAGTTATCTCTGGTTTGCGGCTTACTTTCTCTTTCAAGATAAATATGTTCAAGCATCATTCTAACGAATGATTGGTCAAACTGATAGATATATACAGCTTTGTTTGAACGGTTGTTATTCCATGATTCAACATTTTTTAGATAAGAAATGTATGTGTCATAAGTGTCTTTTCTATAGATATCATCTGCAAACATTTTATCTAAATAACGTCTGTAATGTTCAAATACACTTTCAAGAGTATGGTATGCTCTACTGTTGTCAGCCTCAATCCATGGATTCCAGCCGTTCACAAGCTGAGTGTTAAGCCTTTTAATTAGTTCCCCGGCATATTTTCTGCGCTCACCAGTTTTTTTAATGAAATTTAGTTTGATCCTTTTTCTACGCATTTTATTTTGCGACGGATCATAAGCATAAAAACCCACATACCAGTCTTTGCCGGTATATAATTGTGGCGGTGTGTACGAAATAATGGGCAATACGGATGTTTTCCCTACTTGGCTAAACATAATTTTTTTTTACCTCTCAGACTTTATCAGACTGAAACGTAAAATAAATTAATCTCTGTTGTCCCGATACTGTCCCGGCTAGTCATTGCGACAATGTCTCAACTTCTATGCCAGTACAGGTTTCGGACTTTCTCTGTCGGGATGAGAAGATTCGAACTTCCGACCCCACGCCCCCCAGACGCGTACTCTAAACCGGACTGAGCTACATCCCGAAAATGTGAATGCAAAAGTAGTATTTTAATTTTAATTGCACAAGCAAAGTAAGGTATCAATTAATGTATATTATGAATTTATTTGTTTCCTGATATAAAAAATAGTTGTTAATTTGCACATTGAAAAATTAAGAGGTTGTATTAATTGCACCAGAAACAAATAACTGAAATTATTGAAATAGAAGAATAAAAAATATGTTTACCGTGAGTGATTTAAACAGCCTTCAAAAAAATATTTACAGTCAATGGCATTTACAGCAAAACAAATAGCCGATTTTCTTAAAGGAGAAATTGTCGGTAATCCGGATGTAAAAGTATCCGGTTTTTCAAAGATAGAAGAGGGTAAAGCAGGGACAATAACTTTTCTGGGTAACCCCAAATATACTCAATATATTTACGAGACCGGTGCCGATATCGTACTTGTAAACAACGATTTTGTACAGGAAGGTGTTATAAAGGCAACCCTGATAAGAGTGTCTAACGCCTATACCGCCCTGGCATCGCTGATGGAGTTGGTTAACAATCATACCCCACAGAAGAGTGGAGCGGACGATATCTGTTTTATCTCATCTACAGCTACACTTGGCGAAAATGTTTATGTAGGAAGTTTTGCTTATATTGGAGACAATGCTCAGATAGGTGAGAACAGTAAGATTTACCCGCAATCGTATGTGGGAGAGAATGTAAAGATAGGAAATAACTGTATTCTCTATCCCGGAGTGAAAATTTATCACAATTGTGTAATAGGGGATAACTGCATACTGCATTCAGGAGCAGTGATAGGAGCAGATGGTTTCGGTTTCAGCAAAGAAGATGATGTGTATCATAAAATTCCACAGATGGGCAATGTGATTATTGAAGATAATGTGGAGGTGGGTGCCAATACCACTGTTGACCGTGCTGTGATTGGTTCAACAGTAATACGTAAGGGTGTAAAACTCGACAACCTTATACAGATAGCTCATAATTGCGAGATAGGCGAAAACACCGCAATGGCAGCCCAGGTTGGAATAGCAGGCTCAACCAAGATAGGTGAAAACAGTGTGTTTGGCGGACAAGTAGGAATTGGCGGGCATATTACCATTGGGAAAAATTGTAAGATAGGCGCTCAATCAGGTATTATCAGTAATACAAAAGAGGGATCTGAAATATTAGGATCCCCCGCTATTCCAGTGAAAAACTTCTTTAAATCGAGTATTATTATTTCTAAACTTCCTGAAATGTACAGGCAGTTGAATTCAATGGAGAAAGAGATCGCAGAGCTTAAAAATAAGCTATGTACCGACGATTAATCAATCGTTTTCAGGCTCATTTTAGCAAACATTTCACAAATTTAGGTGAAATGTGTGTATTTGGTTGTATATTTGCACAAAAGTTTGTAAAATGAGCTATTTTAGTATAGCATTTAGTGAACTATTTGCGTTAAGCCGTATGAGCAGAGCCAAGCTTGCTTGAGCTATGCCACGGCGAGCAAATATCTAACTTTAGTGAACTATTTGCGTTAAGCCGTATGAGCAGAGCCAAGCTTGCTTGAGCTATGCCACGGCGAGCAAATATCTAACTTTAGTGAACTATTTCGTTAAGCGAGACAGAAGCAAACTCGATTGAGTTATGCAATTGCGGACGAAAATATAACAGGATTCAAAGCAACTAAATTTGCCTGAACTTGTTTTACGCTGTAAAAACCTGAAAGGAAACTACTATTTAAAAGTATATAAAGTGAAACAGAATACATTAAAAGATAACTTCACCCTACGTGGAACCGGACTCCACACGGGACTAGAAATTGAGGTAACCTTTAAACCCGCCCCGGTAGATCACGGATATAAGATAAAAAGAATTGATCTAGAAGATCAGCCTGTGATTGAAGCATTGGCAGAAAATGTGGTTAATACCCAACGAGGAACCGTTGTAGGTAAAGGGGACGTAGTCGTTAGCACGATAGAGCACGGACTTGCAGCACTATATGCATCCGGAATTGATAATTGCCTTATAGAAGTCAATGCTTCAGAGTTCCCTATTCTTGACGGAAGTGCTGCCGAATATGTCAGAGCCATACTTGCTACGGGTATTCAGGAGCAAGAAAAGGAGAAGGATTATTATATTGTACGCAATAAAATAGAGGTGTCTGACCCCGAAACCGGATCAAAACTGACATTGTTGCCGGACGATGCTTTCTGTGTCAATTCATTTATTGAATTTGATTCATACTATATTCCAAATCAGTCCGCTACAATGGACTCTGTTACCGATTTTGGAACAGAGATAGCCCCGGCGCGCACGTTTGTTTTTGTTCGTGAGATACAAAAACTAAGGCAGTCAGGGCTTATTAAGGGGGGAAACCTGGATAATGCAATTGTGATCTATGAGAGGAAATTGTCGCAGAATGAACTTGATGAGATTGCAGATGAGTTGAATGTGCCACGCCACAATGCAGAAGAACTTGGATATCTTAACAATCGTGAACTTGCTTTTCCGAATGAACCTGCCCGTCACAAGCTTCTTGATATCATCGGGGATATAGCACTTATTGGAAAGCCTATTAAAGGAAGGCTTATCGCCATCAGGCCCGGACACAAGATCAACAATCATCTGGCAAGGCTTATTCGTAAAGATATTAAACTAAATGAAGTTCAGCCTCCCGTTTATGATGTAACTGCAGAGCCAGTGATGGACAATAACCGTATCCGCGAATTGCTGCCGCACCGTTATCCATTTCTTATGGTGGACAAGATTATACAGATGACCGACAATTATATTGTAGGGGTTAAGAACATTACGACCAATGAACCCTTTTTTATGGGCCATTTTCCTCAGGAGCCTGTTATGCCAGGTGTCTTGCAGATTGAGGCGATGGCTCAAACAGGTGGCTTGCTGGTCCTTGGGAGGTTAGATGAGCCGGAAAGATATTCTACATATTTTCTGAAGATTGATAACGTGAAATTCCGACATAAAGTGGTTCCTGGTGATACCCTAATTTTCAGGGTAGAACTTACAAGTGAGTTACGTCGGGGAATTGCCACGATGCGAGGATTGGCATTTATAGGAGACAAAGTAATCTCTGAAGCCGATTTTACTGCGCAAATAATTAAAAATAAATAATTTTAATCGTTCTCATATTTATGAACAGTGTTTCATCTTTGGCCTTTGTACATCCTGAGGCCGTACTGGGAGATAATGTGGTTGTAGAACCGTTTGCTTATGTCGATCGGAATACTGAAATAGGAGATGGTAGCCGGGTGATGACCCATGCGACAGTCCTGAGCGGAGCCCGTATCGGAAAAGACTGTACAATTTTTCCACATGCTACTATTTCAGGCATTCCTCAAGATCTGAAGTTTCAGGGTGAAGAAACAACAGCAATTATCGGGGATAATACTACAATTCGCGAATGTGCAACAGTGAACAGAGGTACTGCTTCAAAAGGATTTACAAAAGTCGGCAACGATTGTCTTATTATGGCTTACAGTCATGTGGCTCACGACTGTGTAATTAATGACAGCGTGATATTGGGTAACTCAACGCAACTAGCAGGTGAAGTAGAGATTGACGATTTTGCCATTGTCAGCGGCGGTACCCTGATACATCAGTTTTCTCGTATTGGAGCCCATGTTATGATTCAGGGAGGATCGAAGATCCCGAAAGATATCCCTCCATATGTAATGGTTGGACGGGAACCGATAATTTTTGTTGGACTCAACGTTGTAGGACTTCGCCGTAGAGGGTTTACCAGCGAACGCATTAATTCAATACAGGAGGTGTACCGTTATCTGTACCAGTCGGGTTATAACATCACACAGGCAGTGGAGAGAATTGAAAAAGAGCTGCCGCAAAGTGACGACCTCAGCCTGATACTCGATTTCATCCGCTTATCGAATCGCGGTATTGTACGCGGCAACATGGAAGGGTAGTTTTATGGCAGGTATTGTTTTCCCTGCCGAATGGAGTCATCAGAGCGGTGTGCAGATAACATGGCCTCATCACGGTACCGACTGGGTTGATATACTGGATGAGGTTACAGCTTGTTACATAACCCTGTCGAAAGAGATTCTTAAGAGGGAGAAACTGCTTATCGTTGCTAGGGAAGGCTATGAAATATTGAAACATTTCACCGAGAATGAGCGAAAAAATATTATCATGGCCGAAATAGATAGCAACGATACATGGGCGCGCGACCATGGGGCCATATCTGTTTTTATCGATAATAAACCCATGCTGTTGGATTTTGGATTCAATGCCTGGGGGTTGAAATTTGCAGCCGACAAAGACAACCTTATCACAGGGAGATTGTTTGACAAGGGGGTTTTCAAAGCTCAAACCGGTTATAAGAGCATGTTGGATTTTATCCTTGAAGGGGGATCAATTGAATCTGACGGTGCAGGAACAATACTTACTACCAGTGCGTGTCTTTTGGCTCCCAACCGCAATCAGCCGATGAGTCAGGAGGAAATTGAAAAATATTTGAAGAGGTCATTGGGCGCAGAGCGTGTACTCTGGTTACAACACGGATACCTCGCAGGTGATGATACTGATAGCCATATTGATACGCTTGCACGCTTCTGTAACGAAGATACAATAGCTTACGTGAAGTGTTACGATGTAAACGATGAACATTTCAGCGAGTTGAGGGCGATGGAGGATGAACTGAAGTCACATGTTACCATGGACGGGCAACCCTACAGGCTTATAGATTTGCCGATGGCGGATCCGGTGTTCGATAATGGTTGCCGGCTTCCCGCAACATATGCCAATTTTTTGATTATAAACGGTGCGGTTTTACTTCCATTTTACGGAACAGAAAAAGATGAAATTGCGAAAAAGCAACTTCAGAAAGCTTTTCCCGGCAGAGAGATTACCGGTATCGATTGCATGCCTTTAATTAAACAACATGGTTCATTGCACTGCATAACCATGCAATTACCCGAGGGCTTCATTTAAAAAATTGTAATATATCCGAAACGTCTTATATCAAACGTAAAAAATTGACTAATCAGGGCTTCATTTAAGAAATTATTATCTTACTGTGAGGATAAGATGAATGAATGCGAAAAAAATGATTATGGGACTGTATTGTTTGGAATAATAGTTAAATACCTGGAGGATATGATTATCTTAAATATCATAGGATTTTTATGCCAATACTTCGGTAATTATTTCAAAATAATTCATATAATTTACAGAATATCAATAGAGTATAGTACTTTCGAGAATTTAGTATAACATATTGATTGCCAGTATTATAAATAAAGTTTTAACAGAACATTTTTATACCATAAAGTGAAAAAATAATAATTGTATGAAAGTAGGAGTAATACAACAAGCCAACAGTGCAGGCAGGGATGAGAACATCTCCAGATTACAGCAAAAAATTAGACAGCTGGCCAGTGAAGGGGCAGAACTGATTGTAATGCAGGAACTGCATAATGGGCTTTATTTTTGTCAAACCGAGGATACTGATGTTTTTGACCAGGCGGAAACAATACCCGGGCCTTCTACCAGTCTGTTCGGGCAGCTGGCTAAAGAGCTTAGGGTAGTGATCGTACTTTCCCTTTTCGAGAAACGTGCTGCAGGATTGTATCATAACACGGCTGTAGTCATAGAGAAAGATGGAACAATTGTGGGAAAATACCGAAAAATGCATATTCCAGATGATCCGGCATATTACGAAAAATTTTACTTTACGCCCGGGGATCTTGGTTTTCACCCCATTGATACATCAGCAGGTAGGCTGGGTGTTTTGGTGTGCTGGGACCAATGGTATCCCGAAGCAGCCCGGCTTATGGCTCTTGAAGGTGCAGAAATACTTATTTTTCCTACTGCTATAGGATGGGAGTCGACCGATACCGATGATGAAAAACAGCGTCAGCAGGATGCATGGATTACCCTGCAAAGAGGGCATGCCATAGCAAACGGGTTGCCAGTTGTTTCTGTGAACCGTACCGGATTTGAACCCGATCCGTCAGGAGTAACAAAGGGGATTCAATTTTGGGGAAATAGTTTTGTGTGTGGCCCGCAGGGCGAATTATTGTATAGAGCTCCTGATAATGAGGAGGCTACCCAAATAATTGAGATCAATAAATCTCGTACCGAGAGTGTGCGCCGCTGGTGGCCTTTTTTCAGGGATCGCCGCATTGATGAGTACGGTGGGTTGATTAGGCGCTGGATTGATTGATATTTTAACTTAGTTACCTGCGTCCGGAGGATCTGCCGGATCTACTGCTCTCACTACTGCTCCTTGAGGATGAAGTGCCCGCGCTGTTGTTCCTGCTTGAGGAGCCGGAAGTAGACCTTACCGTACTGCTCTCCCTATTGCTTCTTGATGAAGAAGAGGTGGACCTTTGAGGTGTTGCCGTGGCGCTTCTGCTGCTGGACGAATTACTTCTAGTGGTACTCTCCGTTGGCCTGACTGTAGTGTTACGACTCGTTGATGATGTACCGGTACGCGGAGCTGTCCCTTCCGTAACCCTGGTATTGCTATTGCTACTTCTGCTACTTCTGCTGGACGAATTACTTCTAGTGGTACTCTCCGTTGGCCTGACTGTAGTGTTACGACTCGTTGATGATGTACCGGTACGCGGAGCTGTCCCTTCCGAAACCCTGGTATTGCTATTGCTGCTTCTGCTGTTTGTACTCCTACCGCTAACTGCAGGCCTTGTACTTGTGGTTCTGCCGCTGTTTGCATCGGGACGATAAACATTTACCGCGTTATTACTTACTCTGGTAGATCTGCCTGAACGGTTGTTAGTGCTTTCAAGCCGTCGCACCGTAGCTTTCCTTCCTGTTTCGCGTTCGTAGTCTCTTGCGCTTGGCCCGCTGTAATAACGGTTATCGTTATATATGTAAGTATTGTTGATAATGGTTGTCCGATTGTATATTGTGGGGCTGTATCTGTTATAGTACCTGTGCATACTGCGGTGATACATATATCTGGAAGGCAGGAATGTCCAGTAGCTGCCCGGAATATTTATATGGATGCTGATGTTTACCCTCGGACCCATCGGAGCCCAACCGTAATAACCGCCTCCGCTTCTCCAGCTGACCCATGCAGGTGCCCACTCGTAACCCGGAACCCATGCCCATCCGTAGAAATCATCATAGAACCATCGTCCGTAATGGAAAGGCGCCCATCCCCATGAGTAGTTGGAAACCCAGGTGTTGCCGTAATCAGTCATTACCCAATAACCGTTGGTGGCATAGGGGTGGAAATCTCTTCCAACTCTTGGAACCCAAATTCGGCCGTAGTTGTGATTGTTGATCCATCTGCCGTGAGGACTCAGCTCATTGTAAAATATACTGAAGCTAACGCCGTCTCTATCTTGGTCCCCGTAATAACGATCATCATCGTAATAGTAATCATCCCCGTAATAACCATAATCATCGTGTCCTTGCGAATACACATATCCTTGTGAAGAATAGCAAGAAGTAAAAGCCAGTGCTATTATTGCTAGAATGATGGGGTGTTTTAAAGCTTTCATATCTATAATTATTAAAGAGTGCAACTTTTCTGATTTTACAATATGACAGCTGTTCGGAAAAATGGTTTAACTCTTTCTGGCATGAAACTCAAGAAATATGGCTAAATGGTAAAAAAATCATGGCTCAATGGGGGATGCAGCGATATTCCACACTGAGTCATGATTAGTAAAGCGTATTGTAATAAACTCTGTTTACTTAAATACCTGGTCAATTCCCGAAAATCCCATAAAGGCCATGGCAATTATACCCGCTGTTATGAGTGCAATGGGTATACCTTTCATAGCTTTGGGTATTTTGGTGATAGCCATCTGTTCCCGGATACTTGAAAATATTATTAATGCCATGGCATAACCAACGGCAGTGGCGACTGCATAGATCACCGATTCCAACAGGCTGTAATCTTTCTGTATAACCAGTATGGCTACGCCCAGAATAACACAGTTTGTAGTTATTAACGGCAGATAAACTCCCAAAGCCTGGTAAAGAGCAGGTGAAATTTTCTTTAGAACAATCTCAACCATCTGTACCAGGGCAGCAATTACAAGGATAAAAGAGATGGTCTGTAAATATTCGAGCCCGGCAGGTTCAAGAATTCCTTTTTGAAGGAGAAATGTTACAAGAGTGGCAATGGTCAGCACAAAAGTAACAGCAAGGCCCATACCTATTGCCGTGTCTACCTTCTTCGACACACCCAGGAATGGGCATATCCCCAAGAACTGGGAAAAGACAACATTGTTTACAAAGATGGCGACTATTATAATTCCAATATATTCCATACTATCAGGTTATTAGTTTGTTTCTTCCTTATGTTGAAGTTTATTGAAGGCGGCGATAAGATATCCCAGCACAATAAAGGCACCCGGTGCAAGTACAAAGATAAGGGAACCGAACTTCTCGGGGTAGATGTTGAGAGAGAAAATCTTTCCGGTACCAAGCAGCTCCCTTAGTGCACCCAATACCGTTAGCGAGAGTGTAAAACCCAATCCCTGCCCCAAGCCATCGAAAACAGAAGGTATAACACCGTTCTTTGATGCGAACGACTCGGCACGGCCAAGAACAATACAGTTTACAACGATAAGTGGTATAAATATGCCAAGGCTGTCGGCCAATGCAGGGACATAGGCATTCATTAGCATCTCTATGATGGTTACGAAAGTGGCTATAACCACAATAAAGGCGGGAATACGCACCATATCGGGAATCAGGTTTTTTAGCATCGATATGACAGCGTTTGAGCATATCAGTACAAACATCGTTGCCAGACCCATGCTCATTCCGTTTATGGCGGAGCTTGTGGTTGCCAGCGTGGGGCACATCCCCAGCAGCAATACAAACGTGGGGTTTTCCTTAATAATTCCGTTGAAAAGTACTTTTATCTGCTTATTCATTGTTCGCGCCTCCCTCCTCTGAGTTTTCCTTTTTATTATCGGCGGCTGCCTCGGTGGCACCCGACATTGCATCTTCCTTACTTCCCTTGTATGCCGAATAGGCCCTGTTTACTGCTTCTATAAACGCCCTTGAGGTGATGGTAGATGCCGTGATGGCATCCACATTGCCACCGTCTTTTGTCACGGCCAGCAGTCCCTGTGACAGATCACGGCCCAGTATGGACTGTGACGGTTTGGTGATATCTTTGAACCAGTCCGACATCTTCGATCCCAGTCCCGGTGTCTCTGCATGCTGCAGTACCGAGTAGTTCACAATTTTGTTATCCATATCGAACCCAACCATGATCTGGATGTTTCCGCCGAAACCGTTGTTGGAAAAGGTGTTCAAAGCGTAACCAACAATCTCTTCGCCCCGCTTTGCCGGATACACAATAAGAGAGTCGCCCAGGCCGTCAGCCATCAGATAAGCCTCAGCTACAGGATCGTTGTCGAACTCCGGTACTACCTCGCTGATTGCGTTTTGAAGCTTCATAGCTTTTGCTTCGGCAATAGGTTTCGCGGTCATCTTGTTCACTTGCGCCAGCAGCACGGCTACCGTGAGGCATATAATTGAGAGCGAAAGGAACATATTTTTGAATGTTGATTGTAATTTAGCCATGTTTTACTGCCTCCCCGAATCGTTTTGGTGTTGTGTAGTTATTGATGAGCGGAGTAAAGGCATTCATCAGCAGTATTGCAAATGAGACTCCTTCGGGATAGGCGCCCCAAAGACGTATCACTACTGTTATTACTCCTATGCCGGCTCCGTATATGAGCATACCTCTTTTAGTCATTGGTGACGTCACGTAGTCGGTGGCCATGAAAATTGCACCCAGCATCAGTCCCCCCGAAAATAGATGTATAAGCGGATTGTACATGGGTATGGGATTGAAAATATATAGAATGCCTGTAAAAATTGCAACTACAGCCATAATTGATATGGGAATATGCCAGGTGATTATTTTTTTACATAGAAGATAAATGAGGCCGATAAGCAGAGCTACTGCACTCATCTCTCCAAGCGAACCTGATTCTATGCCCAGGAACATTTCCATAATCGTTGGCAACGATTCGGGAGAGTGTTTTAATACTCCCAGCACAGTTGCCGAACTTACTGCATCAACGGATGTGGCTGTCACGGGAGATGGCCATGTGGTCATCTGAGCAGGAAATGATATCAGAAGAAAGATACGTCCTGCAATTGCCGGATTGAAGATGTTGTTGCCCAACCCGCCAAACGATAATTTAACCACACCAATGGCGAAAAGGCATCCAAGAGCAAGAATCCATACCGGAAGGTTAGATGGCACGTTAAATGCCAGCAGTACTCCGGTGATAATTGCCGAGCCGTCGAAAATAGATGGCTCTTTCTTCATTATAAACCTGACAATGAGATATTCAAACCCCATGCAAAACAGTACCGAACAGGCTGTGATAATTAGCGCATCCAACCGGAAGAAATAAAGCGCAACAATGAACGCCGGTATAAGGGCGATGAGCACGCCATACATGTTTTTTTGAATATTGTCTCCGCTATGTACGTGTGGCGATGGTGAGACAACCAATTTATTTTCCATATTATAAATCTTTCTCTTTGCGTTATTTTTTTCTTGCTCTGATTATCCCGTTTACCTTTCCTTTTCCCAACCGGATGTAATCCAGCAATGGCCGGTCGGCGGGACAGGTGTAGCTGCATGAACCGCATTCAATACAATCTGTAATGCTGTTTTTTTCCGCTCTGTCCCAAATTTCGTATTCGGTCAGATTCATCAGCAGAGAAGGATTTAATCCCATAGGGCATACGTTGACACATTTTGCGCAGCGGATGCAATCTTTCATCGATTTTCGCTTCGCTTCCAGTGTTGGTATAATAAGTATTCCTGAAGTCCCTTTTGTAACGGGAATGTCGGTGCTGGCCAGAGCTTTTCCCATCATTGGGCCGCCGCTGACGACCTTTCCGGTAGATTCGGGCAATCCTCCTGCAGCATCAATAAGAACACTCACCGGAATGCCCAGTCGTGAAAGAACATTGCAGGGATTTTTCATATTTTTGCCGGTCACCGTTACAACACGCTCTATTAGTGGTTTGTTTTTCTGAACAGCTTCGTATATGGCGAACATTGTACCCACGTTTTGCACAATAGCGCCAACAGATACGGGTAGTGCGCCGCTCGGAACCTGCCGTTTTAACAAAGCATCGATAAGTTGTTTCTCGCCTCCCTGAGGGTATTGAACCTTCAACGCTACTACTTCTATGTTGGAATATGCTTTAGCCGCCTGAGTAAATTTCTCAATGGCATCTCTCTTGTTGTTTTCTATGCCGATAATCGCTTTCCTGGTATTTATAGCTTTCATTACAATGGCAATGCTTACCAATATCTCTTCGGTTTTTTCCATCATCAGCTGATGGTCGGAGGTAAGATAAGGCTCGCACTCTACGGCATTAACAATCAATACTTCAGCCTTTGTTCCGGGAGGGGGGGTAAGTTTTACATGCGTGGGGAAGGTGGCGCCCCCCATTCCCACTATACCTGCAGCGGCAATCTTCTCGAGGATCTCTTTAGGTGAAAGAATGCACTCTTTTACCAATGTTTTAGAACGGTCTATCGATTCTTCCCATTCATCGCCTTCCACCTTTATGTAAACGGCATCACGCCTGTATCCGCTCGCATCAAGCGCTTTGTCTATCTTAAGTACTGTTCCGGAAACAGGAGAGTGTATGTTTGCCGATACAAATCCCACGGTTTTACCGATAAGTGTGCCTGTTTTTACAACATCACCTTTCTTGACTATGGGCTGGCAGGGTGCACCAATGTGTTGCGACAGCGGGACAATCACCTGATCGGGGATGGCAATGGGCTGTATTGCTTTTCCGGCGGATATTTTGTACTCTTTTGGGTGAATACCGCCAATTCTGAATGTTTTTAACATATAATATTTATCTTATACGGTTACAGTGGCCTCCTCCTCCTTGGGTGACTGGGGAGACTCTTTCCGGGGAGGAAAATTTAATTCCAAAATTGAGTTGGTGGGGCATACCGAAACACATTTGCGGCATAGACGGCATTTGTCATCGTTAATGAAAGCCAGGTTGTTTTCGATTGTAATTGCATCATGTGGGCATGCCTGCTGACATTTGCTACACCCGATGCATGCCACGCTGCACGATTTTTTTGCAACGCCACCTTTTTCCTTGTTGACACAGCTTACGTATATCCGGCGCGATTTTGGGCCCTGCTTGCGCAGTTCGATGATATCCTTGGGACATGCCTTTACGCAGGCACCGCATGCTGTACATTTGTCCTCATCAACTTCCGGGAGCATTGTCACAGGGTTTAAGTGGATGGCATCGAAGGTGCAGGAGTCTACACAGTCGCCAAGCCCCAGGCAACCAAAAGAACAGCCAGTGTCGCCACCATAGAGCGCCGAAGCAATTGCGCAACTGGAAACTCCATCGTAAAGGTTGGTGCGAGGCCTGTTTTCGCATGTTCCGTTACAACGGACCACTGCAATTTTCTTTACCGAAACAGGTGCCTTTTGCCCAAGTATGGAAGCTACCTCGCCCATAGTTTTCTGTCCCCCTACCGGGCAGAACAGCCCGTCGAGCGTTTCTGCTTTCACGCATGCTGATGCAAAAGAGGCGCATCCGGGGAAACCACAACCTCCGCAGTTGGCTGCTGGCAATGCATCCTGGACCTCCTGGATACGGGGATCTTCTTCCACTTTGAATTTTTGACCCACTAAATACAAGATAGCTGCGCTTCCGGCTCCAATAACACCTAATGTTGCAACAGCAGTAAGTAATACACTCATGTTTAACTAAAGTTTGTTCCTACGTTTGAAATTTTATTTATAGGCCGAAATAGACTATTTCTCAAAACAACATAATCCGAGTAGATTTGTCTTCTTTTTGTTTTGTTAGATGAAATAGTTGTTGATTAATCTGTTTTTTTTATCGTAAATTTAAAAGAGTCTGCCATTTTGTTTCTTAACATGTACAGTGCTATGTAATAGGGAACTAAAGCGAGTATGGAGCTTATAGCTGCCTCCGTATCGCTGAAATTCCATACCGATATGGTAAAGACAAGCATTGTGACAAGGACAACAAGGGGGAGTAGGAATGCCCATAAAACAGCTTTATATCCCATGGAAACCTTCCCTTGAATAATCACCCGCTCATTCTCCCGGAAACTTCCGGTATAATCAAAAACATCTATCAGTTTTTCTTTTGAATCGGCTGCCATACATGCACCTTTGGCGTGGCACGCATTACAGGCCGACTGTTGCAATATACGAACTGATATATGATTGCCGATGATCTTATCAATTATTCCCTCGTGCTCGATCATGAAACAATGGTAAAATGAGTCTTCTTCTTGAATTCAATCCGTGTGCAAAGTTACGGATTATTTTTGTTAATAGTAAAAGTTTTTTGAACTTACTCAACTGTTATGATGTTGGTAAATGATAAATGCTTTAGATGAAATAAGTTTATCAACTTCATCCGAACATTTATTGAAGTATATTTGTTGAAAAGTCTATCACAGAATATTTCATTCACAACATATATAATACTCATCAACTATAATACTCATCAACAGTATGATTTTCGATATCGATATGATTCGTGAGGTTTATGAAGATCTCCCAGCAAAAATTAAACAGGTAAAAGAGATTTTACAACGTCCTTTGACTTATACTGAAAAAATTCTTTTTTCCCATCTCTCGCCAGGTGTTCAGGTTAAAAATTACAAGCGTGCCACCGACTATGTAGATTTTGCACCCGATCGTGTGGCCATGCAGGATGCTACCGCACAGATGGCCCTTCTGCAACTGATGAACTCCGGTCGTACAAGCGTGGCTGTACCTTCCACAGTGCACTGTGATCATCTGATCCAGGCATATCAGAATGCCACAACAGATCTGGAGACTGCAAAAGTTACCAATAAAGAGGTATATGAATTTCTGAAGGATGTTTCCAATAAATACGGCATCGGATTCTGGAAACCAGGTGCAGGCATTATACATCAGGTAGTCTTTGAAAACTATGCTTTTCCCGGCGGGATGATGATTGGTACCGACTCTCATACGCCCAATGCCGGTGGCCTGGGCATGATTGCAATTGGTGTTGGTGGTGCCGATGCCGTGGATGTTATGGCCGGACTGCCATGGGAGCTGAAAATGCCAAAGCTTATCGGGGTAAAACTTACCGGAAAGCTGTCGGGATGGAGCGCCCCAAAGGATGTTATCCTGAAACTGGCCGGTATCCTTACTGTTAAAGGTGGTACAAACGCCGTTATTGAATATTTCGGCGAAGGGGCTGAGACACTCCCGGCAACAGGAAAAGGCACTATTTGCAACATGGGTGCCGAAGTGGGGGCTACTACTTCAATCTTCCCTTTCGATGAAAAATCTGCGATATACCTTGAGAGTACCGGCAGAAAGGATTTGGCCGATGCTGCACGCGGGCTGATGGAATATCTGCAGCCTGATCCCGAAGTTGTAGCTAATCCCGAAAAATATTATGATCAGCTTATCAAAATAGATCTCTCTGAGTTAGAGCCACATATTAACGGGCCTTTTACGCCTGATGCAGCTTATACTATTTCTGAATTCGGCGATGCGGTAAGGACGAATAACTATCCCCGGAGAATGGAGGTGGGATTGATAGGGTCATGCACAAATTCATCGTACGAAGATCTTACACGGGCAGCCTCCATAGTGAACCAGGCACGTGAAGATGGTGTGCCGGTGAAAGCGCGTTTTCTGATCAATCCCGGTTCGGAGCAGATTCGTTATACAGCCGAACGCGACGGTATTCTAAAGATATTTGAGGATGCGGGAGCTACTGTTATTGCCAATGCTTGTGGCCCCTGTATTGGCCAGTGGAAACGTGACGATGTAGCCGATAACCGTGTGAACTCAATAGTTACATCTTTCAACCGAAATTTTGCCAGGCGCAACGATGGAAATCCCAACACACATGCTTTTGTTGCATCCCCTGAGCTGGTGGCAGCTCTTACTATTGCCGGCGACCTCTGCTTTAACCCTTTGACCGATACTCTCACCAACGAAAAGGGAGAACAGGTAAAGCTCTCCGAACCTGTCGGTATTGAGCTCCCTCCCCGAGGTTACGAAGTGAAGGATACAGGCTACGTGGCACCATTGGGTGAAGGGAAGAGTGTTGTGATTACCATCGATCCAGATTCGAAAAGGCTCCAAAAACTGGAACCATTCTCCGTATGGGACGGAGAGGACTATACTGAACTGTCCCTTCTTATCAAAGTAAAAGGAAAATGTACAACCGACCATATATCAATGGCGGGGCCATGGCTCCGTTTCCGTGGGCACCTTGATAATATATCCGACAATATGCTCATTGGTGCGGTAAATGCTTTCAACGACAGAACAAATGCCGTACTCAATCCTGAGACACTTGAATATACTCCAGTACCTAAGCTGGCACGCATGTTTAAGTCGAAGAGCCTGGGCTCTATAGTAGTTGCAGAGGAGAATTACGGCGAAGGGTCGAGCAGGGAGCATGCCGCCATGGAACCGCGTCATCTGAATGTGAAAGTGATTTTGGTTAAATCTTTCGCCCGGATTCATGAAACTAACCTGAAAAAACAGGGAATGCTGGCACTTACATTTGTAAATAAGGATGATTATATAAAGGTGCAGGAGAGAGACAAAATAAGTGTTAAGGGATTGAAAGAGTTTGCTCCTGGCAAAAATATGATGATAGAGTTGCTGCATGCAGATGGGACAAAAGACAACTTTGAAGCATCACATACATATAATAAGCAGCAGATTGAGTGGTTTAAAGCCGGAAGCGCATTAAATGCAATGAGAAGGAATAACAACCTTGAGATATGATGGAAGAGATAAAGTTAGATTTTAATAGTAAAGAGAATGGATTAAATAAAAAACTGACAAATTAACAAATAGAATTTTCAAAAATGACAAACGAGCTATTAACCAAAACTTTATCAGATTCCATTGCTTTTACAAGCAATATTGATAAAGAACTTTTCACCAAGATGGGTGTGAAAAGAGGGCTTCGTAATGAGGACCATTCCGGTGTACTTGCAGGGCTTACCCGTATTGGTGACGTGGTGGGCTATGAGCGTCTGGAAGATGGTACCCTGAAGCCAGTTCCCGGAAAACTGTTTTACCGGGGCATGGATGTGGAAGAGCTGGTAAAGGGTATTCAGTTAGAAAACAGGTTGGGTTTTGAAGAAACAGCTTTTCTTCTGCTTTCGGGCAGGTTGCCAAACAGAGAGGAGCTGGAAGCAGCAAACAGTTTAATTGCTCAAACGATGCCTCTTAATCACACGGCTACCATGAATATCCTTTCATTAAAAGGGAAGAATATTATGAATATTCTGGCACGAAGTGTTCTTGAGCTGTACGCATATGATGAAAATCCTGATGATATCTCTCCCGATAACCTTATCAGGCAGTCTGTAAATCTTATTGCTAAGTTTCCAACAATAATTGCTTATGCCTATCAGGTTCTCCGGCATGACCGTATGGGGCGCTCGTTGCATATTCGTCACCCTTACGAGGATCGCTCGGTTGCAGAGAACTTCCTATTTATGATGAAAGGGCGCAATAATTATACCGAACTTGATATAAAGATCCTTGATCTGGCGCTGATACTTCATGCAGAACATGGCGGAGGTAATAACTCCACCTTTTCCGTCCGGGTAACCAGTTCAACCGAAACCGATACCTATTCAGCTATTGCGGCAGGTATAGGTTCATTGAAAGGTCCGCTACATGGAGGTGCAAACATTATGGTTCAGGGGATGCTTGAAGATATGAAGAGAAGTGTAAAAGACTGGAAAAATGTGAATCAGGTGGACGATTACCTTAACAAAATTCTCAGAAAAGAGGCATATGACCGTTCGGGGCTGATTTATGGAATTGGCCATGCAGTATATACTATCAGTGATCCACGTGCAGTAATTCTTAAAAAAATGGCTCGTGAACTGGCTAAAGAGAAGGGGAGGGAAGAGGAATTCGAATTTATGGAACTTATTGAAGAACGTGCCATTAAGGTGTTTTTAGATGCCAAAAAGCTCACAGCCAAAGCGAATACCTGCATCAACGTAGATTTCTATTCAGGCTTTGTGTATGATGCTATAGGATTGCCGTTTGAAGTGTTTACGCCTCTATTTGCCATGGCCCGCATAGTTGGGTGGTCTGCCCATCGTATCGAGGAGTTGAATTTCGCCAGTAAACGCCTGATACGCCCTGCATATAAAAATGTGCGGGAGAAACAGTCCTTTGTACCGATGAATGAAAGATAATAAAATGCAAAAGATTAAAGTAAAGAATCCAATTGTAGAGCTTGATGGTGATGAGATGACTCGCATCATCTGGTCGTTTATAAAAGAACAGTTGATTTTGCCATATATCGACCTGGATATAAGGTATTACGACCTGAGCATACAGAATCGTGATGCAACCGGTGACCTGGTAACGATAGAGGCAGCGGAAGCTATCAAAAAGTATAATGTGGGAATTAAATGTGCTACCATCACACCCGATGAAGCACGAGTAAAGGAGTTTGGCCTGAAGAAGATGTGGAAATCGCCCAACGGGACAATCCGGAATATTGTAGGTGGAACGGTTTTTCGAGAGCCAATTATCTGTAAAAATATTCCGCGATATGTGCCCGGGTGGACAGAACCGATTATCATAGGGCGTCACGCCTTTGGAGATCAGTACCGTGCTACGGATACCGTCATTAAAGGTAAGGGTACGTTGCGAATGACTTTTACCGGCGAAAATGGAGAAACGCAAAGCTGGGAGGTATATAATTTCAGCGGCGACGGGGTGGCAATGGCCATGTATAACACCGATGAATCGATCTACGGGTTTGCCCGTTCATCATTCCGGATGGCACTTGCCAGAAATTATCCGCTCTACATGTCCACTAAAAACACTATTCTGAAAGCGTATGACGGGCGTTTCAAAGATATTTTTCAGGAAGTGTTTGAGAATGAATTCAGGGAAGAGTTTAAGAAAGCTGGTATCACTTATGAGCACCGGCTTATAGATGATATGGTGGCATCGGCAATGAAGTGGAGTGGCGGCTTTGTGTGGGCATGCAAGAATTACGACGGTGATGTTCAGTCCGATACGGTTGCCCAGGGATTCGGTTCACTGGGGATGATGTCGTCGGTGCTTATTACTCCAGACGGAAAAACCATTGAAGCTGAAGCGGCTCACGGGACCGTAACAAGGCACTATCGACAGCATCAGCAGGGGAAAGAGACGAGCACCAACCCGATAGCATCAATATTTGCGTGGACGCGGGGATTGGCGCACCGGGGCAAGCTTGATGGCAACCAGCTGTTGACTGGCTTCTGTAATAAACTTGAGAAGGTGTGCATAGAGACCATTGAAGCAGGAGAGATGACAAAAGATCTGGCGCTACTGGCCTATGGCAGCGATGCTTCGCGTGATACCTGGCTGACAACCCAGGAGTTTTTGAAAGCACTGAAACGGAATCTGGAGTTAAAGCTTGTAGAGAAGGATTAAAAAGAGAACAGTAATCCGGATGGTACTATGTAAAAAATATGGGCAGTCCAAAAAGGGCTGCCCTTAACAGTAGTATGTGAATGGCCTCAAAAATTGGTTTGAGGATTACTCTTCTTTTTCCTGAGCTTCATATTCCTTCAAGAGTTTGTCCTGAATGTCGGACGGTACAAGCTCGTAGTTGGAAAATTTCATTGAGAAAGAGGCCCTCCCCCCGGTAATAGAGCTTAAGGATGTGGAATAGGTGCTCATCTCCTTAAGGGGTACTTTTGCTTTAAGCTTTTCAAAACCTTTCTCACTTTCCATACCCATGATCATGGCGCGACGTCCCTGAAGGTCGCTCATCACATCACCCATATATTCACCCGGTACGGAAACCGACACATCATAAATTGGCTCAAGAATCTTTGGGCCTGCATTTTTAAATGCTGTACTGAATGCATTTCGCCCTGCAAGCATAAATGAGATTTCATTGGAGTCGACAGGGTGCATCTTTCCGTCGTACACAATCACACGTACGTCGCGGGCGTAAGACCCTGTGAGCGGGCCCTGTTCCATACGTCCCATTATTCCTTTAAGTATTGCAGGCAAGAAGCGGGAATCTATGGCGCCACCCACAATGCTGTTCACGAAGACCAGTTTCCCGCCCCAGTCGAGTTCTATTACCTGGGTGTCACGATTCTGCACCTTGTACTCCTGTCCGTTAAACCTATATACCTCAGGCATGGGCATTCCTTCTGAATAAGGCTCTACAATAAGGTGAACCTCTCCGAACTGGCCGGCTCCACCCGACTGCTTTTTGTGACGGTAGTCAGCTCGTGCAGCCTTTGTAATGGTTTCGCGGTAAGGAATCTTCGGTTCCATGAATTCCACTTCAATCTTATCGTTGTTTTCAAGTCTCCATTTCAAGGTTCTAAGATGAAATTCACCTTGTCCGGAAACAATTATCTGTTTCAACTCTTTGGAGTTCTCAACCAGCCAGGTTGGATCTTCTTCCTTCATGCGGGTGAGTGCCTCGCTGAGTTTTTCGGTGTTCGATTCATTTACTGCCTTTATAGCTCTGCGATAACGAGGTTCGGGGTATTTGATAAAATTGAATCTGTTTTCCGTGCCCTTTGCATTAAGCGTATTGCCTGTACGGACATCTTTTAGCTTGACTGCTGCACCAATGCTGCCAGCCTGCAACTCTTCCACTTTGGTGCGGATCTGTCCCGCAACTGTGTAAATTTGAGCCAAGCGCTCTTTAGAGCCGCGGTCTGCATTTGTTAGATCGTCACCCTCTTTCACTGACCCGGACATTACTTTAAAATAGGATACCTCTCCAATATGCGGCTCAACAGTTGTCTTAAAGAAGAAGAGGCTCTCGGATGCCGATGCATCGGGTTTTACCTCATCTCCTTCGCTGTTAACTGGTGCTGGTACGTCGGCTGGCGAAGGAGCAACCATATTAAGGAAGTTCATGATGCGATGTACAGCCATGTTTTTTTCGGCGGATGCACAGAACAGAGGGAAGAGTGAGTGGCTGAGCATGCCTTTCTGAATGCCGTCGCGCATCTCCTCTTCAGTTAGTGTGCCCTGGTCGAAGTATTTTTCCATAAGCCCTTCATCATTTTCAGCTGCAGCCTCAAGCAAAGCCTGATAATATTCGTCGGCTTTTTTCTTTTCACTTTCGGGGATATCAAGCACTTCAGGAGCTGTAGCTCCGGGTTCCCATTTATATAGTTTCTGTTTCAGTACATCCACAATCCCGTTGAAAGTATTGCCGCTGCCAACAGGATACTGTACAGGTACTATCTTGCTGCCGTACAGATCTTTTAAACTTGAAAGGGTATTATCATAATCGGCCTTTTCATGATCCATCTGATTAACTAACAACACGATTGGCTTTCTTAATTCGTCAACATAGCGGAACTGATTGATGGTACCCACCTCTACACCGCTGGTTGCGTCAATAAGCATAAGCGCCATATCGGTTACATTGAGTGCGGAAACAACTCCTCCTACAAAATCATCTGAGCCGGGACAGTCGATGAAATTCATCATCTTATCTTTCCATTCGTATGAAAGCAGAGTGGAGAAAACCGAGTACCCATAATCTTTTTCCACAGGGAAATAGTCGCTCACGGTGTTTTTTCCATCAATGGTGCCGCGTCGTTTTATAAGACCACACTCGAAGAGCATGGCTTCTGCGAGAGTGGTCTTACCCGAGCCTGAATTGCCAATAAGGGCAATGTTTTTAATTTCGTTAGTCTTGTAAACTTTCATGATAAGAAAATATTAATATAAATAGTTATTTTCGTATGAAAAAAGACTTTGCGATCCTACATTGGGCCGCAAAGTCGTGCTTTTGTCAATTGCGCTGCAATTTATAAAAAACGTATGATAAAGAAAAATGTTGCGATTATGTTATAAAACATATATTTTTAATATACCTTTTGATGCTTGAAAAACAGTTGATTATTTTTTAAAATAGGGATAGACAGCCTGGCAAAATTCAGGTTGTTATTGGGGATTAAAGAACGTAAAGACAGTTTAAAAAATATTTAATTTGCACAATATGTTGTTTCCCGTGCAAAAAGCAGAATATTTTTTGTACTTTTGATCTTCAGAAATTGCACTCTCGTGTTAAAATTACCCTATTTCTTTCAATTAGTTTTTTTTAGGGTTATCATCATTTAAACTGGAAAACAGATATATATGGAAAATTTAAACTCGGCATTAGGCCTTTTAGTCGTGGGAATGGTTACTGTTTTAATTATACTTAGCCTGGTGGTTGTAATAGGCAATTTGGTAATTATGCTCACCAACCGGTTTATCACGGTGTCAGACAACAACGCAGATGGGAAGAGTGCCGGTAAGAAAGCTCATTCCAAAAAGTTAGCCGCGATTGTTGCTGCTGTGGATGTGGTGACAAAGGGTAAGGGAAAAGTTGATTCAATAGAAAAAAAATAAATCTAAAATATATTATACATGAGAAAAGAGATTAAATTCAGTCTTTTGTACAGAGACATGTGGCAATCTTCAGGTAAGTATGTACCCACGGTGGAACAGCTTACAGAGGTTGCTCCCGCAATAATAGATATGGGTTGCTTTGCACGGGTTGAGACAAACGGTGGTGGGTTTGAACAGATAAACCTGCTGTTTGGTGAAAATCCTAACAAGGCTGTCCGGGAGTGGACGCAACCCTTTAACGATGCGGGTATTCAGACACATATGCTTGAAAGGGGACTGAATGGTATTCGTATGAACCCGGTACCTGCCGATGTTCGCAGGATGATGTTCAAGGTGAAGAAAAAACAGGGTACCGATATAGCACGTTCGTTTGACGGGTTGAATGATCCGCGTAACCTTGAGAACTCAATTAAATTTGCCAAAGAGGCGGGAATGATTTCACAGGCTGCACTCAGCCTTACCGTATCGCCTGTTCACACAGTTGATTATTACACAAACCTGGCAGATACACTTGTAGAAATGGGTGCAGATGAGATCTGTATCAAGGACATGGCGGGTATAGGCCGTCCGGCAACTATTGGCAAGATCATAAAAAATATCAAGAAAAGACATTCCGCTATTCCTATTCAATACCATGGTCATGCAGGCCCGGGTTTTCAGATGGCTTCAATTCTGGAGTCGGCTTATGCAGGTGCAGAGTATATAGATGTGGCCATGGAGCCTTTGTCTTGGGGTACGGGACATGCCGATCTGCTGGCTGTACAGGCAATGCTGAAGGATGCAGGTTTCAACGTGCCGGAAATCAACATGAAAGCTTATATGAAAGTACGATCGCTCACTCAAAAATATATCGATGATTTCCTTGGATATTATATTAATCCGAAAAACAGGTTGATGAACTCTTTGCTTATAGGCCCGGGGTTACCAGGCGGAATGATGGGAAGCCTTATGTCAGACCTGGAAAACAACCTGGCTTCACTGAACAGATGGAAAGCCAAAAACGGACAACCTGAACTTACACAGGACGACCTACTGGTCAAGCTCTTTGAAGAGGTGACATATGTATGGCCCAAGGTTGGTTATCCCCCTTTGGTTACACCTTTCAGCCAGTATGTCAAGAACCTGGCGCTTATGAACGTTCTGCAACTTGAGAAAGGGAAAGAGCGCTGGTCGATGATTGCAGACAATATATGGGACATGATTTTAGGAAAGTCGGGTAAGCTTACCGGCGAATTGGCTCCCGAGATAACGGAGATGGCAAAACAGCAAGGTTTTGAGTTTTATTCAGGCAATCCTCAGGAGCTCTATCCCGATCAGCTGGATGAGTTCCGCGCAGAGATGAAGAAAAATAATTGGGAGTTGGGCCGGGACGAAGAAGAGTTGTTTGAGCTGGCTATGCATCCCGAACAATACAGAGCCTACAAATCGGGTGAGGCAAAGAGATCTTTTGAAGCTGATCTGGCAAAAAGAAAAGCAGAAAAAGAGTCATCGTTAAACCAGGTTCCGCAGTCAATTACGGAAGCAGCCAATGGAAGCGGTTTCCAGCCAAGAACCCTTGTAATAAACATTGATGATGAAGAGTATGTTGTTAATATCTCCTATCCTGAATCTACCAATGGTATGTCTCAGCCGCAGCCTTCAAACGCAGCAACTCCTGCAAAGCAGGCCCCCGCTGTTGATGTTGCGCTCGCAACGGGCAAGCTAAAAGAGGTGCTTTCACCGCTTGAAGGCAAATTCTTCCTGACGAAAGACTCTTCTGAAACTGCACTTAAGGTGGGTGATAGTGTTAAGGCTGGTGATATTATCGGTTATATTGAATCGATGAAAACCTATAATGCCGTTGCTTCTGAAGAGAATGGTAAGGTGACGGAGATATGTTTTGCCAATGGCGATTCAGTAGATGAAGATGATGTACTCATTAAAATACAGTAGGCGATGAGTGAAATTTTTTCAAGTTTGACAGAAATGACGGGATTCGGTGTCCTTGGATGGGAAACGGTCCTTATGTGGATAATCTCATTTGTTTTATTATATCTTGGAATCTTTAAACAGTATGAGCCCCTACTGCTTGTACCGATTGGATTTGGCGTACTGCTGGCCAACTTGCCGGGAGCCGGGCTTGGTATAGTAGATACAGCCTTAGTTCATAATGCCGACGGCAGTTACATGAATTTGTTGGAAATTGCTGAAAAGTATGGAATAATGAATTATCTCTACTATGGACTTATTAAAACCGGCCTGCTTCCGCCCATTATCTTTATGGGGGTGGGGGCACTGACCGACTTTGGCCCGATGTTGAGAAACCTGAAGCTCGCCTTTTTCGGAGGGGCTGCACAGATTGGCATCTTCACCGTACTTTTAGCTGCTGTCATGATAGGATTTTCATTGCCTGAGGCTGCATCGCTGGGAATTATCGGGGGAGCCGACGGGCCTACGGCTATCTATACTACCATTAAGCTGGCACCCCACCTTCTCGGGCCTATTGCTATTGCTGCCTACTCCTATATGGCGCTGGTACCTGTAATAATTCCTGCGGTTGCAAAGTTGCTGATGACAGAGAGTGAGTTTAAGATTCACATGAAGAAGATGGATAAAAAATATCCGCCAAAGCACGAGATCAAGCATCTGAAAACGGTAAAGATTATTTTTCCCATAGTGCTTGGCCTTGCAGTTTCGGTTATTGTACCTTCTGCGGCTCCGTTGTTGGGAATGCTACTGTTCGGTAACCTGGTTAAAGAGATCGGTACCAATACCGGCAGGCTTGCTGAAGCAGCCTCCGGGCCTATCATGAATACGGCTACCATTTTTCTCGGGCTTACGGTTGGCGCAACCATGACAGCCGAAGTGTTCCTCAATCCACAGACACTGGGTATTATTGTCGGCGGTTTCCTTGCATTTGCTATCTCAGTGGCCGGTGGAATTCTGGGAGTGAAGGTCTATAACAAGTTCTCGAAAAAGAAGATCAATCCTCTGGTAGGCGCTACCGGGCTGAGTGCCGTGCCAATGGCTTCGCGTGTAGCCAATGAGGTAGCGTTGAAATATGACAAATCGAACCACATACTGCAGTACTGCATGTCAAGTAACGTGTCAGGTGTGATAGGGTCGGCTGTGGCTGCGGGTGTGCTTATTTCTTTCTTAGGTTGATTTAGACTAAACCGGCTGATTAACGAAGGTTTGTACAAATTGCCGAGAGGTTTATAGTCAAACAGAATAAGACAGTATACTAAGCTTTAGATGGCTGTAAAAGAAATTGCGAAGTGTGCGGCTTACGAGCCGAACACTTCGCGTATAGCTTCCGCCAGAAGAGGTATGCCTCGATGTATTGTTCCTACGTCGGTATTACAGAACGATACCCGCATATTGTTGTTCTTTATCCCATCCGGGTCGAATGTTTTTCCAGTAACGAAGACCACTCCCTTTTCAATGGCTTTTTTCAATACGGCTGCAGAGTCGTTCCCTTCCGGCAAGTGCAGCCATGTGTAAAAGCCACCTCGTGGTTTTTCGAATGATACATAATGCGGTAAACATTTCTCCAGTGTTTCGGTCATGGCCAATCCCCGTTTCCTGTACTCTTTCCTTACACTTTCAGTGTAGTCATGTATATATCCGCCCCTAATGAATTTATCGGCAATTACCTGGGAGATGCTGGGTGAACAGGCATCAATTGATTGCTTGATCAGTTCGCATTTTCTGTATATCGATTCCGGCACCAGCATCCAGCCCAAACGTAGTCCCGGCCCCAATATCTTGGAGAAAGAACCTGTGAAGCACACATCTACTCCTTCCGGGTCCATCGCTTTTATGAGTTGCATCTCAGGCAGGTCCTCTTCGTAAAAGTAGAGATCGCTGTACACGTCATCTTCAATCAGGGGGATATCTTGATCCTTCAGCAGATCAATCATCTGTTGTTTTATATTTTTGGAGTAGATGATACCGGCGGGATTGTGGAAGTTGGGCGAATAGTAGAGAAATTTTGGCTTTGGCCGTGTGGATTCCAGCCTCTCCTTTAACATTTCAATATTCATACCGTCCCTTTTTAACGGGATGGTGATTAAGTTTGCCTGGCAGGCACGGAAAGCTGAAAGTGCTCCAATAAAACTGGGTGTTTCAACCAAAACCGGATCTTCCGGGTCGATAAATGCTTTTGCCAGGATATGGATTGCCTGCAGCGATCCGGTAGTGATGATCAAACGGTTTTTTTTCACCGGCAATCCTTTTGCCTCCAAATATTCTGACAGCGATTCCAATAATGTTGGTAGCCCGGTGGTGGGCCCGTATTGCAGGGCTGTCTGTTTCTCTTCTTCAGTGAGGGAATTATATATCTTGTCGATGGTTTCGAGAGGAAATAGTTCATTGCCCGGCATACCACCGGCAAAAGAAATAATATCGGGAGCCGTTGCCAGGCTCATCAAGTCCCGAATCTCCGAAGAGCGGAGGCACGAAACGCTGCTTGCAAATCTGGTCATATTAATCAATTAAAAATTAAAATATCTATTCAAAACTGTACGCCGTTCCAGTAAAATGTGCCACCAGCACTCCAGCTTCGTTTCTTATATTTACACTATAGGAGTTTAGCCGGTTACTCTTGTTCATCTCCTCCGCTTCGGCTGTCAGAGTTCCTGTGGTACATTTCACAAAAAAAGAGATGCTGCAGTTGATGGTCAACGCAACTTTTCCGTAAGCGTTTGCAGCCTTGCCAAAGCAGAAGTCCGCAAGCGTGAAGAGCACCCCTCCGTGTACCACACCCACGCTGTTCAGGTGGTTATCGTTGATCCTCACCCTGGCTTTTGCATAACCGGGACGGTTTTCAATCAGCTCCAGGCCGCATAGTTCTGAAAATGAATCTTTCATCAAGCAAGAAGTGTTAATTGCATCGTCTCGATACATCTATAACTGGTATATATCACTTTGTGAAAGGAGTGTAAGGCTGTTACTGTGCAGGACATTAATAACCTGTTCGATATCGGCTGCACGGATGACGGCGAGCGCCACATCGCGATTTGAAAAGGCATACATATAATCAATATTGATGTTTGCTTCGGTCAGAATCTTCAGAATCTGATATAACGAACCGGGCTGGTCAGGCATATTAACGCAGACAACGTCGGTTAATCCAATTGAGAAACCCGCTTTTTCAAGCGCTTCTCTTGCTGTTTCGGGTCGCCCAACCACCAGCCGTACGATGCCGTAATCTGCTGTTTCGGCCACACTCAATGCAGTGATGTTTACATCGTTTTCAGCCAGTATACGGGTCAACTCGGTAAGACGCCCCGACCGGTCCTCCAGAAAAACGGACAGTTGTTTAATGAGCATAGATTTTATTGTTTTATATAGAGACGTATATTGATTAAACAGTTGAAAAGAGTTGAATGTTCTCTTCTTGTGCTATGTCTCAATATTTTCTGAGATCAATAACCCGTTTCGCTTTCCCTTCAGAGCGTTCAATGCTGTTTGGTTCCACCAGCTTGATTGCTGCGCTGATACCCAGCATGCTCTTGATGTTGTGGTCGATACGTCGACGAATACCTTCCAGCTCGCGGATACTATCCGACCAGCTTTTCTCGTCAACCTCGACACGTATTTCCAGATTGTCGAGGTTGTTTTCCCGTTGTATGATAAGCTGATAGTGAGGAGATGTTCCCGTGATATCAAGGAGCACCGATTCCACCTGCGATGGAAATACGTTTACACCGCGTATTATAAGCATATCATCAGTTCGGCCGAGACATTTGTTCATTCGCACGAGTGTCCGTCCGCAGTCACACTTCTCCCTGTACAGGCGAGTCAAGTCGCGTGTCCGGTATCGCAGCAGAGGCATAGCCTCTTTACTTACTGTGGTAAAAACCAGCTCACCCAGTTCTCCCTCAGGGAGTACCTCCAGTGTTTCAGGGTTGATAATCTCCGGGATAAAATGATCTTCAAACACATGGTTCCCGCACTGGAATTCGCACTCCATGGATACTCCGGGCCCAATGACCTCGCTAAGCCCGTATATGTCAAATGCATTTATTTGCAGCAGCTCTTCAATCTCTTTTCGCATTTCGTTTGTCCATGGTTCAGCACCAAAGATGCCGGTGCGGAGCTTGATATCAGCCGGTGAGATACCCTCTTTCGCTATGCTTTCTCCCAGATGTGCCGCATATGAAGGCGTGCATGCCAGAATTGTTGCATTAAAGTCGGTCATAAACTGCAACTGTTTCCTGGTGTTCCCCGTAGATATAGGTATAACCGTAGCTCCTGTCTTTTCAGCACCGTAATGTAATCCCAGTCCCCCGGTAAAAGGGCCGTAACCATAGGCTATCTGGATGGTATCGCCGCTATGGACACCGGCCATTGTGAGGCTTCGCGCAACCACTTCAGCCCACAGTTCAATATCATGTCGTGTATAACCCACCACCGTGGGCTTGCCGGTAGTCCCGCTCGATGCGTGAATGCGTACTACATCTGTCTGAGGAACAGTAAACAACCCAAAGGGGTAGTTGTCTCTCAGGTCGGCTTTCGTGGTGAAAGGAAGATCTTTCAGCTGATCGATACTCCTTATATCTCCCGGATCAATACCTTTCTCTTTTAGCTTATTGTGGTAAAACGGAACGTTCTCATACATCCGTTTTATCATTCCGGCCAGCTGGATGCTCTGCCATTCACGCATCTGCTCCCTATCGGCACACTCTTTTTCTGGGTTCCAGATCATTTTATTCCGATGCATTTTTTATTCCAAACCCAAATGCTTTCAGGTTCATTGTTACAATATCTTCACCTTTTCTCGAAAAAAACATGGCTATTGCTCTTTCCAGATCGCCGGTATCTATACCAAGATAAGGTGATGCGGCTCCAAGCATGACCACGTTGTATGTTTTAGCACTTCCGGCGTCCTTGGCAAGCTTCTCTGTCTCAACCAGTACATGCGGTGCAGACCTTTTAATAGTGTTTATCAGCTCATTGCCGTCAGGATATCCGGGTATGTTCTTATAAGGCTCCATCGCCGTTACAATAACTCCTTCTGGTGACAGAAACGGAAGGTAACGGAGTGCCTCCATCGGTTCCATTGATAATATCATATCGGCTTTGCCAAGAGGTATGAGGTCAGAAAAAATCTCTTCCGATGATATCCTAAGGTGCGACTCAACAGCGCCTCCGCGCTGACTCATTCCATGAACTTCTGCCTGCTTTACCTTTAGCCCCAGGCTCATTGCCGCAAGGTCTATGATTGAAGCTATGGAGAGTATCCCCTGGCCACCCACACCGGCTATAATAATGTTTTTTTGCATTTTATTCTGATTATTCTTTTGGTGTCAATTACATATCAGATAAATTAAATTTTACTGCTTTTCACTTTTCCTGCTTTTAACTGCTGTTTGCACGCACTCCCGTTGTGCAATAATTACAGATACACCATCGTAAACGAACTCTTCCCGGAGGATTGCACTGTTATCCTCAAGATTTTTTTTCAGTGGAACGATAAGGCGTATATGTGCTTCTTCCACACCAATGCCTTTGCAGATATCGAAATATTTATCTGTCCCGGCGGAGTCCTGCCCTCCAGTCATTGCTGTGGTGCCATTATCGGAGATAATAATGGTGACAGGTGAGCTGTCGTTTACGGCATCGAGCAACCCGGTCATCCCTGAATGGGTAAAGGTGGAGTCTCCTATTACGCATACTGCGGGGCGAATACCTGCGTCTGCGGCCCCTTTGGCCATTGTAATGGCCGCCCCCATATCCACGCAGGTGCTAATGGTGTTGTAGGGTGGCAGGGCTCCCAGTGTATAACAGCCTATATCACCGAATACGTGTTGCTGCTGATAATCGCCCATTGCCCGGTTGATGGCATCGAACAGGTCGCGATGGCTGCATCCCCGGCACAACATAGGCGGACGTCCCGTAACAATCTGAGGGGACTGTCGCCCGTCACTGCTTCCTTCGTGTAGAGCTTTTGAAAGAAGATTTGGTGAGAGTTCGCCCGTACGGGGTAAGGCGCCATCCATGCGCCCCCTGAATTTAGCGTTGCCAAAAAACCCTTTCAACAACTCTTCATATACTGGATAACCCTCTTCTGCAATCAGAATATCGGTATATCTGTCAGTGAACTCCTTTATTTTCTTTTCGGGGAGAGGATATTGTGCAATTTTCAGGACAGGCAGGTTAAGGTTACTTGCCCTGTTCACCTCCATTACATAATTGTAAGCAATGCCAAAGGCTATGACTGCCTTTGTACCTTTACCTTCTGTCTCGCTGTTAAACTCTGAAGCCTCTGAAATTGTGACAAGCTCCTGTTGCTTTTCAAGGAGTTTTTGATAGTTCTTTCTGGCGTTGGCGGGCAATAGGATCCATCGGCCTTTATCTGAAGAAGGTTGCAGAGGGTTTTGTCCCCTCGGCTTGCTCCGTGTTACCACCGCACGCGAGTGTGATAACCGTGTAGGAATACGTAAAAGCACCGGGAGCCCGGTTTCTTCAGAGAGGCCGAAAGCGTAACGTACAATATTATATGCCTCCTGCTGATTGGCAGGCTCTAGTACCGGTATCATGGCGAACCTGCCGTAAACCCGGCTGTCCTGTTCGTTTTGCGATGAGTGCATTGAAGGGTCATCGGCAACCGTAACTACCAGCCCGCCGTGAATGCCTGTTATTGAGGAGTTCATGAAGGCATCGGCTGCCACATTAAGTCCCACATGTTTCATGCATACCAGGCTTCGTTTTCCTGCGTACGACATTCCCAAAGCTGCCTCATAAGCTGTCTTTTCATTCGTAGCCCATGCCGACCGTACTTGTTGCTCTTTAGACTGCGGCGACTTTTGAATATATTCGGTGATCTCTGTAGAAGGGGTGCCGGGATAGGCATATACCCCCGATATCCCTGCATCTAACGCCGCTTGAGCGATAGCTTCGGCTCCCAATAGAAGTTGTTTGTCCATAAATTTATTTAAAAACAGGCGTTTTGAAAATTGCAGATTTTCGCAAAAGCCGCTGCCAATAGTTCGTTTTATTATAAAACTGGGAATTAAGATTACAAAAGTACAAAAAATAAACCTTTAAAACTTTAAATGCATAAAGTTGTAACTACTCAGGTGCCCTTTTTCTGACCAATGATGAAGAATGTCGCAGGGTTGTCGAGATCCTGTTGTAACTTTTTTTGAATTTTTCCTCATGCCGCTATCCATGGATTGAAATTGTTATATATCAGCTTGTTGAGGGATATTTGGAGGGTATTGCAGGGCTCCAAAAATTTTTGGAATGACCCTCCGGGATAAGAGGCGCAGGTCTCGCCAAAACGCCTGGGAACAGCCTTTAATCCATTGATGCCCAAATCATTATATTTGCACATGTCCATTATTTTTTCGACCTTTGTGGAGGTATGAAAAAGAACTTTAATACAGGACTTGGAAAGAGTGTCGAGGCAGACCGGGTAAAGCTCTCCCGGCGGCGCAGGCAGATCCTTCGGGAACTCGGCCTTTGCGAAGAGCTTGACTCCACAGAACTGGCAGAGCGGCTGCTGGTGCAGGCGAAGATCAACAGGGCTCTTGTCAAAACCCTTGAGGAGAAGGACAGGGAACTTGCGCGGATGGATCTTATTCTTTCTGTCCGTGACAGTGAAATAAAAGTCAAAGAGGCTCGTATAGCCGAGCTTGCATCCCGTGTTGCCGAACACGGGGGTGGCAGGAAACCCGTCATCAAGACCAGCACGAACAGCAGCGTTCCGCCCTCCGGGAATCCAATTGGCATCCGGCATACACAGTCCCGGCGCAAGCCTTCCGGCAGGAAGTCCGGTGGGCAGAAAGGCCATTCGGGGAGCACCCTGCTCCAATCCGAGAATGTAACGGAAACCCAACAGTGGTACCCCGTCCCGGTGTGTCCAGAATGTGAAAAGCCGCTGGAGATGGATTCTGCGATCGTCTGCGCCACACGCCAGGTGGTGGACATTCCGCTTCCGGTTGCGGCCACGGTTGTGAACCACATGACGATGCAGGTCAAGTGCTCCTGTGGGCATTGCTGCAAGGGACAGTTCCCGGAAGAGGTGAACGCTCCCGTATCCTTCGGCCCCAACATCATGGCGATGACATCCTACCTCAGCACTTACCAAAATGTTCCGTTCAAGCGACTCACCCATCTGTACGAGACCATCTTCGGACTCCACATCAGTGAAGGCTCTGTATCGAACATGCTGAACGCCATGCGGAAATTCTCCAAAACGCCCTACGAAATGATACGTCAGAAAGTTGCAGGTGGAAAGGTTGCCGGGGCGGACGAGACCGGGATCAACGTGAACGGGAAAAACAACTGGCTCTGGGCTTTCCAGAATACCGTGGCCACCTTCCTCGCCTTTGGCAGCAGCAGAAGCCATCATGTCATCAACAAGCACTTTACCCGGGAAGAACGGGGTAATAAGGTATGGGTCACTGACCGGCTTCCGGCTTACTTCATGGGAGAGGTGGGGATGGAGGATCACCAGATATGTATTGCCCATCTGTTGCGGGAACCTCACCTACACGATGCAGGCCTTTCCGGATGATCCATGGAGCCTCGACATGCTCGACTTGCTGCGGGACTCCGTCCATCATCGCAATGAAAATGACATTGGAGAAGCGGTCAGGAAAGATATGGAAGAAAGACTGGACAAACTGCTCGAAAGGCCTCCGGTTTACACGAAAGAAGAAGGGGGGAATACCGAACTTGACAAACTCAAAAAAGGCATTGCCAAACACCGGGACTATATCTTTACCTTCCTCGCCAATCCAGCTGTTCCTCCCACGAACAACGACTCCGAGAAGGCATTGAGACCGGCCAAGACCAAATTGAAAGTCAGCGGGTGCTTCCGCTCCGAGGAAGGAGCCGGGAACTATGCTACCGTTGCCTCCGTCATCCAAACAGCGGTCAAGAACGGACAGAACCCCTATGAGGTCCTTCGGGTTATTGCATCCCTTGCTAAAGCGTAGTTTCGAGTATAGCATAGTTATTGACGAGTAGTCAGGACTCTCTGTCTATGACAGGGGGTACCTGAGTAGTTACATAAAGTTAGATTGTTTCTATATAGTATAATAACAGAGACTCTGTTAAAAAAATTAAGCGAACCTTTTTGTGGTTCGCTTAAAACAGTTGCAGATCAACTTGGTTTTTTACAACTTTTCGATCAGTCTATTATGTCCGGATTATACAAAACTGAGCATTCCGGCTACTTTATTCTCCTTTCGAATTTTCATGTTTGGGAGGACGGGGAAGCAAAACCTTGCGTGATAACTTGAATTTTCCAGTTCTCTGGTCTATATCGATCAGTTTTACCTGGATTTTGTCTCCTTCTTTAATACCGGCATCTTCCACCTTCTCCAGCCTTTTCCAGTCTATTTCTGAAATATGTAGCAGGCCGTCTTTCCCTGGCAGGAACTCGCAGAACATGCCATATGGCATAACTGAGCGTACGGTAGCATCATATACTTCACCTACTTCAGGGACTGCCACAATGCCTTTTATCTTAAGCATGGCTGCGTCGATAGATGCTTTGTTGTTCGCTGAAACCTCTACACGGCCCTTATTGTCGATCTCCTCGATAGTGATTACAGCGCCTGTCTCTTCCTGGATTCCCTGGATGATTTTTCCTCCCGGGCCAATTACTGCACCTATAAAATCTTTCGGGATCTCAATTACCTCTATACGCGGAGCATGCGGTTTCAGGTCGGCACGAGGTTCGGAGATTGTTTCCATCATCTTTCCCATAATATGCTCACGTCCTGCTTTTGCCTGTGCCAGCGCTTTTTCCAGAACTTCATATGAGAGCCCGTCTACTTTGATATCCATCTGGGTAGCTGTAATCCCGTCTTTGGTGCCGCACACCTTAAAGTCCATATCACCAAGATGGTCTTCGTCCCCAAGAATATCTGAAAGGATGGCATAATTCTGTCCTTTGTTCTCCGATATCAATCCCATAGCGATGCCGCTAACCGGTTTCTTGATTTTTACACCGGCATCCATCAAGGCGAGCGTACCCGCGCAAACCGTAGCCATGGACGATGATCCGTTGGACTCCAGTATATCTGAAACAACACGTATCACATAGGGGTATCCCTGAGGAATCATGCGTTTGAGTGCACGGTGTGCCAGGTTGCCGTGTCCAATCTCACGACGGCCTGTACCGCGTTGTGGACGGGCTTCGCCGGTAGAGAAAGGTGGAAAGTTGTAGTGAAGAAGAAAACGATCTGTACCGTGGACAAGAACGTCGTCAACAATTTTCTCATCGAGTTTTGTCCCCAGTGTAACTGTTGTGAGTGATTGTGTTTCACCGCGGGTGAAAAGTGCCGATCCGTGTGGCCCGGGGATAAAATCCACCTCGCTCCATATGGGCCGTACTTCGGTAGTTGCACGGCCGTCGAGCCGTTTGCCCTCATCAAGAATAGAGCGACGCATTGCCTCTTTCTCCACATCGTGGTAATATCTGGAAACGAGCGGTGTCTTTTCTTCACGTTCCTCTTCTGGAATCGACTCAATGAATTCAGACATAATGGCTTCGAAAGCTTCAATACGCTCATGCTTGTTTGGGTTCTGTGATGCAGCTATATCGTATGCGCGTTTGTAGCATTTGTCCCATACCTGTTTTCTCAGGTCTTCATCATTTTCTTCGTGGTTGTAAGTACGCTTTACCGTCTTGCCTGTCATCTCTGTCAGCTCAATTTGGGCCTGGCACTGTTTTTTTATCTCTTCGTGGGCAACCTTTATAGCTTCAAGCATCTCATCTTCCGATACTTCATTCATTTCTCCTTCCACCATCATGATGTTGTCGATAGTAGCACCCACCATCATGTCAATATCTGCTTTTTCCAATTGTTTGAATGTAGGGTTGATAACGAACTCTCCTTCTACACGCGCCACTCGAACCTCTGAGATAGGGCCGTTGAAAGGTATGTCTGAAACGGCCAGGGCTGCAGATGCTGCCAGTCCGGCAAGCGCATCGGGCATATCCTCGCCATCGGCAGAAAAAAGGATGACGTTTACAAAAACGTCAGCATGATAATCGTCCGGGAACAGAGGTCGAAGTGCACGGTCAATCAACCGGCTGGTAAGTATTTCTGAATCTGAAGGTTTCCCTTCGCGTTTCATAAATCCTCCCGGATACCTTCCGAAAGAGGCAAATTTTTCTCTGTATTCAACCTGAAGAGGCATAAAATCGGTTCCGGGAGTTGCATCTTTAGCGGCGCAAACGGTTGCCAGAAGCATTGTGTTACCCATGCGAAGGGTAACGGAGCCATCGGCTTGTTTCGCCAGTTTCCCCGTCTCCAGCGTGATCGTGCGTCCGTCTGCCAACTCGATCCGCTTAACAATTGGATTTGTCATAAATTATTAAGTTGTAATTTTCTTTGTATAAAATCTTACAAAGGTACACAAAGTTTTGGTTTTACGATTAATTAAGGAGCATAAAATATTGAAAGGATTGGTGTTTTATCGTTGATTGATGGTGATATCTATAAGTTATCTTATGAAAAAAGAGGGATACCCGCTACGGATATCCCTGCTTCTCCGGAAAATGAATTTAAACCTATCGTTTTAAAAATTATACGATGACTAAAGCAGTTATTGTAAATGTTTAACTCTTTTCCGGGCAGATGCTACTTTGTTACTTCCACACGTCGCGCTATCACGGTGTATGCTTCTTCACCCGAGAGCCCCGGGTCTTTTCCCATTCCTTTGGTTGTCATACGCGATGCGTCAATTCCTTGTTCTGTCAGATATGTTTTCAAGGCTTCAGCGCGTTGCAGTGACAGTCGTTCATTTAACTGATCTGTGCCTGTGTGGTCACAAAATCCGGTAATTTCTACCGCATCGTTTTCAAACTCTTTCAGAGTAGATACTATTGTAGCCAGTTCTGAAGCGTATTTATTTTTGTCGATGCGGGCGCTACCCCTTATAAAATGTACTGTTGGCAGTACCGGGAACTCTTTCACCACTACAGGTGCAGGTGCTGGCTTCGGTTCCGGTTTTGGTACGGGAGCCGGAGCTGGAGCGGGTTCTGGAGCCGGCTTAGGTTCGTAGTAGATAGGCTCTGTTCTTGTGTAAGTCTTTCCCAGGTTGATTTTGATACCTGCCAGGGCATTGAACTGCCAGTCCGGATGATCTGCTTTTTTGGAATTGAATTTATCTGGAAGAACATTGACATTTCCTTCGAGTCCCAAGCTCACTACATTGTTTAGCCGGAAATCTATTCCCAGTCCACCACGGCCGGCAATAAATGTTTTGTTGTCTTTCCATAGATATTCAAGCTGGTATCCTCCAGTGTTCAGATTGTTAGCCCCATCGTTATTGAAGCCATAAGCAAAACCTCCACCGGCAAACAGGTAGGGATTAACTATTCGCATGGGATTGAATCCGCCGAACAGTGAAAAGATGTCGAGAGTAATATCAATATTTCCCTGCAGATAGTTAAAATCGTAAACCTGTTTTGGAGCCACCCAGGCGCCTTTGGCCTGCCACCCGCTTGCACCGATGCGTGCGCCAAAAACCGGAGTGAACTTATATCCCAGATTTATTGCTGCTGCCGGAGAGATCAGATCAGTAAAAGAGACTTCACCCAGGGTATGAGCGGCGCCTCCTTGCAATTGCAGATAAGCATGTGGTTTAAAAACCGTTTTTCCCTCCTCCTTTATCTCTCTTGTTTGTGCCGAAGCGATTGCAGGGAAAAGGGCTAAAGCGAACATATAAATAAAAAACTTTTTCATAGGTATAAATTTTTGTAATTGAAATAGGAAAAAGACGTCCACCTTTTGTGGACGCCTTTTAGTGATTGTTATTTTTGAAAAGCGTCTCTTTCAGTCAGATGATTACTTTTCATTTCATTCAAGTTTAGTTGCCTGTTCCGGGATTAACCACAATGGTAATCTTACCTTCTAATTTACCCCATTTGTGATTGATAGATACCGGCAGGTAAATTTCGAATGCATTTTGAACTGAACCACCTGTTTCATTTTCCCATGCAACAACTAATGTTGTATAGTTAGGTGCAGTCCCTACGCTGGCGTTATCAGCTTTCACTCTCATGCCGAAAGGTAACTGGCCATTTGGTAAGTTGGTAGTAAGATTATTGAATTTAAAGTCTATTGTTGGGATATAAGTTCCACCTGAAATAATTCTTTCAATTTCGTAATGATCTACCAGTGCTCTGTGATTATTTCCGTCGTTAGCACCCATTCCTGCAATTGATGAGAATACAATGTCGTTACCCAGGAAGTCTTTAATTACTGAATTATTGACCCAGGGGTTAAACGGCGACATAGTTGATGTTCTTACAAGATTGATGCTTACTCTTTGATTTGCACCTGTACCCTGATCCCACAATTCATATTTGTCGGCAAAGTTGAGTGAAAGAGGTTTGGTGAACATCACTGTGAATGGGTTATACAAACCAACATGGTTCAGCACCTGTCCATTGAGATATCCTCTTGGTTGTACTTCAATCCAACCAGCTTTAACCAATTCTTTTGCTGCATCACTCCAAGGCTTGTAGTTGCCAATTTGAGGATTAGAATGAGTTTGATCGTTCAGTACAATATAGAAGCCACCAGTTTCGAATCCGTTGGCAGGAGCTCCGGTATGATTGTATATTGTGGCTGCAAGAGCGTTGTCGCTATTTCTGCGAACTTCTGTCTGTTGTCCAAATTGTGTACCGGCTATTACTTTCTTGAATCCTGATGGAACACCTGTTACAACAAAGTACGGTTTAAGGTAACCATCGCATTGTTGATTTGCATCAAGTACACCAAAGTCCAAATCCAAGTTGTTATGAACGAATGCATTTTGCAACAACCCTTCGTACGGAGTAGAAGTTTTTGGAGTCGGAACCTGGAAGTAAACCGTTGGTTCAACTTTATAGATACCATTTGACAAGAATGACGGATTTGCAGTCAATTTCAGATTTGTCGGCAATACTACCTTGAAGTTCCATGTAATTTCTACGTCAGGACGGTATCCGGTCGATTTCAGTATGGTCTTCACTTTGTATGTACCAGCAGGAGCATCGTTGCGGATGTTTCCTTCCAAATAGTTGTACAGGTTCACGCTTTGAGTTTCCGGATCGATTGCCCATTTGAACCAAACATGTTCAGCGTTAGTGACACCAACAGTAGCAGCAGCAGGTGTTGGCGGTGATACTTTTATAACCTGTGCAGCAGTCAGCCCGGCCTGTTTGTACTCACTGAAGAATGCATCCTTACCAAGCTGGATGCGTGAGTGGTTGAACACCTGGTCGAAGTCGATTGCATCGATATCAACGTTTGTCAACTTGTATGTGCTGTTGCATCCCAATACATAATCTTGCAGTGTGAATTCGAACTTAACAGGAGAATTATCAAATCCATCGGTAATTATGATCTTGATATAACCAACTGCATGCACTTTACCGTTGACCAAAGCGGTTACTTCCACAATAGGAGTACGTCCTACGGCAGCCTGGTTTACTTTGTTCCCGTCAGGTTTAACACCAATTACACCGGTAGTTTCGTTCAAAGTAACATAATCGTTGGTCTGGTTAACACCTTCACTTTCAAGATATACGCGTCTGAACTTGAATGTATGAGCATTGAAGCCGAACTCTGTCATCTTTTCCCAGTCTCCATAATAATCATCGAACATACCATAAATATAGTTGTTCAGATTGATGGTATGGTTAAGGACGTCGGTCATGTCGCCACTTTGCGATTTCCCGTTCCAGAGTCTGATGTCCGATGCATACGATGCACTAGCTATTTCATCATACTCAACTCCTACAGGAAGAAGGTCGCCGTCATCTTTCATTGATTCTTCGTTCAATGCAATACGTCCTTCTGAAAGGTCGAAGTTGGCTTTCACATATTCGGTAGAGGTTACATAACGGTTTTCGTCGTTATCCATTTCCACATTGATGTTTTTCACCTGAAGTGCAACGCTTACGTTAGATCCCCATTTATCATTACCATTTTTGGTCGAAACTGCTCTCGGATAATCATTTCCCCACCAGCTCCCGTCTTCATAATCGTAGTCGTTTTCTTCAACCATTACAGGAACGCTCAATACGCCGTTAGCCAATGTTGCCTGGCCGGTCAACATGATAGGAGCAGATTTGGTATCAGCATATCTCAGCAAAGAGGTCTTGTGCAGAAGTGCGTATATTTCGAAATCGCTCATCTGAACGTTCGACGGGCTTACGTTGTAACGAAGGATGGTAATACCCTTATAGATTTTGCCTATTTGCTTAACCGACCAGTTCTCATCCCAATCTGAATCCCAGTCCGGAGTGTAATAAAACTGTTTTGCAGGTTTGTTAAACATCCATTCTGTAATACCTCTTACAACAATCTGCGGAGTTCCGTCATAAGAAGTATAGTCGGGAATGTAAGTCAGGGTGTAAACACGGTGATCAAGGCTCCTGTATACATCGATAATCATTCCGGTGAGCTCGGTTCTAAGATCTGCAATTTCATTTTCGAGTTCACTTTTGTAAGCCTCAACCTTGTCATCAAGTGCTTCAATAGCCATTCTGTTGGCTTCAATAAGAGCTTTCAGTTCGTTGTACTTGGCAAGCAGGTCGGCTTTAACAGTGGCTATCTCTGCAGCATTAGCCTCAATCATAGCTAATTGTTCTGTTAAATCGAGTTGAATTTGATCCAATACTTCAGACTTGCCATCCTTGATCTTTAAAATAGCTTCCAGGTTTGCAAGGCGTGCGCCGTACTCATCTTTAACCTGATTGATGCTTGACTCAAGTGTTGCCTTAATTGCATTCACTTCTTCTTTGGTAGCAGCTTTGGCCATATCAGCCTTCAGTTTGGCCAGATCAGCGTCTACAATAGCTTTGTAAGCGTTATAGGTCTCCAGTTTTACAACCAACGCCATGGCAGCATCAAGTTCAGCCTTTGATGCAGATGCGTCTGCCTTGGTTTTGACAGCAGCCAAGTCGGTTTTTACCTGATTAATGCTAGCTTCCAGCTGCGTTTTAACGGTATTCAATTCCGCTTGTGTCAATACAGTGCTCTTCAATGTTGAGAGTTCTGTTTCCAGTTTGCTGATGTCTTCATCATAATCTTTACAAGAGGTAACTGTTACAAAAGCAGCAATTACTGCAAAGACAAAAATTTTAAAAAATAACTTTTTTTTCATACATTAAAAAAATTAAAAATAATAAATTAAGATATTTCACAAGGTGTTCTCTATGTTTATATGAAACTTTCTACGTTTTTTAGGTTTGAAAAACAGTGAAATCAAAGAAATCAGGTTATACCTCAATACCTGGTTTTTACCGTCATTCCCGAAACTGAAAATCGAACTTCTATTCATTCGCGTTTTTTTATTTTTTTTTTCTTCTTCTTCTATGTTTTGTGTATTAAAGTGTGGTATATAATTCACTTCAACCCCGCCAAATTCAATAATATCATCGCTGTTCTCAAACTCCATGCATATTTTAAGGAGGGTGCTTTTACTTACAACTGCCCTACATTCAGCTTTGATGATTCCCGAGGATGGTAAAGGCTTGTCAACCACCTTGTTGTGAAGTACTGTCGCTGCTATCGGTTCTCTTTGTTCCACTAGCCTTACAAGGGGTATATAGCTTTGAATACCAACGATTTGATAGGCGATTTTTACTTGCGTTATCAGGCTTCCTTTGGGCAGGGGCAACATCATGTATATCCATTTTGCTTCGCCAGGTTCTTTCACAGTAATTCGCACACTCGGGTGAAAAACGTATGGATATGAAATCCTGATTGACGGATCGCCCGTAACAAAACCTATCCCATGAAGCATGAGGGTAAGCTCTTCTTGGGGTTCTTTAATTGAGATATATTTGTTTCGGGATGTCATAAATTTCTCTTAAATTGCTGTTATTATGCTTTCAATTGACTTCTTAAACTGCTTATGCCAAGCTTTCAACAGGTTATAACTATTCCGTTTTTTCAAGTTTCATTTTTGAAAGTGTACTCCTGAATTCAGGAGAAGGAGTGAAAACGACGCGCATATTTTTAATATTGTCAGCTGTGAACTCGTCAGGATCGGAAACCCCTTCGCTTGAGAGAGAGAGACGCAACGTTCCAAAATTATTTAAATTCACGCTGTATCCCTCCATCAGGTATTTTGGAATTTCATCTACCATGTTCTCTATTACATTCATTACTGCCCCTCGTGTGAGAGAAGATTTTCCGGCAATTCCTTTGCTCAGTTGGTAATTGTTTATTGTCCCTGCTTTCACCGGACTAGCATACCACTTGCGTTTGGTCTCCGGTTCGAGCGGATTTGCTTTTTGAATCAATTTATACTTCATAAATGTTCTTGTATTTATATGTTTATTTTAATGTCTTATGTAAATTAAATTGAAAAATTCTGTAGCGAATGCACTAATTTATTGGATGTTACCCCGGCTTTGCCTATTGTCGCGTTTTTAGTAACGTTTATGATGTTCTTTTTATACGTATACCGCTTATTCTCTGACCGTTTACCGCTTTTTCTGATTTTTCCCTTTAATATGCTTTCCGTACGTTTAGCAGTGTCAAGGTGTCCGTTTATCCGCCATCATTTTTCGGTACAAACATAAGGTTTTCCCAAACCTGTCGTTAGGATTTTTTTAGTGAAATATAGCATAAAACAAGCTTTAACATTTATGGTTAATAGCACAATTCGCGCAATTGATTTTTTTAAATAATTAAATATCAGTATTATAATAGTGCTATTATTACTTTGGAGTTGTTGAAGAGTTTTTCACGAAATATTTAAAATTATTATATCATCGACAATTTTCACAATTGCCAGTCATAAATTATTTGAATGAAGCAGCTTATCGTGATGGTTATTTTTGTTAATCCTGAGGTAATCTTTGGTATTGTGTTGGTGTTACGCCCGTGTGTTTTTTAAATATTCTGGAAAAATAATTCACATCAAAAATGCCGCACATATCTGCTATTTCGCTGATGGGCTTGTTGCTACGCGTTAATAGTTTTTTAGCGTAAGCAATTTTTACTTGTTGAATATAGGTAGAGCTAGGGTATCCTGTTATGGCATTTAATTTTTTGTTTAGTTGTGATACACTTATTGCCAGCTCATGAGCCAATTTTTTTGCAGAGAAATTTGGATTTTTTATTTCGTGATGAATTATGTCTGTCACCTTTCTCAGGAACTCAACATTTAAATTGTTGCCTGTTTCGTTTTTTTCTTCTTTAAAAATTGTCCTCAGATATTTTTCTTTCAGTTTGTCGCGCGATTCAAGCAGTTTTTCGACACGTACCTGTAGTTCTTCACCCGTAAATGGTTTTCCTATATATGCATCTGCTCCGCTTTTAAATCCTTCTAAAAAATCGGATTGGGAGTTTTTGGCAGAAATGATAATTATTGGAATATGATTTAGAAGAGTTGATGATCTGATATCTTTACAAAGTTCTATACCGTTCTTTTTGGGCATAATAATGTCGGTAATCACAATGTCGGGGATATATTCATTGGCCATCTCCATGGCTGTAACCCCATTATCTGCATATAAAATATTGAGCTTGTCATTATTGAATAAGGCACTTATATAAAGGTATATATCTTTATTGTCTTCGACAATTAAAATTGTTTTACGTTCTTCTTTCTTCTTGGTCTCGAGGTTTACAATATCTTTGTTTTCAATTGGCGGAAGTTTTTCTAATATTCCCTGTTTGGTGTTTTGGCGCGGCGACCAGTGTGAGTACAACTTTTTTTCATCTCTGTTGATTGGCAGCCCTATTGTAAAGGTAGAGCCTTTTCCTTCAGCGCTCTCTACATCAATGGTGCCATTAAGATTGTATATCAGTTGCTTTGTAAGTGTAAGACCTATTCCGTAGCTCAGACTATCACTGGCTGATGGTGCTTTGTAAAACAGATCGAATATATAGGGTAGCTCGGTTTTAGTTATTCCGCTACCTTGGTCAATCACTTTGATCATCAGTCTTTTCTTATCTTTTTTATTTCGCTCAAGTATAATAAATACACGGCTACCATTGTCACTGTATTTTATTGCATTTGATAGAATATTTTGCAATATTTTGAAAAGGTAATCGGGTACAAAATCAGTCTCTATTTTATTTTCTTCACTGTAAAACACCAGTTCAATATCTTTTTGTTCAGCATATAACCCGAATGTTTCTGAAATCATCTGCACATAAGCTATGATATTGCCTGTTTTCCATTCCAGTTTGTTCTCATTTGTCTGTAAATTGGCTAAATCAAGAAGTTGATTTACAAGATCGGATAAATGACGTCCCTGCCGTTCAATTGCCGAGAGAAATGTGAGTGAGTTTTTACCAAGGTCTTTTTGTCCCTTGAGCTGCTTGCTCATCCCTAAAATTATGGTAAGCGGAGTTCTGAATTCATGGGCAAGTTTTATGAAAAAATCATTTCGTGTCTTTTCATTTTCGCGAAAACGTTTACTCTTGATACGCTCTGATAAAAAGTAAATAAGTAGAATTAACGATGCTGCTAAAAACAGGATAAATCCGGTATAAAGAACCTTGTTGTCAGGGTTATCAATAAGTAGGGTTGGGTGTAATAACGATGCAATGAATTTGTTATTGAATAATACCGATAATCTTAAAGCCGAAGCTTTAAATAAGATAAAGGTGCGAGCTGAAAATCCGGAAATAAGGTGATGACAAAGGTTCATACTTATTACTTAAAACTTAATTCTTATTCAGATCCATTATTTTACAGTTAAAAAACAATTAAATTACCGCATTGTAATTTTTTTCTTATCTTTCTTGTCTGTGACTTTACTGTTAACTTGATAAGATATTGTGCAATATATACTTTTTTTTTATCAGACAACGCTTTTTTCAATTAAAAAACAGGTAATTAAGTGCAATAGGGTTGAAAAATGTTATATTTGATTATAATTAACTATTCCTTCTTTTAGAATCTTCACTTTTACTCATAAAAGACGAATTGTCAGGCTGTGTGATTACACATCTTTATTTTCTTGATAATTCACTTAAATAATTAATGTACTTTAGTTTGTACATATATGCACAGTTTTAAAAACGACACACTTCCCTGCAGCTTAATTAACTTCAAAATTAGCAATATTATTTTAAAAAGAATTGTATTTTTTATAAAATTGATCTTAGTGTATCTTTTTTTTGAATGTTCCTTTACGGGATACGTTTATAAATTTTTCACCATATACATACTTTTACCTGAAAAATCATTAGTTTTGCACTAAATATAATTAATGAATAATTTATGAACAGGGTGTTTGAAAGATTTGTGCTGGCCTTAATGATTGGAGGGCTATGTTTCTCATGTAAGCAGGGAGCTGCATTTAAAGTGGAAGGTAAAATAGAATCTGCAAAAGGTGATACTCTCTATCTTGAGCATAGAGGCCTGGGTGGTGTTGTACTTCTTGATTCTGCTGTGCTCAAAGAAAATGGTTCGTTTGCTTTTAAACAACCTGCCCCTCAAAACCCCGAGTTTTATCAGTTACGTATTGGCGATCAGAGAGTGGTTTTTACCGTCGATTCTTCAGAAACGCTTCATTTGCAGGCGGATGCTTCAAACTTATATAGTTCGTTTACCATAGTTGATTCTCCCACCAACGATCAGCTCAGAGAGGTAGATGCACTTACTATTGCTGCTGCCGGGAAAATTACCGGTATTGAAAATCTGCATAAAGCAAAATCGATTGATGATATGACCTTTATTGCCCGGCTTGACACGGTGCTGACAGAGTACAAGTCAAACATATCTCGCATGATTCTGGGAAATCCATCGAGTGCTGCTGCCTATTACGCCGTCTTTCAGAAGATAAACGACTATCTGATTTTCAATCCCTATGATAAAAAAGATTATGCAATGTTTGGAGCAGTTGCCACATCATGGAATAGGTATTACCCCGAAACAGAGAGAACAAAACATCTGTATGAATTTGCCATGAACGCATTGAAGACTCGAAGGCAACAAGAGCAGCAGGCACGTCTGTTGGAAAAAGTGCCAGTTGAAACAGTAACCCGATTACCCGATATTGCGCTGAGAGACATGAACGGGGATAAGAAGGCTCTCTCTTCGCTTCAGGGTAAAGTTGTTCTGCTTGATTTCGTGATATATAATGCTGATTTCTCTCCAAAACACAATATGGGCCTTAATGCTGTATATTCACAATACAGATCGCGCGGATTTGAAATATATCAGATTTCGTTCGATTCTGATGAGCATTTCTGGAAAACAGCAGCTGACAACCTGCCATGGATTACTGTCCGCGATCCTCAATCTGTAAATACATGTTTACTGTCGATGTACAATGTGAGGGAGATTCCTACAGGTTTTATCCTGAACCGTGAAGGAGATATTGTTGTTCGGATTGAAGACTTTTCAAAACTGAGTAATGAGTTGAAAAAAGTGTTGTAAAACATACGTAGGATATTTGTTTTATCAGAACAAAGTTTTTATCTTTGTAGCAATTACATCATGGAAAAAGGGAGTTCCGGTCTTATGAAAAGGCCGGAATTCTTTTCTTTATGTTAAGTTTTCACTAAGTTAAACAGGAGAAAAAATTATGTCTGTAACTTACATGACCGAAGACGGACTTCGGAGATTAAAAGAAGAGTTGATAGAGATGGAATCTGTACAGAGACCTGAGATATCGAGACAGATTGCCGAAGCCAGAGATAAGGGAGATTTGTCAGAAAACGCGGAATATGATGCCGCCAAGGAGGCACAGGGAATGCTTGAAGCAAAAATATCACAGATGAAAGGCCTTATTGCAACTGCCCGCCTGATAGATGAAAGCGCTATAGGTACTGATGAGGTTAAGATAATGAACAAGGTGACCATAAAAAACGTGCAGACAAAAAAACAGATGACCTATACCCTTGTCTCGGAGAGTGAAGCTGACCTTAAAAACGGTAAGATTGCTGTAAACACTCCTATCGCTCAGGGCCTGCTGGGTAAGAAAGTGGGTGATATTGCCGAGATAAAAGTGCCATCGGGTATCATGACGTTTGAGGTGTTGGAAATATCTATTTAAATCAATTATGGCTACAATTTTTAGCAGAATTATCTCCGGAGAGATTCCATCGTACAAGATTTCTGAAGATGATCGTTTTTACGCTTTCTTGGACATCAATCCTATGGCAAAAGGCCATACGTTGGTAGTCCCAAAACAGGAGGTCGACTATCTTTTCGACCTGGATGATATGCTTTTGGCAGATATGGTTGTTTTTGCCAAAAAGACGGCAAAGGCTATAGAGAAAGCTATCCCGTGCAAAAGGGTAGGTGTGATGGCCATTGGACTTGAGGTGCCACATGCGCATATTCATCTGATCCCCATTCAAAAAGAGGGTGATATGAGCCTTGCCAATCCGAAACTTAAACTTTCGAAGGATGAGTTTGAGGAAATTTCGGAGAAGATACGGAATGCCTTTTAGCACAAGTAAAGCCTTTAGCACACATCAAATATAGTTAACTGTGTTAAACAATGGGCAAGTCACAGCTCATCGTTTTTGTTTTCATCCGGGAATGAGTCCACTATAATTAACAATACTCATAAAGTTTTTACTTTTACAAACATAGTGACCCCTATATGTCTTTTTCATTGCATTGAGACAAAATAAATATTTATATTCAGTGCATTATAATAACCATTTTTGATATTCAGGGTTTCATAACAGGCACATAAACTGTTATTGATATTTGCTGGTTATTAATGATACATATCTGTCAGATTTTCCTGATGCGGATACCTCTGACAAAATGACACTCCCCTTTTTCAAGAATCAGATCTGCGCGGAATCGTGTTGGGAGAATATTTTGTTCCAGATTCGGAAGATTTATTTCGTCCCAAACCCTATTGGCAAACTTCAACAGTCTTTTCTCCGGATAGAAGGCATATTTATGAAAATAGGAGTCAGGGTCACGGAAGGCAGTCAGTTGTAATTTTTTAAATCTCTCCAAATACCATTCACGGAGATCCTTCTCACTTGCGTCCACGTAAATTGAAAAATCGAAAAAGTCGGATACAAACACACGTCTCTTCGGTTTTTTGTTTAAGGAAACCTGTAGTACGTTTATACCCTCAACAATAAGAATATCAGGCCGCTCAATGGCTTGCGTCCTGTCTTTTATTACATCGTAATAGAGATGTGAATAGACCGGCACCTCAAATGTGTCACGTCCCGATTTTACACTTGCGAGAAACGACAACAATTTTTTTGCATCGTAACTTTCAGGGAATCCTTTTTTATTAAGTAATCCCCGCTTCTCCAGTTCATCGTTAGAGTACAAAAAACCGTCGGTAGTTATAAGTTCCACTTTCGGATGTCCCGGTGTCATAGAAAGCAACTTCTGAAGTACGCGGGCTGTAGTGCTCTTTCCTGCTGCAACACTTCCTGCTATACCTATGATGTATGGGATTTGTTTGCTGGTATTGACGAAAAACTGATCCCGTTCGTTGTGCAGGTTGCGATAGTGGGTTATATGGATCTGCAGAAGCCTGATCATAGGGATGTAAATGTCTTCTACTTCACTTAGCGTAAGCGGTTCATTAAGTGCTTGCAGTTTTGTAAGGTCGATGTCCGATATGGGAAACATTGGATGTTCCTCCAGTTTACGCCACTCTTCACGGGTGAAAGCACGAAATGGAGAATAGGTAACCTCGTAAGATTTATTCATTTTAAGTCTGTTTTTTTGATGCAAAGATAATATCATATGTCCGATATGGCATATTCACACGGAATAATCTTTATATCAGAAAGAAAAAACCGGTAATGATTGAATGATTACCGGTTTTCTTCATCTTTTCCCAGATAGGCAGATTTTTTATTGTATCATTTCAAAACTGCGTTTTACAAAATTACTAAGTGCCTCTCCTTTAAGCATTCCGTTAGAAAGGAGGGCCAGATCTAACATCTGCTTCAGCCTGGTATCGGAAGAGGCCTGTTCTATCAGTTCTTCTTTTTCTTTTCCTTCACTTTTGTTTATAAGCTCTTTTATTATTGGATGCTGCACATTCAGTACAATTTGATAGGTATCGGGCATCTCTCCGTAAAATGCCATCTGTTGCTGCATTACAGCCATCTCCTTCATTCTTCGTGAGAATTCGTTTTGGGTAATCTGAATAGGTTTGGATGATTCTCCAAGAGCTTTGAAATCAACGGCGAACTCCGTTTTTTCTATTATCGGCAGTTGTGATTTGATTGTTTCTGAAAGTGTTTCTTTCTGTTTGTCGCTTATATCAACTTTTTCTGCCTCCTCCTTCTCAATAATATGTTCTACTGTATCGCTATCGACTCTGACAAACCGGGTCTTCCCCATTTTTTGTTCCAGCAGGCCCATCCAGTGAACATCGAGTTGACCATCCATCATCAGCACATCGTACCCTTTATCCCTGGCAGCGTCTATATGCGCAAACTGTTCCTCTTTGTTGGCAGTATATAGGTAGATAATATCACCATTTTTATCAGTTTGTGCGCTTTTAACTAAAGTTTTATACTCTTCGGCTGTGAAGTATTTACCTTCAGTGTTTTTTAGTAGTGAAAATTTCACCGCCCTGTCATAGAACTTTTCTTCCGTGAGCATTCCGTACTCGATGAAAAGCTTCAGGCTATCCCATTTCTCTTCGAATTGTGAACGCTCATTTTTAAACAACTCTTCTAGTTTGTCGGCCACCTTTTTCATGATGTGGTTCGATATCTTCTTCACATTGTTGTCGCTCTGCAGATACGAGCGGGACACGTTAAGCGGAATATCGGGTGAGTCTATTACACCGTGCAGCAGTGTAAGAAATTCAGGTACAATGCCCTCTACAGAGTCCGTTACATATACCTGGTTGCTGTAGAGCTGTATTTTGTTGCGTTGCAGATCGATGTTGCTCTTTATCTTAGGGAAGTAGAGGATGCCGGTCAGATTAAAAGGATAGTCCACATTGAGATGAATCCAGAACATTGGTTCATCCATTATAGATAGCGGGTAGAGACCACGGTAGAATTTCAGGTAATCCTCATCTTTCAATACGGCTGGTTTTTGTTTCCAGAGCGGGTTAACATCATTTATTATGTTATCCTCCCCTGTATCCACATAATTGCCATCTTTCCACTCCTGTTTTTTGCCGAAAACAACCGGTACAGGAAGAAACTTGCAATATTTATTGAGGAGTGACTCAATTTTATCCTTTTCGAGAAAATCTTTATTCTCATCATCAAGATAAAGGATGATATCGGTTCCGCGTTCCTGCTTTTCAACCTCTTCCATTGTGAATTCCGGCGTTCCGTCGCAAGACCATTTCACGGCTGTTGCCTCTTCTTTATAAGATTTTGTTATGATATCCACTTTCTTCGCTACCATGAATGAGGAGTAGAACCCCAGGCCGAAATGGCCGATAATTGCATTGGCGCTATCTTTGTATTTGTCCAGAAAATCATTGGCGGATGATAGGGCAATCTGATTTATATACTTGTCAACCTCATCAGCTGTCATACCTATACCGCGATCTGAAATTTTGAGTGTTTTATTTTTCTTGTCGATGGATATCCTGACTGACAAGTCGCCCAGTTCTCCTTTAAACTCTCCCACATCGGAGAGTGTTTTAAGCTTTTGTGTTGCATCCACAGCGTTTGAAACAATTTCACGCAGGAAAATCTCATGATCGCTGTATAGAAACTTTTTAATAATGGGGAAAATGTTATCGGTAGTCACCCCAATCTGTCCTTTTTGTACCATAAATATATACTTTTTTGGTTTATAAATTGGTTATTCTATTGTTATTCAGTTATTTTGTCGCAATTTGCCTTTTATTAATTCGTTAAACGGATATCAAAAATAACTTACATCGCCGAATAACGATAAAGAATTAAATAATATCCGGACTCTGTAAGCGAATAACGTACAAAGCGCACTTATTGTTAAAAGCAAATATTGTGCCATTATGTTAATATAAGCATCTAACTGTTTTTATGCGCTGATATGTTAATTCTATGTTTAACATATTTCATTATAAAGATTGCAGACTTGTTATTATTTAGAGTCATTTTAAAAAAGGGTTTATTTTGTTAGTATTGCAAAGATTTATATTAAACCTGTAGATATAGAAAATCTCAATCAAGCATCGATGCTATCAGGGGTACCCTTGTGATAGCTATATAGGGCTGATAGTCAGCTTGTTTATTTTAATATTTTTTTTGTTAACACTAATTAATCGTTTTTACATCTAAAACAATTTTCGTTTTAAATTTATCTTTTTATATTTGCAGTGACAACAAACGGTCTTTTCTTGACGAAGAAAAAGCAACTGTTATTTAACACAATTAAAAGTCATCGCTTATGAAGACAAAAATTTCTTTCGAAAAGCAACTGCTTAGTCTGCAGGACAACATGTTCAATTTTGCATTGACCCTGACTGCCGACAGAGAAGAAGCCAAAGATTTGTTGCAGGAAACAACTCTCCGTGTATTAGACAACAGAGAGAAGTATTATGAGAATGTAAACTTCAAAGGGTGGGTATTTACCATAATGCATAATATTTTTGTAAATAATTATCGTAAGATTGTCAGAAGCCAAACTATTATTGATAAAACAGAAAATCTCTATCATCTTAATTTACCGCAGGATTCCGGTTTTGATACTCCCGACGGGGCATACACGATAAAAGAGATAAACAAGGCTATTAACAGTTTTACTGATGAGTATAAAATACCTTTCTCAATGCATGTTTCCGGATACAAATATGAAGAAATTGCAAAGCACCTGGAATTACCTATAGGAACTGTAAAGAGCAGGATTTTCTTTGCAAGGAAAAGGCTTCAGGAATTACTAAAGGATTTCAGATATTACTCCGAATAAAATAATATCTGTATATAAAAGGAAACCTCTTCTGATTGAAGGGGTTTTTCTTTTATATAGCTTTCGGAGGATTACCTTTTTACATTGTTGTCTTAGGTTTTTCTTTTATAGTGAAATCTTTTGGGTTTTCAACCTTTTTGTCTAATAGGGCAAGATCTATAACCTCCTTTACATCACTAATGTAATGGAATGTAAGCCCCTTTAAATAGTCGTCCTTTATTTCTTCAATATCCTTTTTGTTCTCTTTGCACAGAATAATATCTTTGATACCAGCCCTTTTTGCTGCAAGTATTTTTTCGCGGATACCTCCTACCGGAAGAACCTTGCCTCGTAATGTTATCTCTCCCGTCATTGCCAGATTAGGACGCACTTTCCGCTGAGTAAACATAGATACCAATGATGTAATCATTGTGATTCCTGCCGAAGGGCCATCTTTTGGTATAGCACCTTCTGGTACATGTATATGAGTGTTCCAGTTGTCGAAAATATCAGGATTTATCTCCAACTCTTCAGAATGAGAGTGAATATATTCCATAGCTAACATAGCCGATTCTTTCATTACATCTCCCAAGTTGCCTGTAAGAGTGAGTTTCGAACCTTTTCCCCTACTTAGTGAACTTTCTACAAAAAGAATCTCGCCCCCAACTGCGGTCCATGCTAAGCCTGTTACAACACCTGCGTATTCATTGCCCTGATAGCGGTCTTTGGAGTACTCTTCCCTGCCAAGATACTCTTTGAGGCCGGAGACTTTCAGCGATTTAGGGTATTCCTCATCTGCAGCAATCTTACGGGCAACCCTGCGCATAATCTTTGCAATTTTTTTATTCAATTCACGCACACCCGATTCACGTGTGTAGTTTTCAATGATCTTATGCAGTGTGGGTTTGGGTATGACAAATGCACCTTTTTTAACACCATGATTCTGGAGCTCTTTGGGAACGAGGTGACGATAAGCTATTTCAATCTTTTCCTCTGTGATATATCCACCTACGTTTATCAGCTCCATACGGTCAAGCAGTGGCTGAGGAATTGAGTTTAAATTATTGGCTGTTGCTATAAACAGCACTTTCGATAAATCATAATCGATGGAGAGGTAATTGTCGTGAAAAGTGGAGTTTTGTTCCGGGTCGAGCACTTCAAGCAACGCAGAAGAGGGATCCCCACGGAAATCATTCCCTATTTTATCAACCTCGTCAAGTACGAACACGGGGTTTGATGAACCTGCTTTTTGAATATTCTGGATAATTCTTCCGGGTATCGCACCTATATATGTGCGCCGGTGTCCTCGTATTTCTGCCTCGTCGTGCAGCCCTCCGAGAGAAATGCGTACATATTTACGGCAGAGCGCTTCGGCGATAGATTTACCCAATGAGGTTTTCCCAACACCCGGAGGACCGTAAAGACAGAGAATGGGCGACTTAAGATCACCTTTCAGCTTTAACACTGCCAGATGCTCAATAATACGTTCTTTAACGGTTTCCATGCCGAAATGTTCCCTGTCGAGCACTTTTTGAGCATTCTTAAGATTGAAATTATCCTTCGTATATTCACCCCATGGAAGATCAAGTATGGTCTGAAGATATCCGAACTGTACCGAATAGTCGGGAGACTGGGGATTTAACCGCTCCAGCTTTTGCAATTCTTTTTCGAATATTTCCCCCACTTCGGAACTCCATTTTTTGTTTTTGGCTTTCTTCCTGAACTCATCAATCTCTATCTGTTGAGTATTGCCACCCAGTTCTTCCTGTATGGTTTTTATCTGTTGCTGCAAAAAATACTCTCTCTGTTGCTGATTCAGGTCCTCACGGGTTTTCATCTGGATATTCATCTTTAGTTCCAGAATTTGTGTCTCGCGGTTGAGAATCATCAAAAGTCGGTATGCCTGTTCTTTTTCGTCATTTATATTCAGAAGATCCTGCTTTTCGTGGCTTTCTATGGGCAGGTTTGTCGCACAATAACTAATGAGCATATCTGAAAATGCCTCACTTTTTATTGTCTGGATCAACTCTCTGGGGGGCTCACCCAACATGTGCAGCATATGAAGCATGGCATCGCGGATGGAGTCGAGAATAGCCCCGAACTCTTTATCTTCAGTCGATGCTTTCACATACTCCCTCAATTTAAACGTAGCCCTCATGTAAGGATCATTTTGTGTGATTTGCAACCACTCAAAACGTTTTTTTGCCTGCACGATAATGCTGAAGTTATTATCTGCAAGTTCAATAACACGCATCACCTCGGCAATTACGCCAATCTGATAAAGATCACTCTTCTCAGGATCTTCAATATTTGTGTCTTTTTGGCATACAAGGCCTATATATCTTTGTTTCTTGCCAAGAGATCTGATCAATGCCAGCGATTTTTTTCTGCCGACCGAAATAGGCAGCGTGCTCCCGGGAAAAACTATTGTATTCCTCAACGGGAGCAGCGGTAAGGTCTCTTTCAGATGTGATTCATCAACCTCCGTATTGCCGTCAATAAAATCGCTGGTAATAAAAGAGATAACGTTTGTTTCAGAACCCTCATCACTTGTTGTATATTTTTTAAATGGATTCATAATATAACTTTCTCTGTAATAAAAACAGAAAAATAAGTACTTTTGTTTTTTAGTTTTTTATACTAAAGAACAAATTCCATGCCAAAAGAGACTCAAAGATTGACATATTATGAGCAATCCCTATTTTAGGTTTAAACAGTTTGTCGTGCACCATGACAAGTGCGCAATGAAAGTGGGAACAGACGGTGTTTTGCTGGGCGCATGGTCAAGCGTTGCCAATGCTAAGAGTATATTGGATGTGGGAACAGGTGCAGGCCTTATAGCAATGATGATTGCTCAGCGTAACCCGTGTGCCAGGATTATGGCTGTTGATATTGATATGGATGCAGTGAAGCAGGCAAAGGAAAATGTAATAAATTCACCTTTTTCCGGTAGAATAGATGTAGAGTTGATCGATTTCAGAATTTTTGCCAAAAGCAGGCAGGAGCGTTTTGATTTAATTGTATCCAATCCTCCCTATTTTTCAAATTCTTTTTTGCCGGCCGACTCCCACAGGACAACAGCAAGGCATTCTGTTTCAATGTCGTTGGAGGATCTGTTGGTCTCGGGAAAGAGGTGCCTTAATAAAAACGGAGTTATCTCAATGATTCTTCCTTATGACAAGATTAGCGAACTTGAATTTTTGTGTGATAAGTATCTCTTCAGCATGAAACGTAAAACTATTGTATATCCATTGCCAAACGTAGTTCCAAAAAGGATTTTAGTGGAGATAACTTTGAAAAAAACCACCTGCCTTGAAGCAGATTCACTTACAATTGAGACATCCAGGCACCAGTACACAGAGGATTTTACCAATCTTGCAAGAAGTTTTTACTTATATCTTTAGATTCGGGCGTATTCCCGGGGGCGTTATGAAATAAACTTAATATATTAAGTTTATTAATTTAAATTTATATATTATCTTTGCTGCGTGCAGTATGAGACGAGCATGCAAATCATTAGTAAACGTGAAAATAATTAGAAGTAAGTTCAAATTAATTCTGATTTTTGCTTCACTGGGTAAAATAAAGAAATTTACTCTGCGAACGCTTAGCACGAAAGTTCTGTTAGATAATTGTTTATCAGCTTAATTGTTTAATAATATGAAGAAATTTACATTCCTGGCCCTGTCTATTTTATATGCCTGCTTTTTTGCACAGGGAGCCGATACTGTTCATGTTAAACAGACAAAAATACCGGTTCTGATTGACAGATCGGATAATGTTTTGTTTTATATCCGTATTGATGCTGAGAAATCGAAGGTGCTGAATGAGATAATGCTGCTTTTTTCAGATCAGGTTAATATGGATGAGATAAGTAGTATAAAACTATATTATGGCGGCACTGAAGCTGCACAGCGCAAAGGACAGACAATCTATTCGCCGGTGCAGTACATTTCAAGCTTAGCACCCGGGAAAACAAAAGAGGCCAATAGTTCCTATTCGGTAAAATTGGTTGAAATACCTTCGCCACGGAATGAAGTAACACTTTCTACAAACTGCTCGCTATTTCCCGGAATCAACTACTTCTGGATAAGCCTGGAGATGAAACCGGGTACTTCTCTTTTGTCGAAGATAGATGTAGAAATGTCTTCTGTAAAACTTGATATGAAAAGTGCTCCGCTATGTTTCGCCACTGGAAGTACATTACACAGAATGGGAATAGGTGTGCGCCATGCCGGGGATGATGGTGCAGCTGCTTACAGGATTCCGGGACTTGTTACAACCGGGAAAGGCACTCTGCTGGGAGTATATGATGTACGTTATAACAGTAGCGTGGATTTACAGGAATATGTTGATGTGGGTTTGAGTAGAAGCATTGATAATGGTCAGACATGGGAAGAGATGAGACTTCCTCTCAGCTTTGGAGAGTATGGGGGACTGCCTAAAGCTCAAAATGGAGTGGGGGACCCGTCCATACTTGTAGATGAGAAGACAGGAAACATATGGGTTGTGGCGCTTTGGACACATGGTATGGGAAATGGCCGCGCATGGGTAAACTCAATGAACGGTAACGGAAAGGAGTCGACTGGCCAGCTGGTGATGACAAAAAGTACCGATGACGGAAAAACATGGTCCGATCCGGTTAATATCACGGAACAGGTGAAAGATCACTCTTGGAACCTATTGCTGCAGGGTCCGGGAAGAGGTATTACTATGATGGACGGCACGCTGGTGTTCCCTATACAGTTCATAGATTCTACCAGGATTCCCAATGCAGGCATCATGTTCAGCAAAGACCGAGGTGAAACATGGAAGATTCATAATCCGGCACGTTCCAACACAACCGAAGCACAGGTTGCTGAAGTGGAACCGGGGGTGCTAATGCTTAATATGCGCGACAACAGAGGGGGGAGCCGTGCAGTTTCAATTACTAAAGATCTTGGCGAAACATGGTTTGAACATCCCTCTTCAAGATCTGTTCTTCAGGAACCAGTATGTATGGCAAGCTTGATTAATGTAAGGGCTAAAGATAATGTTTTGGGAAGAGATATTCTACTTTTTTCAAATCCTAACTCTTCACAGCTTCGCAAAGATATAACAATTAAAGCTAGCCTGGACGGCGGATTGACTTTTCCTGAGGAGTATCAGGTATTGCTTGATGAAGATTTTGGCTGGGGTTATTCATGCCTGACAATGATAGATGATGAGACTGTAGGGATCCTGTATGAAAGCAGTGTCGCACATATGACGTTTCAGGCTGTGAAACTGACAGATATTGTCAGGGAGAAGAAATGAAACCCTTATTCTGCTTTATCAATCTTGAAATGAAAACTTCAAAATTATTTCTTAAAATCATAAAAAGTTGTAATTTTGCAGTTTTAAAATTTCGGGACTGTGAATAAAGTGATCACCATTAAAGACAAACAGTTTGAGCTGTTTATTGAACAAGAGGTAATAGAACATGAGATAAGGCGTGTTGCCAGGCGTATGAATTCTGAGCTTGAAGGCAAGAATCCTATTTTCCTAGCGGTATTAAACGGCGCTTTTATGTTTGCCGCTGAACTGATGAAAGAGGTTTCGATTCCAAGTGAGATTACATTTGTGCGCCTCGCCTCTTATCATGGAACCACTAATACCGGCTGCATACAGGAAGTCCTGGGGCTTAATGAAAGCATAAAGGGTAGATGTGTGGTGATTGTTGAAGATATTGTGGACAGTGGCAATACAATGGTTGCTCTTGTTGAAGAGTTGAAAAAACACCAGCCCGGGGAGGTGAAAATAGCCACTTTGCTGTTTAAGCCTGCCGCGTTAAGGAATAAATTGGATATCGATTATGTAGCACTTGAAATACCCGGTGATTTTATTGTAGGATATGGTTTGGATTATGATGGATACGGCAGGAACCTGAAAAATATTTATAAAGTGAAATAGTTTTACCGTTTCATGTTAAAAAAAAGGTGAATATTTCCCGCTAACGGGTAAATGATTTTAAAATAGTCTATTTTGTGGAAATTTCTTCCTGAAATGCTGAACTAAATAAAAAAAATAGCTATTTTTGTATTAAAGTAGATATGTAATTAACGCAAGTAGATAAAATAATTATTCAAAATGGACAAAGATGAAGTAAAAAAATCGCCAAAAGCGAATTTGGAAGTGCATAAAAACACTTTCATCCTTATGGGGTTAGTGCTTGGTATATCTGTCCTCTTCTTCGCTTTTGAATGGTCGACTGAAACCAAAAAACTTGACGAGACTGTCATCGTTCAGGATATTTTGGCTGAAGAAGAGATCGAGGTTACGCGTAGGGAACCTACTCCTCCGCCACCTCCACCACCACCTGAACCGGAAACACCCGAGATCATTGAGGTGGTAGAACAAAAGGTGGAAACAAAATTTGATATCCAGGTTGAGGATAATCAGGCTCAAAGACAGGTTCAGACCTATGTACCGCCACCACCACCAAAACCAAAGCAGGAAGAGGTGACTGAAGAGATTTTCGTGGTTGTTGAAAATCAACCGGAGTTCCCGGGAGGTAACGCTGCAATGATGAAATTCTTAAGTGACAATATCAAATATCCTGTAATTGCACAGGAAAACGGTATTCAGGGAAGAGTTATCTGTAACTTTGTGGTAGAGAGAGATGGAAGTATTACTGACGTGCAGGTAGTGAGAGGCGTAGACCCATCACTTGACAGAGAGGCCGTTCGCGTTATCCAGTCTATGCCAAGATGGACACCGGGTAAGCAACGTGGACAAGCTGTGCGCGTACGATTTACACTTCCGGTGGTATTCCGTTTACAGAACTAATTTTTAACTGAGAATGCATAAGGGGCTGCTTTTTGAATATGAGAGCAGCTCTTTTTTCATTATCCTTATACAATGATAGTTCGGTAAAAAAGTATCGAGATTCAATGCAATACATTAATTTTCAGTAGAATATACTTTACCAAAGTTATGAAGTCTTCCTTCCTGATTGTCAGGTGTTTAGGTAGCCGTTTACTGAAATATTGAAACAAATGAGTAGTAAAATTTCCGTTTTTGAAAAGAAAATAGGTGATGCCATAGATAAAGTTCTGATGGATGATCAACCGAAGTCATTGTTTGATCCGGTGAGATACATCCTTTCTATGGGAGGTAAGCGGCTTCGCCCTTTATTGACGTTAATGGCTGTAGACCTGTTCGGAAAAGATGTTGACAAAGCTATTAATCCGGCGTTAGCTATCGAAATTTTTCATAACTTCTCACTTCTGCACGATGATCTCATGGATAATGCAGATATGAGGCGTGGAAAACCGGCGGTACACAAAAAATGGAGTGCCAACAGTGCCATCCTTTCAGGTGATGCAATGGTGATTGAGGCATATAAATATATTGCAAAAGTACCTGCAGAGATGCTTTTTGAAGTGTTAAATCTGTTTTCCGAGACCGCTATGGAGATATGCAAAGGGCAGCAATATGATATGGATTTTGAAAGGCGTATGGATGTCTCTGAAACAGAATACATTGATATGATTCGTTTAAAAACTGCTGTTCTCATAGGTTGTGCTTTAAAGATCGGTGCAATTATTGCAGATGCCTCTCCACGCGATGCCGATTATCTTTACCAGTATGGTATAAATATGGGGCTTGCTTTTCAGTTAAAAGATGATCTTCTTGACGTTTATGGCGATCCGTTGAAATTCGGGAAAAAAACAGGTGGTGACATATTGTGTAACAAGAAGACCTACTTATTGATTAAAGCGTTAAAAAATTCAAACGAAAGACAAAGGGCAGAACTTAAAAAATGGATCTTAGCAACCGATTATAATCCTGATGAGAAAATCAGATATGTTAAAAATGTGTATGATGAATTAAATTTAAAATCAATTTCTGAGAATCTCATTGAAAAGTATTACCTTGTATCGCTTCATTATCTTTCATTAGTCAGTGTTGCGGATGATCACAAAAAAGAGTTGGCTGACTTGTGCGAAACCCTTATGTACAGAGAGAAGTGAATAGATCTTGAATAAGAATTTAAAATAAAAAATTACTGTCGCAGATTAGTTATCGATGCCATATCGCAGATTGCCCAATACTGATACAGCTCGCATAAAAGCGTTGAAGACAGCTATAGAAAAAGCTGCAGAGACAGATTTTAAAGAGTTGTCTATTTCACCCAGCGTGTTGAGTGAAGCCAGGGATGTTGTATCACATTTCGAATACCTGTGCACGCGTTATCAGCAAGTTTATAACACACAGGTAAAAGCTAACAAAACCTTTATCGGTAAAGTGAAAAATGCAAGAATGTATCTCTCTCATTTTGTTCAGGTGCTGTATATGTGTGTATTACGCTCTGAAATAAAAGAAGAGCAGTTGGAACTATATGGCCTTGAGAATTTAAACATGGTTCTTCCTGATCTGACATCAAACGAACAGCTGCTGGAGTGGGGAATGAAAATTATTGAGGGAGAGAAAAAACGTACGTCAAGGGGTGGGGTTCCTATTTACAATCCGTCTATTGCCAAAGTAAAGGTTATATACACTCTGTTTAAAGATGGTTTACAAACACAAAAGCTGCATCAGAAAGCTACTGCACGCGTTTTGAAGGAGGTTGCGGACTATAGGGTAAAGGTAGATGAGGTAATAATTGATATTTGGGAACAGGTGGAAAAGCACCATATAAATTTAACTCCAGAAGAGCGTCTTGCAAGAAACCGTGAATATGGTGTGGTTTATTATTACAGAAAGGGAGAGGTGATAGAATGAGCCTAATAGATACTCACGCTCATCTGTTTGCTGAGGAATTTGAACACGATATTGCAGAAGTAATTTCTCGTGCCAAAGAGAGGGGAGTAAGGAAGGTATTACTGCCCAATATTGATGAAACATCGATTGACAGCCTTAAAAGAACAACTGAACACTATCCCGGTTTTTTTTATCCTATGATTGGGCTTCATCCTACAAGTGTAACCCGAGATTGGAAAAAGCAGCTTTATGCTATTTATCAAGAATATAGTAACGGCTCTTATATCGCTGCCGGCGAAATAGGAATAGACCTCTACTGGGATACAACGTTTCGGAAAGAGCAAATAGAAGCTTTTGAAGAGCAGTTGAAATGGTGCACCGAAAAAAATGTACCGGCATCAATACATTTTAGGAATGCCACAGAAGAAGTTATAAAAAGTATTAAAAGAGTAGGCGCAAAATCGTTGCGAGGTGTATTTCACAGCTTTGGGGGGAACTTGGATGAGCTGGAAGAGATAATGAAATTGAAAAATTTTTGGGTGGGAATAAACGGAGTTGTTACGTTTAAAAACTCAGGACTCTCAGAAACACTGAAATTATGTCCGATAGACAAGATACTGCTTGAAACAGATTCACCATATCTTGCTCCCGTGCCATACAGGGGTAAGAGGAATGAGCCCTCATATTTGCCTTTTATAGTGAAAAAGCTGTCAGAAGTATGGAAGGAGACGGAAGAAAACATAATAGAGGTAACAAGTAGTAGCGCTAAGGAGCTTTTTAATATTACAGTTTAGGAACTGAACCTTTATTCCGAAAAGATATCCAGAATATTTTTTTATTAAAATAATTTCTCGCTAGAGTAGTTTATAATCGATAAATTCAGTAATTTTGCCAACCAAAAGGAGAAGAAATGAAATATTTTTTGTAATTTGCACCCGTTTTCGTTGAAGTCTCCTGCCTGGAGAGATGCTCGAGTGGTTGAAGAGGCACGCCTGGAAAGCGTGTATACGCCAAAAGTGTATCGCGGGTTCGAATCCCGCTCTCTCCGCACCCTCGTAAAAGAATGTGTAAAGGAAAAAAGTCGCAATAAACTGTTTACAATATAAAATTCAGAAAATTAAATTATTAATAAATCAAACAATTAAAGATCATTAATCAAAAAAATTGAACACAATGAAAAAGTTATTTGCAATTTTAGCAATCTTCGGAATTATGTCTGTTGGATTGTCATCGGTTCTTTTCGCTCAAGAAGCTACTCCGGAAGAACAAACACAAACAGAACAAGTTGCCGCTACTCCTGTCGAAACCACACAGGCTGCTGTTCAGGAAACTTCAACCGGAGGATTACACCAGGCATTAAAGGTTAAATTTATTGAAGGTGGTGCCGGATTTATGAGTACCATTGCAATCTGTATGATCCTGGGCCTGGCTTTCTGTCTTGAAAGAATTATATACCTGAGCTTGGCCGATGTTGATCCGGATGCTTTCCTGAATAAAGTAGGAGGTGCATTGGACAGAGGTGACGTTGAAGCTGCAAAAGTTATTGCACGCGGAACAAGAGGCCCTGTTGCATCCATCATCTATCAGGGACTTCTCCGCCTCGATCAGGGAGCAGATGCAGTAGAGCGCTCCATTGTTTCCTATGGCGGTGTGCAGTCAGGATTACTGGAGAGAAACCTTTCATGGATCACCCTCTTCATCGCTATTGCCCCTTCACTCGGATTCCTTGGAACCGTAGTAGGTATGGTTATGGCATTCGATGATATTCAGAGAGCAGGCGATATGAGCCCTACTATTGTGGCCGGTGGTATGAAAGTGGCTTTGATCACGACTGTAGGGGGTCTTATCGTGGCTATTATCCTTCAAATTATTTACAACTACATTCTTACAAAGATGGAAGGTATCCTTAACAAAATGGAAGACGCCTCTATCACTTTCCTTGATCAGGTAATTAAATATAACATTAAATACAAAAACTTGTAATAATTATGGCTGTAACTAAAATACACAGAACTTCCAGAATGGTTCTCATGATAGGGGTTGCAATTTCCCTTGTTGTGCTGGGCCTGTTCTATTTAGGAGGTCAGGCATCGGCACAAGATAAAGTGATTGCCGAGCTAAGTCAGCCTAAATATACTGATGCGATATTGTATTGGGCTTATTTTCTGCTGATTGTCACGGTAGTTGTTTTGATTGGATTTGCTGTGTCAGATTTTATAAGAGGATTGAAAGAGAATCCCAAGAAGGCATTAAGTGGATTTTTAGCTATACTGGCTTTGGCGGCATTATTAATATTCTCCTTTGTCATGGGAGATGGAACGCTGTTGAATATTCCAGGATATTCAGGTCCGGATAATACACCTCCAACCTTGAAATTGACCGATATGTGGCTTTACTCATGCTATTTTATGCTGATAGTAACGGTGTTGGCAATGATTGTAATGCCTATGTTGAAGGTGAAGAAAAAATGACATTATCGTAAGGCTTTTTGACCTGGCACAAGCATGCTTGTGCCAGGTCATAGCCTGAAAACGAACGAATTAATGTAACGATTCGTAACAAGAATCAATAAAAATGTTTTAATATGCCAAAATCAAGTAGAAAAGTTCCGTCACTCAACGCAAATTCAATGGCTGACATTACCTTTTTGCTGCTGACTTTTTTCATACTTGTTTCTAGTATGGATACGGATTCCGGTTTGGCTCGTCGCCTCCCGGCACCTCCACAGTCAGAAGAGCAAACATCGGTAGACGTACAGCGCAGGAATCTGCTGGTAGTACTGGTAAATGCCCAGAACGAAACGATGGTTCAGAACCAGCTTACCAGAGAGTGGTATTCCAATGAAAGAGAGTTGCGTGGAGAACAAGGTGGAAAAGTGGCTTTAAAAGATATGGTGAAAGAGTTCGTACTTAATACTTCAAATAGTCCGTCACTTCCGGAATTATCCGAAGAGGACTTCGGAGCGCCAATAGGTACGGTGCCTGTTACCTCTGCCCATGTGATCTCTATACAAAATGATGCTACTACCAGCTATAAGGCTTATATTGCAGTGCAGAATGAGGTGGTAAGAGCATATAATGAGTTGAGGGAAGAGGGAGCAAGGAAATATTTCAACATCTCTTATGATGAGCTGACGGAAGAACAAAAAGATCAAATTAACAAGCTCTATCCTCAACGTATTTCTGAGGCTGAGCCTAAAAACTATGGGGAGGGAAAATAATGGGAAAATTTAATAAATCAGGTAAAAGAGAAATGCCTGAGTTGAATTCATCGTCTATGCCCGACATTATTTTCGCTATTCTGTTCTTCTTTATGGTTACTACTACCATGCGTAGTGAAGAAGTGATGGTAAGAATAAAACTTCCTACAGCCTCTGAAGTACAGAAGCTTGAAAAGAAGTCGCTGGTGACTTATATCAATATCGGCCCACCACAGGATGTGAGATTGGGAACAGGTACTCAAATGCAGTTGAACGACAGGTTTGCACAGGTGGCAGATATACAGAATTATATTGCCCAGGAAAAGGCTAGTATGAATGAGGCCGACCAACCTTTAATGACTGTCTCAATTAAGGCTGATGAAGATACGCGCATGCAGTATATTACCGATGTAAAACAGGCATTGCGTCAGGCGTATGCATTAAAGATCAGTTATTCAGCCCGAAAGGGAGAGAACTGATACAGTGCTGAACTAATGTAAATTAAAAAACCGGATCACTCTCAAATGGTCCGGTTTTTTACATATTAGCCTGTAATTGAGGCTCTTTTTTATTTACTTTTATTGAAATTTCGTGTGCGTTTTGTTATTTTCTATTCCTTGCGAACGACAATGTTTTCTGACACGTTAAGGATTACCTGATTTCACCCATTCCATCACATTGGCGGGCGCCCGTTTTGCCATAAGCTCACGCTTCATGAAGTCCATATAGGGCATTACGTGATGATAAAACTGATAGTACCCCTCGCACAGATAATTTAACCCGTCATTACCATATCTGTCTTTAACAAAACGGTTCTTTGGGCATTCGCCGTAGCAAGCAAACAGAACATCACATTCTCGGCATTGCTGAGGCAGTTTATCAAATTTATTGTTACCGAATTCAAGCTGTTCCTGTGAATACATCATTGCTGTAAGAGGTTTGGAGTAGATGTTTCCAAGGCGGTATTCGGGAAATACAAAATGGTCACACGAGTAAACATCGCCGTTAAACTCTATTACCCCGGCATGGCCACACGTTTTTGCCATAGTGCAAACACCTGGTTGTTCACCAACCCAGTTGGCCAGCGTTGAGTCAAATATCTGTATGAACATTTCTCCTACATCCTGCTTAACCCATTCATCGAATATTGCACATAGGAAGTTTCCCCATTGCCTGGCTGTCACTGAAAAGGGCGCCAGCTCTACTTCACTATCAGTATCTTTTGCAGTAGCTAGTTTCAGGGGTGAACTGTTCTTGTGCAGACGTTCAACAATGGGGGTAAACTGTACGAAACGGCAACCTGTATCTTTGAAAAAACGGTAGAAATCGAGAGGATAATCTGCATTGTAATCATTCACTACTGCCATACAATTGAATTCTACACCGTGTTTATTCAGTAGTTCAATACCCTTCATTACACGGTGAAAAGATGGCCTGCCCATCTTGTCACGGCGATATTCATCGTGAAACTCTTGTGGCCCATCGATTGAAATACCCACAAGAAAATTATTTTCCTTGAAGAAAGTACACCACTCATCGTTGAGAAGGGTGCCGTTTGTCTGTATTGAGTTATCTATATGTCTCCCCCGGGCATACTTCTTCTGTAGTTCCAAAGCTTTTTTATAGAAAGAGACCGGACGCATTAGCGTTTCACCTCCGTGCCAGGTGAACATAACCTGTGGCATGGTCTGGGAGTCGAGGTATTGCTCTATGAATTTTTCAAGGAGCTCTTCACTCATCACCTGATTCTTATTTCCATATAGAATTGCCTTCTCCAGATAGTAACAGTAATTGCAATCGAGATTGCATTTCGAGCCTACCGGCTTTAACATTACATACATTGGCCTGGCAAATGGGGCATATGTTGGCATATTGTGGGTTTATAGAATTTATTTGTACCGCAAATATAAACAAAACATGCAATTATCCGGTTCAATGACTGGTAAGATTCAAAAAAACACTATGAGGAGCATAGAATAATTTTTTCTATTTTTGAGAAGAATGGGTTAAATAAAAAATGGGTAAGCTTACTATATCGCGCCGCTACAACCAAATACCCTTGCTTCGGTCAAGACCTGGGGGATTCATTGGGAGCTGGCCGTATAGGACTTACCCAAGTGCAAAGATACGGTTTTTTTTTTAGTTACAAAATGGTTAAATTGATTTTTACTATTCATGCACTTTTTTTATCTTTGTAAATATTTGCACTATTAAAGCATTGTACTATTAACGCAACTTTAACTTTTTTAGAGAAAAATCATATCAAATACAATTTAATTATGAATATCGCTGACCGGTTTATTAAATACGCACGTATCGATACTCAATCGGATGAGGAAAACATGCAAACTCCGAGTACCAGGAAACAGTTCAATCTGGCAAAGGAGGTAGAAAAGGAAGCATTGGAGATGGGATTGACAGATGTAAGCCTCGATAATAACTGTTACCTGATGGCTACATTACCGACTAATACAAAGAAAAAGGTCCCTGTTATAGGATTTATTGCACATTTTGATACAAGCCCTGATATGAGCGGTGAAAATGTGAATCCGCGCATCGTAAAAGCATATGATGGAAAAGATATTGTGTTAAATAAGGAACAATCTGTGGTTTTATCACCGTCTGACTTTCCTGAATTATTGCGTCATGTGGGTGAAGATATTATTGTAACAGATGGGAATACACTTTTGGGAGCTGATGATAAAGCCGGTATAGCCGAAATTATGAACGCTATGCAATACCTTACTGATCATCCCGAGATTGAACATGGAAAAATACGTATAGGTTTTACTCCTGACGAAGAGATCGGTAGAGGGGCAGACAAGTTTGATGTTGAAAAATTCGGTGCCGAATGGGCTTATACAATGGACGGAAGTGAAGTGGGGGAGCTGGAATATGAAAATTTTAATGCAGCCTCGGCTAAGATAGTTATACATGGTAGAAACGTTCATCCAGGTTATGCGAAAAACAAAATGATTAACGCACTTAACATAGCCAACAAGTTGATTAATCTGCTCCCGCATAACGAACGTCCTGAGTCGACAGAAGGATATGAAGGATTTTTCCATCTTATTTCTTTGACCGGGACAGTGGAAGATGCCAAAATGTCGTTTATTATTCGTGACCATGACAGGAAAAAATTTGAGGAACGCAAGTCGCTGATGATAAATGCTGTTGAGATGTTGAACCAGATATATGATGGACGCATCACAATAGAGATGAAAGATCAGTACTATAATATGCGTGAAAAAATTGAACCTGTAAAACATGTCATAGATTACGCTTACAGAGCCATGGAAGAGGTGGGTGTAAAGCCAAATATAAAACCAATTCGTGGTGGGACTGATGGAGCACGTTTGTCGTTCATGGGTTTACCCTGTCCTAATATTTTTGCTGGAGGAATGAATTTCCATGGGAAATATGAATTCCTTCCAATTCCTTCAATGGAGAAAGCCTCAGAAGTGATTGTAAAAATTGCAGAACTTGTAGCAAAAGATTATTAATATAATTAAAATATTGACTAATAATATGAAAAGGACTCCTTTTACAGATATGCATATTGCACTTGGTGCAAAGATGCACGAATTCGCCGGGTATAACATGCCTATTGAATATTCAGGTATCATTGATGAGCATCAGACAGTAGTGAATGGTGTTGGTGTTTTTGATGTGTCGCATATGGGTGAGTTTTGGGTGAAAGGCCCAAAAGCCTTAGAGTTTTTGCAGAAAGTGTGTAGTAACGATGCATCTGCCCTTAGGATCGGAAAGGCTCAGTACACCTGTTTCGTAAATGGAAATGGAGGCATTGTTGATGACTTTATTGTTTATCATTACGAACTTGAGAAATACCTGCTGGTTGTAAATGCAGCCAATATTGAGAAAGATTGGGCTTGGTGTCAGAAACACAACACAATGGGTGCCGAACTTGAGAATGCATCAGGCCATATGGCGCAGCTGGCAGTGCAGGGACCCAGGGCAATTAATACACTGCAGAAACTGACTAATGAGGATCTGGCTGCAATACCTAATTATGCCTTTGTTAACGGTACATTTGCAGGTGTTGAGAACGTAATTATTTCAAATACAGGCTACACAGGTGCCGGTGGATTTGAACTCTATTTCTATCCGGAACAGGGTCAGATAATTTGGGATGCCATTTTTGATGCAGGTGAAGAGTTCGGTATCAAACCCATAGGCTTGGGTGCACGCGATACATTACGCCTCGAAATGGGATATTGTCTATATGGAAACGATCTTGACGACACAACAACACCGCTACAGGCAGGTTTGGGATGGATTACCAAATTTACTGACAACAAACCGTTTATTGGCAGAGAGGTGCTGGAAAAGGAGAAGTCTGAGGGAGTATCTCGTAAACTTTGTTGTTTTGAACTGGTTGATAAAGGAATTCCCCGCCACGGGTACGAGATTGTTAATGCCGGGGGAGAGGTTGTAGGGAATGTGACTTCTGGAACAATGTCACCAATGCTGAAAATTGGAATCGGTATGGGATATGTCAAGCCGGAATTGGCAAAAGCAGGTACTGATATCTATATAAAAGTTCGGAATAGAAATCTGAAGGCAACAGTGGTAAAACCGCCCTTCAGAAAATAGTAAGATTCAGTTTCAGACATAAATCATCTTTCGGGTCATTCCGCCATCAATGATGAAGTTTTGTCCCGTGATGAAGCTGTTTTCGGGATTCATAAGGAAGAGGACCATACGTGCAATATCCCAGGCATTGCCCACACGCCCCGAGGGATGTTGCAGGTGGTCTTCCCGGGATAACAGGGCTTGTTTGGCAACCGATTTTTTTTTGAGCGCTGAGACATCAATCCATCCCGGGCTGATTGAATTTACACGTACATTTGGTGCCAGGCTTACTGCCATGGCATGGGTGAGAGAGAAGATGCCGCCTTTGCTGGCTGAGTAAGATTCGGTGTTGGCTTCGGACTGAAATGCCCTTGTGGAGCACATATTAACGATAGCCCCCTTCGATTCTTCAAGATAAGGCGCAAGATACTTACTGCATAGAAACGTGCCGGTGAGGTTAGTGGCAATAGCCCTGTTCCACTCTTCAAGGGAAAGCTTATCCATTGGCTTGGAAACCTCATATACGGCATTGTTGACCAGTCCGTATGTGTTGCCAAACTTTTTTACTGCAGCCCTGATGGAGGACCTGATGCTCACCTCATTTGAAACATCGGTAATAAAGAAATCGCAGCGACGTTTGTTGAGGTGGGGACGAAGCTCTTCCATCGCTTCGCTGTCAATATCAAATATAGATACGGTATAGCCGTTTTTAAGCAGTTCCTGAGAAATAACTCTTCCGATGCCTTGTGCTCCTCCTGTGACTATAATATGTGGCAGTTTTGTCTGTTTCATGCCGCAAGTAAATAAATCAGCAACAACCGGACTTTAACTATAAATATTCTTTTTGCCGGCCAAAAGAGTATTTTTAAGTAGCGATACTATGGTCATTGGGCCTACACCTCCGGGAACGGGAGTTATGTATGAGCATTTAGGGGCAACCTCGTTAAAGGCAACATCACCGGTGAGCTTGAACCCTGATCTGGTTTTGTTGCTTGGTACGCGAGTTGTGCCTACATCAATTACTACCACTCCCTCTTTAACCATATCCCCTTTCAGAAATTCCGGTACTCCCAGAGCAGCAATAATGATGTCGGCCTGCAGGCAAATCTCTTTGATGTTAGGAGTGCGGCTGTGGCACACAGTTACTGTACAATCGCCAGGATAGCTTTTTTGCATCATCAGCATGGATACCGGTTTCCCGACAATATTGCTTCGTCCCAATACCACGCAGTGCTTTCCCCTTGTTTCTATATTGTATCTTCTCAGCAACTCAACTATTCCTGAGGGTGTTGCAGACAGAAAGCAGGGCATCCCCAGCGACATGCGTCCTACATTTACCGGATGAAAACCGTCTACATCTTTGCGATAATCAATTGCTTCGGTAATTTTAGTTTCCGAAATATGTTTTGGTAATGGCAGTTGCACGATAAAACCATCGATACCGGTATCGTTGTTCAGCCTGTCAACACATGCCAGAAGTTCTTCTTCGGTGACATCATCTTCGTATCGTATCAGGGTGGACTTGAATCCCACCTCTTCACACGACTTCACCTTGTTAGCCACGTAGGTTTCGCTGCCTCCGTCGTGCCCCACAAGTACCGCTGCCAGATGAGGAGTTTTACCTCCGGCCGCTTTGATAAGTGCTACCTCTTCGGCAATCTCTTTTTTTATTTGTGCCGCAACTGATTTTCCATCAATCAATTCCATAATTTGCTGTTTATTATCTTTTAGTATTAGGATGTCAGTTCTCAGCGTTCGGTTCTGAATTCTGAATTCCCGGTTTCAAGTTTTCAATTTTCTGAATTATGATTTTCAGTTTTATCTTCTGCGCATTTTCCTCATCGTCTGCCGTCCACCGCCCGATGTCATCATGCGCATCATCTTTCGGGTTTCATCGAACTGCTTGATAAGTTTATTTACCTCTTGAACGTTGGTGCCGCTCCCTTTGGCTATGCGGGCCCGACGGCTACCATTAAGTATTTCGGGGTTGCTGCGTTCCTGAGGTGTCATGGAACGGATAATAGCTTCAATACCCTTAAAGGCATCGTCATCAATATCCAGGTCTTTAATCTGTTTACCTACACCGGGAATCATTGATGCAAGGTCTTTAAGGTTACCCATTTTCTTTATCTGCTGAATCTGGGCAATGAAATCGTTAAAATCGAACTGGTTTTTGGCAATCTTTTTTTGAAGGCGACGAGCCTCTTCTTCATCGTACTGCTCCTGCGCTTTCTCGACAAGCGAAACAATGTCGCCCATCCCCAGGATACGATCAGCCATACGTTCGGGATGAAATACATCTATGGCATCAAGCTTCTCGCCGGTACCCACAAACTTAATAGGCTTGTCTACAACAGACCTGATTGAAAGAGCAGCCCCACCACGCGTATCACCGTCAAGTTTAGTAAGAACAACGCCGCTAAAGTCGAGCCGCTGGTTAAACTCTTTGGCTGTGTTCACGGCATCCTGCCCTGTCATGGCGTCCACCACAAAGAGAATTTCTTGAGGGTTGATTGCTTTTTTTATGGATTCTATCTCGTTCATCATCTGCTCATCAATAGCCAAACGGCCTGCGGTGTCGATGATGATAAGGTCTTTACCGTGCTGACGGGCATATTGAAGGGCATTTTGTGAAATTTTTACCGGATTCTTATTATCCTCTTCAGAATATACTGCCACTCCAATCTGTTCCCCCAGTACCTTAAGCTGTTCAATGGCAGCAGGACGGTAAACGTCACCAGCCACAAGCAACGGGCTTTTACCGCGTTTGCTTTTGAGCATGTTTGCCAGTTTGCCGGAGAAGGTGGTTTTACCCGATCCCTGCAACCCCGACATTAGAATTATTGCCGGGCTACCTTTTATATTAATATCAACAGCAGAGCTACCCATAAGGGTTGCCAGCTCATCATGAACAATCTTTACCATCATCTGCTCGGGCTTCACGGCGTTTAGTACGTCTTGCCCGAGTGCCTTCTGTTTAACGGTTTCAGTAAACTCCTTCGCTGTTTTATAGTTTACGTCTGCATCGAGCAAAGCACGGCGTACCTCCTTAAGGGTTTCGGCAACGTTTATTTCGGTAATCTTGCCCTGGCCTTTCAATATTTTAAACGACCTCTCGAGTCTTTCGCTTAAATTCTCAAACATAATTTTTAGTTTTAATTCACTTCACGGACACAATGTGCGCAAAAGCGGAGGTCAATCCGAAAAAAGGCACAGTGTGAAAACGATTCATTGTATGGATGATAATAAATGATTATAAGTGATGAAACATTTCACTATTTTGAATACAAAGATAATGAAAAAAGGTTTACCCTGAAAAAGTGAAAGTGTACATTTAAAATAACTATATTTGTTCCGGAATTATGACTTTCTCCCCTCAACGACAGAAGAGTGGCATCGGCCCCTTCTAATAATTGAGTGGACTGAATACTTTAACAAAAATGAATGTAAAAAAAGCAAACAAGCTGCAAAATTTTATTTATCTATCTATTACCGCGGCAATAGTGACGATAGTGTTGAAATTTTACGCCTACTATATAACCGGATCAATGGGTTTTTTGTCGGATTCGTTGGAATCATTCGTTAACCTGTTTGCGGCTATTTTTGCCCTGATTATGTTAAACCTGTCTCAGAAACCTGCCGACGATGGACACGATTACGGGCACAGTAAAGCAGAGTATTTTTCCAGTGCTGCCGAGGGAGCCTTAATTCTTGTTGCAGCCTTTAGCATTATATGGAGCGCCATCAACCGTATTATTAATCCAAGACCGCTGGAAAATATTAACACCGGGTTGCTGTTTTCTTTTTTGGCATCACTGGTTAATCTGTTGGTGGGGATCGTATTAATTAAAAATGGGAAAAAAAACAAATCATTGCTTCTTGAAGCTGATGGTAGACATCTTATGACCGATGTATGGACCTCGGTAGGGGTTATTCTGGGGATCATCGTGGTTAAATATACCGGGTGGCTCATTATCGACCCTGTAATTGCCATACTGGTAGCTATAAACATTATTTATACCGGATATATTCTGATCAGCCGTTCAGCCAGCGGTTTGATGGATGCGGCAATACCCGAGGATGATCTGAAGAAAGTAATCATCTATCTTGAATCATTGAAAGATAAACAGATTGAATACCATTCACTTCTGACACGGGCCGCAGGTCAACGAAAATTTATCTCAATGCATCTGTTGGTCCCGGGAGAATGGACTGTAAAAAAGGGGCACGATTGTGCCGATGATATTGAAGAGGCTATTGTTGAAATGTTTGACGAGCCGGTTACCGTTTCAACCCATATCGAACCTGTGGAAGATCCGGCCTCGTTAAAGGATATCGGCATCGATCGTCAGAAGCGCCACAAGGGCCAGCAAGTTACCCCGTAGTATCGGCATCTATAAACAGAATCCATGCAAGGGCCGGCTAATAAAATAAAAAACCCGGAAGTTATTTAATAACTTCCGGGTGCCTCCCGGCCAAGGCTGATTTCTTCAATTCCGTGGCTTTTATTATTCTGAAAAATGAATATAACAGAATGCTCGCAGCAATTTTTTTTACTTGCATTGCAAAGCAGAAAGCTTATCAAACTCAACAAATTATGCCGTTTGCTTATTGATGAATATGTTATGCAATTGCTGAACCCATGAGAAATGCAGCTGCAAGCGACACTATAGCATATAACTCCGGGAATACAGCCAGGATAAGAGTGTTGCTAAACGCATCGTGCCCCTGACCGATAGCAACCACACCGTTAGCACAAACCTGTCCCTGACGTATAGCAGAAAGTAGTCCTACGAATCCCAGAGCAAGCCCTGCAGCTAATGTTGCCATTGCCTGAATAAATGTGATGTCGGGAGTCAACACCCCGAAGATACTCTCAAACATGAAGTAGCCGGCAAAACCGTACAATCCTTGTGTACCGGGAAGAGCTGTTAATACTAGAAAATTACCAAATTTCCCGTCCACCTTTTTAGCTGCTCCAATGGCAGCATTTCCAACTATAGTAACCCCGTAGGCGCTTCCAATGCCAGAAAGGGCAATCATCACTGCTATACCTACATAGGCAATTAATAAATTTGTTTCCATTCAGTTGTTTTTTAATTTATATGTTGTTTTATTGATATTTTTAATTTTTAAAGGGGTTGTATTTTTTCCCGCCTCCTGTAAACTCAGAGTTGTTGTAAAATTCAACAAACGTAAGCCGCAAGGGATGTACAAATGCTCCGAGTGCGTTCATGAATATGGTTATGGCGTGTCCGATAACGAAGATAAGGACAGTTACTACCGGTCCTAAGATAGCTTTATCGGGACTCATTCCGGTAGCAAGGCTTGTGAATACACTTGCCAGAATGCCTCCCGACAGCCCCAGCGCGAAAAGGCGTACATAAGATAAAACATCTCCCAGCAATCCGGTGGCCATATTGTATGTATCCCATAAAGACAGCCCAATATTTACGAAAATATTCTTTCCGGGAGAGTTAAAGAATATAATAGGTATTGCAGATGACATCATAACAATATTATGTGCAGTACCACCCATTTGCAAAAAATTCGGGAACAGATAAGCTACGATTATACTCAGTAGTAGTGTAAACCAACCTATTGTAGATACAGCATAGGGAAAACCGAACTGTTTTATCCGGTTTATACATTTCATGACCATGCCAAACATAATCTGAATTATTCCTAGAACGAGTGAGAGAATAAACATTTGTGAATTGTCAAAAAAGATCTGATCTTTCATATTCCGGAAGAACGGAGCGTTGATATCATAAATGTTATAACCGAAAAAACCACCGGTAAGCAGGCCGCATACCATTGTGGAGGCACCCAGTATCTGTACAAGAGTCATGATGCCTTTAAGTGATTTTTCTATTTTGTCCTTTTTCAGAATTTTTATAAGTGTTCCCAAGATAAAGAGGAAAGCACCATAACCTATGTCACCCAGCGCCAATCCGAAAAAAATCATGTAAAACGGCGCAAAGAAAGGAGTCAGGTCCACCTCATTATACTTTGGCATCATATAGAGTTCGGCAATAGGCTCGAACATACGAGAAAATCTATTGTTTTTGAACTTAATTGGCACATCGTCTCCGGGCAATGGATCAGAAGTTTCAAAATATACACTTTCTTTGGCAAGGTAGCCGGTGATCTCTTTAACATTGTCTTCCGGAGCCCAGCCCTGCAGCAGTATTATTTTGTTGTCAGCCACAGGAGTGGAGCTTTGAACAGCCTTGGTAAATACAATTTTATCTTCAAGCTTCTTTATTGCACCCTTCACCGATGGCAGGTCGTCAGACATCTTTTCAAGTGCTTCATCCTGATGCCTGATCTTCTCCTTAATAGACTCTATCAGCTTGTTTAGCGATTCCAATGACACATCTGGCATCTTAACCTCTTCAATGTTAAGTAGTTCTGCCATATTATTATTTTTTGTCACCGTAACAAAATAGGTCCTTGAAGACTCTTTATTTATGACAACTGCATCGTAAAGTGTTTCCCACTCCTTATCATATTGATTGTCCGGAGCAATGAAGAAGTTGATCCGGTATCCGGCTCTCTCAAGTTTTTTAATATTTTCCGGATCAAAGTTACCCCATGGTTTCAGTAAGTTGCTCTCTTTTATACTGACCTGGAGCTGCTGGTTGAGTGACGACTTGAAGTTCTCTATCTTCTCTATCTCTTCAGGGATTCGTTGGCCGAGTTCGATATCCGGCTCATTGAAAGAATCTTCATTGTTATTATCTCTATATCTTTTCAGAGTCTTTACTGCTCCTTCAAGTTGTTTTAATTTAGAAGTGTATGGATAGAGTTCTTCTTCGTCAAGTTCAGTCCGGTCCTGTTCTACAATATGGATCATTCCCAAATTGCGCAGTTCTATTAGGAACTGTTCATAATCTTTATGGAAAGCCAAAAAGATAAATTTTTTCATTTTTGCTACCATATTTCTTCTCCTTTCTCCCTTTTTCTTTCCTGTTGAGAACGCATAATCTTTTGTGATGATTTGGAGAGATTCTCCTCATCTTCAAGGTAACGTTTGATTTTCAAAATCGCTTCCTGATATCCCGGTATCTGTACCTTCTCGAATAGGTTCACTTTTTGGGTTGTTTTCTTCCTTGCATGTTCAAGGCGATTGAGCCTGATTTCATGAAAATCGCGGCGAATAGCTGTCTCGGCAAGCTCTTCAAGAGTTTTCACCCCGTCGAGAAACCATTTCGGGCGGCTGAACAGGCTGAACTGTTTGATTTCGAAATCAACACTGTCAAGCATGGGAATCAGCACTCCCGCAATTTTCCTCTTCGAAAGATGCACATCTTTAACACTTATCAGGCTGGGATCGAATTCAATCCACATTCCCATCATCTTCTTGTATGAAATCACCTTTGCCTCAAGATCTTTTTCAAGCAATTTGATTTCATCTTTGGCTCTTTTTACCTCCGTCCGAAGTGCTGTCTCCTTATTCTGCAAGGTGGGAAGTGCCCTCTCACGTACAGTCAGTTGTTTTTCAAGCAGCTGACGGGAAGTTTTATTATATTGAAATTTAATAGCCATTTTTTATTTCCAATACTTATCCACTAACTCTTGTTTCATATTAACCTCGGTTGGTTTGAAGTATTTTGAAAGCAGCTCCCAAGTTTTATCAAGCATCTCCACCGTATTCAGATTTACGTTTATAGCAAGTATGTATTCTGAATAATCTTTCGCGAACGACAATGTCCGCTGATCATAATCGGTCAGATCGAAGCCGTTTTCCAGTTTGGTTTTAGCATTTGCAGCGTCGGCATAAAGTCTTACTGCTGCATTCATCAATTGCGGATGATCGTCCCTCGTTTTCTTGCCCTGTACAAGTTGTTTTAGTCGCGAGAGAGAGCGGAATGGATCAACAATAACCTTTCCCACATCGCTGTCGAGGCGCAGGAAGAGTTGTCCCTCAGTAATATATCCCGTATTATCAGGGACTGCGTGAGTAATATCACCTCCTGAAAGTGTGGTAACTGCAATAATGGTTATAGAGCCTCCTGAAGGGAACTGGGCCGCTTTCTCGTATATTTTGGCCAGGTCGGAGTATAGCGATCCGGGCATTGAATCCTTCGACGGGATCTGATCCATGCGGTTTGACACAATAGATAGAGCATCGGCATATGAGGTCATATCTGTAAGCAGCACCAGCACCTTCTCGTTTTTATCGACTGCGAAATATTCAGCTGCCGTCAATGCCATATCTGGTACCAGGAGCCGTTCTACAGCAGGGTCTTCGGTGGTGTTCATAAAAGAGATGATCCGGTTTAATGCACCAGCGTTACTGAATACATTCTTGAAGTAAAGGTAGTCATCGTTTGTCATCCCCATCCCCCCCAGAATAATCTTGTCGGTCTCTGCACGAAGGGCCACTGTAGCCATTACCTGGTTGAACGGTTGGTCAGGATCGGCAAAGAAAGGTATCTTCTGTCCCGATACAAGCGTATTGTTCAGGTCTATACCTGAAATTCCCGTTGCTATAAGCTCCGAAGGTTGTTTCCTTCTTACAGGGTTAACAGAAGGGCCACCGATGGGACGCTCTTCACCTTCGGGTACCGGGCCGCCGTCTATGGGATCACCGTAAGCATTGAAAAAACGGCCTGCAAGTTGATCGCTTACCTTAAGAGAGGGTGATTTTCCCATGAAAATCACTTCGGCATTGGTTGATATACCTTCGGTACCCCCAAAAATCTGCAGAGTAACCTCGTCGCCCATTATTTTTACTACCTGTGCCAGTCGCCCTTCCACTGTAGCCAGTTCATCATAACCTACATTGGTTGCTCTCACAGAGCAGGTGGCTTTCGTGATTTGGGTAATTTGCGTATATATTTTCTGAAATGCTTTTGCCATAACTTCAATCTATTTTTTGATAAGCCAATTGGTTCAGCTTGCTGTAGTATTTATTAAACCTCTCTGATTTGAATTCTGAGTAATTCATCTGTCTGCCGGTATTTATCACCTTCTTGAAAAAATCAGCCACATCGTTGAAGTTGTCAAATTCGAAATCGGTGCGACAGATATCGATTACCAGGTCAAGAATATATTTCTGACGTTCTATTGGTGTAACTGCATCAATATCATCAAATGCATCTTGCTGCAATATGATGAAATCTATCAATTCAGATTTCCAGAATGTAATATGATACTCTACCGGCACGCCGTCATCTCCCAGAATATTTATCTGTTCGGCAATCTCCTTTCCACGAAGGAGGCGGGTCTTTGCCTCATTTACTTTTTCTGTCCAGTCGGTTGATATATGCTCAGAAATATACTCTTCAAACTCAGGATATTCAATATATTTCGAATATGATTCTATAGGGTTGATAGCAGGATACCTTTTTTTATCGGCACGATCCTGTTCAAGTGCGTAATAACAACGGGCAACCTTTTTTGTGTTTTCGGTCACCGGCTCTTTGAGGTTACCCCCAGCGGGTGATACTGTACCGATAAAGGTAATTGATCCCTCCTTGTCATTATTCAGGATCACGTGCCCTGCCCGGCCATAGAAATTGGATATAATAGCTGAGAGGTCCATAGGAAAGGCATCGGGGCCCGGTAGCTCTTCCAGCCGGTTACTCATCTCACGCAACGCTTGTGCCCAACGTGAAGTAGAGTCCGCCATCAGAAGTACTTTCAAGCCCATTGAACGGTAATATTCACCAATTGTCATAGCTGTATAGACCGAAGCTTCACGTGCCGCCACAGGCATGTTTGAAGTGTTTGCTATTATGATTGTACGCTCCATAAGCTTGCGCCCGGTGTGCGGATCAACAAGTTCGGGAAATTCAGTAAAGATCTCCACAACCTCGTTTGCACGTTCACCACATGCGGCTATGATTACTATATCGGCCTCTGCCTGTTTTGAGATGGCGTGCTGAAGCACAGTTTTTCCGGTGCCGAAAGCCCCTGGAATAAATCCCGTTCCACCTTCCACTATCGGATTCAGGGTATCTATGGAGCGAACACCCGTTTCTAGCAACCTGTATGGCCTTGGTTTCTCTTTATAAGCTGTGAGGGGTATTTTTACGGGCCATCGCTGAATCATATTCAGCTCCGTTTCATTGCCGTTTTGGTCTTCCACCACTGCTACTGTTTTATAGATATTGTAATCTCCTTCCTTCGCAATGCTTTTAATGATGTACTCATCTTTCATCTTAAAGGGAACCATAATCTTATGAGGTTGATAGTTCTCGTCCACCTCACCCAGCCAGGATCCCGCGGTTACCTTTTCCCCCGGTTTGGCAATAGGTTTAAAATGCCATAGCTTCTCTTCATCGAGTGGGAATGTGTACTCACCGCGTTTCAGGAAAACACCATCCATTTTATCAAGATCGTTCTCCAACCCGTCGAGGTTCCGCTCAAGGAGCCCGGGTCCCAGTACTACCTCAAGCATATGGCCCTGAAATTCCACTTCTGCTCCTACAGTAAGTCCACGTGTGCTTTCGAAAACCTGAATGTAGGCATTCTTTCCGATTACCTTGATAACTTCCGACATCAATCTGGTCCCATCCAGATCGATGTAAGCGATCTCATTTTGAGCAACAGGCCCATCCGCATCAACGATGACTAGATTGGATATGATCCCTTTAACTATTCCTTTTGTCAACATATATGTTTTTTTAATTTGTATCGGTATTAAAATTCTTCCGGTAGGTTTGTCTGATTCTTCAGATTGGAAATAATTTCCCGAAATACACGTTCACCTTCTTTCGCGTTTAGCTTCACCCAACGTTCAAGGATTTGAAGTTTACATAGATAGGCGAATATGTATTCGATGTTGAAGTAGTCGAAAACGGTGTTCTCTTCAAGCCAGTTCCATCTGAACCTATCGGCCTTTCGCTCACGTTCATAAATATCCGATTCCTCTGATATGCGCTGTATAGTATCGAAATATTCCAGTTCACGACTAAGCCCGAAATCGCGTATGTTGGCATTATCTTTAATTATTTTTGCGATTTTATTACTTCCAACTATCACTTTTGTGATATCTATACCATATTTTTTTGCATAGATTGCCGCGAGTATATTCCCGATATTCAGGTTGAGTTCGAACCATTCAGAAATCAGGCTGTTTTTAACTTCTATCCCATAGTCCATAAACAGGGAGGTGAGCAAATCTTCCCACAACCTTCCTCCTTGGGGCTGCCCTTCCTCACTTAACCATATCCGGATAAATTTTTCGAAATAGGGCGGTATTTTTTTATTTGTGACAGGAAGATCTTCTTTTACTCTTTCTAATGTTTCCAGTATATCTTCACGCGATAATTTTCCTGCAGGGTTCAGATCTGAATCTTTTTTTTTCAACAGTGTGAACAGATTCTCATTATCTGTCTTCAGGAAATATTTGCTCAATAGCTTCTGATCTGCCTGTTTTAATTCTGTGTCGAGCATTGATCTGAATTCTTCCACAGTGAAGGGAAGCTTCATGCTGTCGAAAGTGAAATCTGGCAGTCCGGATATAAAGTAGTAATATTGATTTTTAAAAAGCATATGCAAAATCAAACCGGTAATGGGGAGATAAAAATCTCCTGTGTTAAAATAGAAGTTTTTGAATCTGAGGACGCAAGAACTCTCTGAAATATTCGATAAACTCCTCTTCTCCGAATTTTACTTTGTAGGAACCATCTTCAGGAGATAGTGTGAATCCTGTTTTAATACCACTCACTGTCTCAATCTTTAATCCTTTATCCAGGAGATTTTTGGCATTGGAGGCGATGTACGACTCAAGCTCCTTAGGATTTTTAACCCCAATAGTTAAGGTTTCATCCTTAGACCAGTTCTGTATCAGCTCCACTATCAGTTTCTGCATAAAGGTTTTGTCCTCAACGGCAGCCTTCACATTCATCGAGGCCAGCTTGTCAGTTACGATGTTGGTAATCTCCGTTTTGAGTGCCTCGGAAGACTGAGCTGCGAACAGTTTTAGTTCCGCTTCGGTATGGCTTTTTAATTCTGCACTTTTCTTTTGGGCTGCAGCAATAATTTCAGCCGCCTCAGTTTTTGCTTCATCCAATATTTGCTGCTTTAAAGCTGTGGCTTCCGTAACTATTCTGTCGGCTTCTTCTTTGCCTTTCTCCACACCCTCGGAGTACAATTTTGAGGTAAGTTCCTGAATCTTATCCATATAGTAATATAATGATTTTATTTTTTTGAGCCCGGGAAGTCGATATTCCAACCTGTCGGATATGGATTACCGGCACAATGCTGAAAATGCAAAGTGAACCCACAAATTTACAAAAAATAATGCAGAATTGTAATTTAATCAAATCAAAAATACCTGAATCGTACATTTATAAGTTTCAGGCTGCATTATTTTCGGATGAATTGTCGTTTTCACCATCTCTTTTTATTTGGCACTGTTTTTGCTTTTAATAGAACTATGGACAGGAAAATCTTCAGGCTTGCCATTCCAAATATTATTACCAACATTACCGTTCCATTACTGGGGATGATTGATATTGCCATTGCAGGCAGGCTTGGCTCCGCAGTGTATATTGGTGCCATAGCCCTTGGTGCAAATATTTTTAACATGATTTACTGGAACTTTGGGTTTCTGAGGATGAGTTCAAGCGGTTTCGCCGCGCAGGCATACGGAGCAAGGGATCTATCGGAAGTTATGAACGTATTTATCCGTTCTCTGGCCATAGGGCTGGGAGTTGGCCTTATCATTGTTTTATTGCAATATCCCATTGGTGAGCTGGCTATTACTTTTATAAAGTCGGGCCCTGAGTCAGCAGAGCACGTGAAGAGCTATTTTCGTATTGTGGTGTGGGGAGCGCCGGCAGTGTTGGGGATGTATGCCTTTAAGGGGTGGTTCATTGGTATGCAGAATGCAAGAATTCCCATGGTCATCGCCATCCTTAATAATCTGCTCAACATTTTGTTAAGCATGGTTTTTGTTTTTGGTTTCGGGATGAAGATCGAAGGAATTGCGTTAGGTACAGTGTTATCGCAACTAATTTCGCTACTGGCAGCAGCAGGCCTTTGGTGGAAGTATTACAGACGCCTTGTGGAATATGTCAGGAAGGAGACTGTTTGGGACAGGCAGGCTATTCGTCAATACTTCAGGGTAAACAGTGATATTTTTGTACGTACTTTTTTGTTGACTTTAGTTACCACTTTTTTCACCTTTGCCTCTTCGGGGATGGGAGAGGCCATATTGGCAGTCAATGCCCTTCTGATGCAGTTTTTCATGCTCTTTTCCTATTTTATGGATGGTTTTGCCTATGCCGGTGAGGCCCTGACCGGTCGGTTTATCGGTTCTAAAAACCGGGAATACCTTCAGTGGATGATCCGTAGGATATTTTTCTGGGGGACTGTGGTGAGCCTTGTTGCCGTAATAGTTTATCTGATCTTTCCTTCTCAGATACTGCATATCATGACCAACGACCTTTATATTATTGAGCGAACCAAAGATTTCATGTTTTGGACATTGCTTATCCCCGTTGCCGGCTTTGCTGCTTTTCTGTGGGACGGTATTTTTATCGGTGCTACGGCTTCCGCACAGATGCGTAATGCCATGATACTCTCTTCTGCGCTTTTTTTTGCCTGCTATTTTATTATGTCCCCACTGTGGGGCAATAATGGACTCTGGCTTTCTTTTATCCTCTACCTGCTGGTAAGAGGTGTTATGCAAACCATCTGGTCGCGGAAAGCTTTGTCTTTTTAATGCGATAGCTTGTTCTTAAAAAACCTTAAAATAGAAAATGATTATTTATAATAGCCTGAATATTAATGCCTATTTCAGCTAGCTTCTGCATTATCTGTTATCATTAACATCCTACTCCAGGTATCTACCTATTTTGCCACTGATCTGAAGCAGTGAGATCTCATAAAGCTTTGTGTTGTATTGCGCTGTTAAGAGTCGCTGTTCTGCTTCTAGCAGGCTATTTTGAGCCTCACGCAGTTCCAGCCCGGAGAGATCTCCGATCTTATACCGTTCCATGGCTATCTCGTAATTCAGTTCTGCATTTTCAAGGCTTTCGGACTCCAGCTTTGCCAACTCAATATTGTTCTGGTAAGCCATCCACATATTAGCAAAATCGCTTTGTATTGCAAGTTTACTTCTATCTATTTCCAGTTCCCTGTTTTGAATGGATATTTTTGCATTCTTCTGTTCTCTTCTGCGGTTGAATCCATCGAAGAGTGTGTATCCTAACGTAAGCCCGGCTGAAGGGCCCCAGTTGCGCTGCCTGTCAATAGACCCAGTGTTGTAGTTGTAATTGGTGAACCCGTATCCGGTATTCAAACGGAGATAGGGATAGTTCCTGCTTTGCAGTTTTTTTAGTTCAAGCTCGCTCAATGTTTTGTTCTTTTGTGTGAGTAGTAGCAGAGTGTTTTGCTGTAATGAAGCATCAAGAAGCTCATCCTGCGACAACATTGTATCGAAAAGGATGGTGGTATCTTCTGCCATGAAATTCCTGTTTACATCCACTCCCATCAGCTCGTTGAGCCTTATACGGGATCTGTTCAGTATCTCGTATTGCTGTATAAGCTGAGAGCTGTCGGCATTAAAATAGACGCGGGCCTGTTGAAGGTCGAGGCGCGATAATGACCCAACCTGATAACGTGCCTCCACGATGCGTAATCGCTCCCTTGAAAGCGCTACGGCATATTGGAGATTACCTAGGCGGATCTGCTGTTGTACATAGTTGTAGTATTCAGCTGTTAAATTGGCTATGAGGTTCTCTAAAGACAGGCGGGTATTCAGTTCACCTACTGTCTGCAACTCCTGTAGCCGCTTATAGTTTGTTTGCACGCGGAAGCCCTCAAATAGAGTCCAGCTCAGATTAACCGATGCATCAAGAGCCTGTGTGCCGGAGTTGCGGGTTTTTACAATATCTCCGCCTCCAGAGGGTGACTGATTGGTGTTGCTGCTACGCATGCTATACCCCGAATTAAGGTTTACATCCGGTAAGAAGCCGGCATTCCCCGGAGTGACATTGTTATCAGAGATCATTTCTTCATTGCGTGCTATCCGCAGGTCGTAATTATTCTCAATCCCAATCCTCAGGCATTCCTGCAGGTTTATCACACTTTGCGGTGATGTGATGAAAGGAATAAAGAAAAACAGTAACGACAGCACCTCTTTTATCTTCTTACTCATGTTGCAGTTTCTCATTATTTTTCTTCTTTTCTTTTGCTTTCCTGTCGGTGGAGAGATACATATACATTGCAGGTATGAGGTACAGGGTGAGCAGCGTGGAGATAAGCAGCCCGCCTACAACTACTGTCCCCATCGCGATCCTGCCGTTCGCTCCCTCGCCTGTGGCGAACATAAGTGGAAGCAGACCGAGAACGGTTGAGATGCTCGTCATAAGTATCGGGCGAAACCTCTGTACTGAAGCCTCCACGATTGCCTGGCTCTTGTCAAGGCCGGCAGCCTGGCGCTGGTTAGCAAACTCAACAATGAGGATACCGTTCTTGGTAACCAGGCCAATAAGCATTATCAACCCTATCTGGCTGTAGATATTCATTGTCACCCCGGTTATCCACATGAACAACAGTGCACCGAAAAGTGCCAGCGGAACAGTAAACATTATGACAAACGGGTCTTTGAAGCTCTCAAACTGAGCCGCCATCACGAGGAAGATCAGCAATAGAGCCAGCCCGAAAGCAAAGAGAAGGCTCGATGAACTCTCCCGGAAATTTCTCGACTCCCCCTCAAGGGCTGTCCTGAATGAATCGTCAAGCACTTCAGTTGCTATCCTGTCCATCTCTTCCAGTCCCTCCCCCAATGAATATCCGGGTGCAAGCCCTGCTGATATCGTTGCGGAGTTAAACCGGTTATACCTGTATAGCTGAGGGGGGGCGACCGACTCTTGGAGTTTGACAAGGTTATCCATCTGGATCATCCGCCTGTCTGAATTTTTGATATAGATGGTTTTCAGGTCTACAGGTTTATTTCTCTGCTGACGGTTTATCTCTCCAAGAATCTGGTACTGTTTGCCGTTCATGTAAAAATAACCCATTCGTTGCCCGCTTAGAGCGTATTGCAAAGTCTGGCCGATGTCGCGGGTACTTACTCCCAGCATGGCTGCTTTATCTCGGTCTATCAGTATGCGTGTTTCGGGTTTGGTGAACTTCAAATCCACATCGGCCATCTGGAAGTAGGAGCTTGCATTTACCTTTTCCATGAAAAGGGGGATGAACTCCTGCAGCTTCTCAATATTGGGAGCTTGCAGCACATACTGGATGGGCATTCCGGCACGCCGCCCTCCAAAAGTAGACTGTTGCTGTACGAAGGCACGGGCAGCCGTTTCATTCCTTACGGCACGGGAAAGAGCATCGGCAATCTCCATCTGACTTCGTTCACGCTTATCCATATCAGGCAATACCAGCCGGACCATTCCGAACCCGCTTCGGGTCATGGTTATATTTGATTCTCTTTCTGGCGCGATAGAATCGGAAATATATGAGATCCGGTCGGTGTAGTCCCGTACAAATTCATAGGTTGCACCTTCAGGGGCGGAACTTCTGATTATCACCTGCGAACGATCCTCAAGTGGAGCCATCTCGGCCGGTATGATTCCCTGGAAGAGAACAATGAGTATTGCCGAAATAATAACTACCGGCAAGACGAGCCATTTTTTGTTTAGAAACAGATTCAGGGAGTTATTGTATATACTGTTCATCCCCTTGAAAAAAAGCTCTGACTTTTGATAGAGTTTCGATGGCTTTCGTTTCCTCTTTAACATTTTTGATGAGAGCATGGGGACGAAAGACAAAGCTACAAATGAAGAGATGATAACGGCACCTGAAATAACAATGCTGAATTCCCTGAATAATCTTCCTGTCAGCCCTTCAAGAAAAACAATAGGAAAGAAGATAGCCACCAGCGTTACTGTTGTAGATACCACTGCAAAGAATATCTCTTTGGACCCTGTGATGGATGCCTGCCCGGGGTCCATCCCATTCTCAACCTTCTGATAGATATTCTCAGTTACTACTATGGCGTCGTCAACCACCAGACCGACTGCCAGTACTACCGCCAGCATCGACAATACATTGATTGAGAATCCCGCCAGATACATCACGAAGAATATACCGATAAGTGATATAGGTATTACCAGTGCCGGGATAAGGGTGACACGCCAGTTACGAAGGAAGACGAATATGATGAAAACCACCAGGATAAAAGCAATGATTACAGTTACTTGCACCTCCTCGATGGATGCCCTGATAAATTTAGTGTTGTCGAAAGCTACATCCAGAACCACATCCTCAGGGAGATCTTTTTTCATCTGGTCCATGCGTAATCTCACCTGATCGGCAATACTTATATGGTTGGCCCCCGGCTGGGGTATTATAACGCAGCTCACCATGGGAACGCCGTTCCTGCGAAGGATATTTTGACGGTTGGCTGCATCCAGCTCGGCATACCCTACATCCCTGAAGCGTACTATCCGGAAATTATCTTCTATCAGAATTAAATTGTTAAAATCTTCCGGCGTCTGCATCAATCCCATTGTGCGGATCGACTGTTCTATGTGGTCTCCTTCTATACTGCCTGCAGGAAGTTCAATATTCTCCCTGTCAAGGGCATTTTTTATGTCCATGGGAGTGATATTGTATGCTGCCATTTTTATGGGATCAAGCCACAAGCGCATGGCGTATCTGTATTCTCCCCAAATCTCAACTGCACTTACGTTGGAGATGGTTTGCAGACGCTCCTTGACGGTAAGGTCGGCGATCTCAGAGAGCTCAAGCATAGAACGGACCGGGCTCTGCACTGTAATCTGCATGATTGGGTCAGAATCGGCATCAGCTTTCGAAACTGTGGGAGGATCGGCATCTCGCGGCAGGTAGCGCTGTGCTATGGAAACTTTGTCTCTCACGTCGTTCGCTGCTGTTTCCATATCTACGCTTAACTCGAACTCCACTGTTATCCGGCAGCTTCCCTGGCTGCTCCGGCTTATAAGGGAACGGATCCCGGGAATTCCGTTGATGTGCTGTTCGAGTGGTTCAGTGATCTGATTCTCTATCACATCGGCATTGGCTCCGGGGTAGGAAACATGAACGGTGATGATTGGGTTATCAACGTTCGGGTACTCGCGTACAGCCAGGCCGGTGTAACCAATGAGCCCGAAAATAATGATGATAAGGATCATCACTGTGGCAAGTACCGGGCGTTTTATGCTTAATTCTGATAGATTCATCTCTTTTATTCGGCAGTGTTTTCAACCATTGCATCTATTCTGACAGGCATTCCGCTTCTCAGCTGCATCACACCTGTGGTCAGCAGTGTGTCCCCGATTGACAAGCCGTCAATGATTTCCACTGAGGATGATGTGCGCAAACCTGTTACAACTTCAACCTCTTTCGCTTTGCCATTATCATATATATAAGCAATATCACGTCCCATCTCCTTGATGCTGGAGATGCTTGGGATTACGATGGCATTATCTATCTGGTCAAGCTGAATTTGAATGCTTGCAGACTGTCCCGGCTTAATTTTCCCGCCGGAATTTGTATAACGGGCACGAGCAAACAGGCTGAGCGTCTGCATATCTAAACGCGACTCAATAGCGTAAACAGTTGCTTTGTATACCTCTAGGTTATTTTCAACCCTAAAAGCTATTTCTGTACCGGGCTTTATAAGATTCACAAAATTCTGGGTGAGTGAAAATTCTATTTTAAGAGGTGATATCTTTGTTAATGTGGCTATCACTACTGAGGGGGAGGCGTATGCACCTTCGCTGACTTGCCTTAGCCCGATAACACCACTGAAAGGGGCACGCAGTTCAGTTTGGCGGATACGTGCTTTTACAAGTTCAATGTCGGCCATGAGTGTTTCGAGCTGTGTGGTAACTGCCTGATAAGTCTCCTGGCTGATAGCATCTTTTTCCAGCAGTGTCTGCTGACGGAATACTCTGTCCCTGGCAAGCGGCAGTTGAGTCTCCAGTTTTTTGAGTTCGGCCTGTAAAGGTTCGTCGTTCACTTTCGCCAGCAAGGATCCTTTTTCCACAAAAGAACCTTCTAGAAAGTAGATGCCGGTTATTTTTCCTGACGACTCGAAAGTGAGATCTACCTCTTCATCAGGGAGCAGGACGCCGGTTACTCGAAACATGTTGTTCAATGACTGAGGCTTCAACACTGTTGCATTTACCACCAGGCCAGATCTGTCGGCATTGCTCATTGTTTGTCTTGAATTCTGAGAAGGATTTTCGGAAGCAAGCAGTTTCCGGATTTTTGGATAAAGAGCCATTGCCAGAATCAATACAGCGATGGATATAAAGACAGCTATTTTGGTTTTTCTATTCATATCGATGTATAAAATTCCTCAAAAATACCCTTTAAAACCGATAAAAGGGAGTTGATGATGTCGATTTTAGTTTTTTTAGTTCATAAAATAGACATATCACTGAATTAAATCGATGAAACGGTTGGGAAACGAATTTTTCTAACTATTTTTGACATTTGTATAAATGAGCCTGTTCCGAAAGTTCTGAATATCAGAAATGATTATTTTATTGCATTCAATAATATTATCTATTTTGGTCCGCATCAATTAAAGAGACTTTTAGGAGAGGCTCATAAAATGAAAATTAAAATTGATCATGACAGAGTTAAATTTGAAAAAACTGTTTTTCGTGTTTGCGTGTATTATGAGCAGTGTTTTTATTACAGTAGCACAGGACTGGGCAAACCTGAATCGCTTCAGGGAGGAAAATGCAAAACTGGGACCCGCGAGAACCTGCGACGACCGGGTTGTATTTATGGGAAATTCAATCACTGAGGGGTGGATAAACCTGGTCCCGGAGTTTTTTGCCGATCGCTCCTATATCAACAGGGGAATAAGCGGCCAAACCACACCGCAGATGTTGATACGTTTCCGCCAGGATGTACTCAATCTATGGCCTAAGGTGGTGGTTATACTTGCAGGTACCAATGATATAGCGGGTAATACCGGGCCATCAACACTTGAAATGATAGAGGATAATATCCATTCTATGGCAGAGCTTGCAAAGGCACATGGTATACAGGTGGTGCTGTGTTCGGTTCTTCCCGCTTATGACTATCCGTGGCGTACCGGGCTGGAGCCTGCTCCCAGGATTGTGGAGTTGAACAAACGGCTAAATAAGTATGCCGGAACGCATGGAGTGGTATATTGCGATTTTTTCCAGGCTATGGCTGATGAACGCAATGGATTACCCGAAGAACTTTCCGGTGATGGCGTGCATCCTAATAAAGCGGGTTATACCATCATGGCGCCCATCGTTGAAAATGCTATCGCCCGCGCCCTACTTATGTGGAAAGAATTTAAATAGCACTTGTGAGCGGCCAAAAGACGCTCTCCGGCCCTATAAAAACTGCTGAATTATAAGGGTGAGTAATCACCCTTTTTTAGTCTCTTCGGCTTACATGCGTGCTTCTCTTTCTTTACCGTAGCTTCACATTTTTTACATATGAATCTTGCGTCCTCTTTAACTTTCAAATCTTTATCCTTACAGGCTGTTTTGCTCATAAAATATATTTGCATAAAAACAGCAGGCATAGAGTAATTGTTCAGTGGCATAGGTCGCTAAACAGCAATTCTTGCGTTTTTTTTACGGATCAATTAGAACATATTCTTTTGGTTCCCGTATGCCCGGAGCAGAAAAATATTGTCCCAGTTCGCCTTTTATTTTCACCTTTTTGTTTAGATTATCGGGATTTTCCTGCAAGTTCAATGCTTTCCTTAATGCTCCTGTTGGCAATTGCACCGGAATTATTTTATCTGTTTCCGTTTCATCTCTGTTATCTGCTAATGCAAGATTACTGGCTGAAGCATTTAATGTATCGGACGAAAAGGAACCCATGCTGCTGCCTGTAAATGACCCGACAATATATCCTTCTACCCACACACCTGTTTTGCCCTGATAGTTCTGCGCTTCAAATATGGTAAAGGGTGAATCTTTAGATCCCTTTATGACTGGAGGTGTTTCCGTTGTCCTGCCTGCTGTCACATTAACAGAAGGCCCTTCTGCCCAGTCTGTTATTGAACCAAGTGTGATAGCTGCAATTTTATCTGTGAAAAGGGTAACGTTGTAGTTGTATTTTGTCGACTTATCAAAAGAATTTATTTCCAATGCATCCGCCAGGGGATATTTATATACCTCTTCATTATCCCCGATGATAAACCAGAGTTCTTTGTCCGTAAGAGTAGCTTCAGGGAGCAGGATACCTTCGGCAACTGATCCATCAGAGTTCACTCTGAGTGAAATATTTCCGTAATCGGAAGTGGCTGAAAGTGTTCCGGCCGCCAGGTCAAAAGATGCATTTATCCCTACATTCGTGATTATTACCTTAAGGTTACTTAAGTTTGCCGATTCGTGGTGTAATATGTTAAGTCCAATTTTCGACAACTGGTGTGAGAACAATAATCCGACATTAGGGTTTTTTGAATTAAAACTCTTCGCGTTGTTAGAATACATAAGGTCGAGAGCCGCCTGATTTTCCTGATTGCTCAGATCAACCAAATATGTAAAGTCAATAATATCTTCACGGTAAGGGTAGTAGCTGATAAAATCAACATCTGACCCGTCGAATGGGAAAGTGATTCCATCCGATTCATTTGATGGTATAAACGTTGTAGTACCCGTTGTCACATATTTTACATTCAAGGCAGAAGCCGATGAACTAAGCGTCTGCCCCGATTTTATCATATAAAGGCCAATAGCATCTCCTGCCTCCCATGAGGAGTTGGAAGCACGTGTTTTTATTCCTTCAATCTCTGCATTCAATTGAATTTCCCTGCTTGCCCTGGTTTTGTCTATTTTATCACCTTCACACGAGAGTAGGATAAAACAGATAATAGGCACAAATAGTCTACTTGCTTTTTTCATAAGGCCAATTGATTTATTGTTAATTAATAGGATACTCTCTTTTAACAGCTCAATATTATATCAACAGTTCGGTAAAAAATTCCACAGTATAATATAATCAATTGAATATCAACGCAAAAGGTTCTGTGGGAGATTCCAATAACCTTTAATTCTGATTGGAGGTGTATAAATATACATTTACCGGAATATTGTTATATAATTAAGACTAAAAATTGCAATATATTAACTAAATGTTAATAAGCAAATTATTTAAGGAAAAATAATATAAAAATACTGCGAGTTGAGTAAATATATAACAATTCTAAATAATGTTTTGAAAACAGGCCTTCGATTTACAAATAATTACTATGCTTTTTTTTCTAATGTATACATATTGAGTGCCTTTGGATGTAAATCGAATAAGGGACTGTTTTTTGAAAATGGGTGGTTGTGAGAAATTAATTTAATTAAAGAAAATGTTGTATTCTTGAAATCAATGACATTATTAAATATTAGATAACCGGTAAGCTCCTGAACCCAATTCTATTACAAGGCCCGAATCGGTTTCATTCACTTTTCGTATACCATTACCTTCTGGCTGTATTATTATTATCTCTTGGGGAAGTCTGACAATGGCTGATGTATTGGCAGGAATGGTAATTTCCCAGCTAAAGGAGCTTCCCTCTTTCAGCCATTCACTTTTAATCTCTCCATACACCGATCTATAAGAAGCTTTTACATGGGAGAGCCCTTCAGGGAATTTTGGCTCCATCAGCAGTTTTTTGTACGCCACACTTCCCGGATAGTTTTTTATTCCGGCAAGATCTTCATAATACCAGATAAGCAGATCACCTAACAGCATCACATGATTTCCCGAATTCATGGCCGGATCGGCAGTGTCGCCGTTCCAGAGTTCCCATATAGTGGTTGCTCCTTTCTCTATCATATATCCCCAGCTGGGATAAGATGTGTTTGTGGCAATTTTGTAAGCAAGGTCCACATTACCGTGTTGGGTAAGGCCTCTCATCAAGTGCTGGATACCCAAAACACCGGTGCTGACATGGCTGTCGAAATCTAATTCCGTTTTCCGTACGATGTTTTCAAACAGACGCTTTTCATATCCTTCCGGGGCCAGTCCCAGCTGTAGTGATAAGATATTTGCTGTAACGGTATTGTTATCGTATCGGGCTGAATCCGTATTGAAATAGGCCGCATTATACGCATTCCTGATGTTTGCAGCCAATTCTTCATATGCTGGAATATCGTCCCGATGCCCGGTGATCTCTGCAAACTCAGTCATCAGGTTCAGCAGACTGTAATACATAGTAGTACTTAATACGGGACCTGCAGTTTTTCTTGCCGGATCCGCCGAATGGATCAGGTCCTGTCTCTCGGGCGGCATACACCAGTCGCCATATGTATCTTTTGTCAATATGCAATCCTGCATCGATACTTCCTGAATTCTTTCCAGATAGCGCTTCATGGAAGGGTAGTGTTTTTTTATCGGTTCGCTGTTTCCGTAATGATAGTAAAGCATCTTGACGGCATAAAACCAGGCTGCCGGCCAGGTCACATCATCGTTGTAAATTGTCCAATAACGGGGCGATACTACAGATACGCTGCCTTCAGGGCTTTGAGAGTCTTCAATATCCTGTACCCATTTCCCGTAGAGCAATGCATTATCGAAAATAAATGCTTCGCCAAAACAGCCTGTGGCACGGTCGCCCAGCCACCCCTGGCGCTCGTCGCGTTGCGGACAGTCTGTTGGCATTCCCCGGTAATTACCACGAATACCCCAGTAGGCATTTTTGAATGTTTGATTGATGATCTCGTTTGAGGTCTTGAAATCTCCCGTTGTTTCCATTCTGTCATAGATTACCTTGCCTGAGAAGCTCGATAGATCGGGCCTTTCTTCAAGGCCGGTTATCTCTACGAAGCGGAAGCCGTGATAAACAAACGATGGCTCCCAGCTAAATGAGCCGTTTTCTCCGGGAATATACTTATCGGCTACTTTTGCACTGCGAATATTGGCGAGATATAGGGTGCTGTCAGGATTAAGCAGTTCGGCAAATCTGAAGGTTATGGGTTGATCTTTTTTTCCATATAGTTTTGTAATTTTTAGCCAGCCCACCATATTCTGTCCCATATCGAGAATAAATCTGCCGTCGTGAAGTTCGATCATACCGATGGGGCTGATCTCTTCCATTACCCGGATATTGGGGTTTGGTTGGGCGGTTAGTTTTCCTCCAGGATCTCCCATAATATCGACTGCTTCCCAGTTACTGTCATCAAATCCGGCTTTGTTCCATTGTGACATTTCCAGTCGTGCGTCATACTCCTCTCCATCGAATTCATTGTTAGCGATGATAGGCCCTTTAGAGGTTATTTTCCACGACTCGTCGCTCACAATAAGTTCAGATGTGCCATCGCTGTACTCTATCTCCAGCTGGGCCAGTAACCGGGGTAGGCCAAAAACCTGTGTATCCGATTGTCTCATCCCGAAATAGCGCCCGTTGCCCAGCTTCACGGCCAGCAGGTTCTCGTTTTTTTTCATTAGGGATGTTATATCGTATACGTTATAATACACCCGTTCAGGATACCATGATACTGTGGGAGCAAAAACATCTTCCGATACCCTTTTGCCGTTCAGGTAAGCTTCATAACTCCCGAGCCCTGAGACATAGAGCATAGCACGTCTTGCCTTTTTCCCGGCTGTGAAAAACTTGCGCAGGTATCGGGCGGCAAGCCGGGTACTTCCCTCTGCCGTTTCTCCCGGATTAGAGAGCCTATCCTCACCGATCCATTTTGCCTTCCACTCTGTTTTGTTTAGTATGCCCATACTCCAGTTATTGACGTCACTCCATCCTGTCTCACCATGATTGGTAGTCACTTTAACACGCCAGAAGTAGGCATAGCGGGATAAAAGCTTTTCGCCCTCGTAAGGAATAAGTACCGACAGGTCACTCTCTATGGTGCCTGAATCCCATACCAAATTCTCCTCTTTGTTCAGATCATCTTCTGACCTGGCTGCCTGAATCCGGTAAGATTGCTGTACCAGATCGGGTATTGCCGAGGTGATCTGCCACGAAAAGCGGGGATTTGTTACTTCCACCCCTTCCGGGTTTTCCTGCATTTCAACTTTCAGGGAGACGACTTTCATTCGTGCTTCCTGACACCCTGCTATCAGAACTGTTAATATAAGTCCTATTAAAAAGTGAATGTTTTTCATCTGTTTTTATTTTTTCACACTATTCTTATATTGAGTATTACATGTTTTACATGCTGATTTTACAATATAGGTTGCCGAGAATGTGATGTTTGCATGTTTTGAAGGGTACCCGTGGCACGCAGGGTGTCGGAACAAGCCTTAAAACATCATCAGTCGGGCAGTTTAGTTTTAACCATGCTGTATGCGAGACCGACTTTCGGTTTAAGTTTAACCACAATGGAGACTAGTTTAGTTTTAACCATGCTGTATGCGAGACTTGAGTTGAGAATTTTTTATTGGTTCAATCATGCCAATCTCATTTTTTAATTTGAAAATTGATAACTCCCTGCTGGAATTTCAAACAAAATGTATCCCTTCTCTCTACCCACTTGCCTGGATAATCCTGAATTCTCCTCCACAGTCTTACCGGCTTCATGAGGAAACCAAACTGTAGCATTACAGTTGGGAGGAACGGTAACCCTTAACTCTAATTTTCCTTTTTCACGTTTCCATGACGACCTGATAAGTCCTGCCGGTGAGTCGAAATCGGCTTTTGCCCATGAAATTTGCGTTTCGGCAAGCCTGGGTATGCGGACTGTGAATTTTCGAAACCCAGGCGTTTCACTATCTTTTCCAATGCCTGCCACACCATCAATATACCATGCTCCGGGATATAAATAGGAGCTGTGAAGAAGCGAGTGCCCGGGAAGGTCCTTTTCCCACATCTCCCAGATGGTGGTTGCTCCGTTTTCGCGCATGAAACCCCAGCTTGGATAGGCCGTTTGAGAAGTCATAGCATAGATAAGATCGTCACGTCCCTCTTCGCGCAATACTTTGAATAGCATTGCTCCACCTGTGATACCTACATCAATATGTCCCTTTTGGTGGATCAGGATCTCTTTTTCCAGACTTTCAATTACTTTAGGTCGAAGCCCGGCTGGCATTATATCACCGTATAGCGCTGCTGCAAGGCTTCTCATTGTCCTGTCGGAATAGTTGTGGTCATCTTTTTGGTAATATTTTTCGTGGAGTGTTTTACTTGCTATCTCCGCCTGTTGCCTCCACTTTTGTGCCTCGGCTGTTTTACCGGCCACCGCTGCAATCTGTGCTGCTGTTTTCAGATTATAGACCCAGTAGCAGTTGTTGAAAAACAGGTTCTCATCTGAATAATTATTCATTCCCTGGGCTGTTGCCTTAGGCCAGAGCCAATCCCCCAGAAAATCCCACTGTCCACCGTATCGTTTCAGCATATTATTTTCAACGTGGGTCTCCAAAAATGTAAGCCACCCCTTGATCATGTCAAAATTTTCTTCCAGGATATCTTTATCACCCTGATATTGGTACATAAACCAGGGTAGCGTAACCACTATTCCACCCCAGGCAGGACCGCCGCCTCCATGATAGGTGGGTGCTGTCTGAGGTAAGATCCCTCCACCCAGCATCCTGCCGCTTCCCTCTTGTTTGCGTGCCCAGTCCGGATTGTTCATATTGCCGACCATTGGTTCGGTGCCCTGCACATCCCGCCAATCCTCCAGCCATTTGTTGTAGAAAGCGCCCAGTCTGTAATTTAGCATGCCAGTTTCCGAGGTAGCGTGAGCATCGCCTCCGTAGCCAAATCGTTCACGTTGGGGGCAATCTACTATATATCCTCCGAGGGACAAGTTCTCAAAGGTCCATTTTACAGTGTTGTAAATCCAGTTTTGCAAGGTGTCTGAACATTCAAAGAAAGTTGTCCTGGCAAAGTTGGTGCGAACCATCCATCCCTTTATATCCTCCTTTCGGGGGGAAGATGTTGCTCCCACAATAGTAATCCACCTCCCAGACATATAATTGAAACGATTTTGAAATACACCCTCTCCCGATTCACCCATTACATAGGCACTGTGAAGATTGAATGTCATATCGTCCTGCTCCCTTTCGGAAAAAAGCATGCTGATGGTATCGCCAGGGTTCCCTTTCAGACGAATCCGTGTCCATCCGGCAAAATTCACTCCCATATCAACACGATAAGAACCATCGTTACGTGTTTCGATGCTGATCGGTTGAATCTCATCAAATAAAGCATTTGTTTCTACCCGTTGAGCCGATAATTTGAGAGCTGGAGTATAGATTGTAGCACTTTCCCATGTCCTATCATTGAGATTTCCGTAATTCCAATTATTCACCTCTTTATTTGCATCCCAGATTTCACCCCCATATCCTCCAACGCCAAATCCCCAATTACCTATTAGTTTATTAGGACTCGGGTGCGTTTTCCATGATTCGTCTGTAGCTATTCTTATGAGTTTTTGATTGTTTTTGCCGTAAATATCTGCCTGTGCAATAACAAGAGGCGCGCGGGGCTTATCAGGGGTAGCGTACGGAGCGAAAACGGACCAGGATGTTCCCAGCCATAGGGCAATTACGTTTTCCCCCCGTTTCAAAGCCGGGGCAATGTCGTAAGCAATGTATCGTGCACGCTGTGTGTGATCGGTAACTGCCGGCGCAAGCACATGGTCACCAATTTTCTGACCGTTCACATATACTTCATGGTATCCTACTGAAGCCACAAAGAGGGTGGCCCTATACGGTTTCTCATTTAAATAGAAAGTTTTACGGAACCATGGATCGTACATTTTATTCGATCCCTCAGCCGGGTTGTACACTTCGCCAGTGCCGATCCACTTTGCTGTCCACTCCCCCTGCAGGAACAAGCCGGTACTCCATTCGGCTGTCTTACTGTAGTTCGATTTATTTCCGTTTTCATCTTTTACCGACACCTTCCAGAAGTATCGGCGATCCGACTGCAACGGTTTGCCGTTGTATTTGACCAGCTGCATGGCATCCGACGGTACCCATCCCGAATCCCACATGTCGCCATTTTTTTTACTCAACGCTTCCCTGCTACTACATACAAGAATACGGTACGCCGATTGTTTTTGTCCGAACGATGCTTTATCGGTCGCAGTCAGTTTCCAGCTGAAACGAGGAGATTTTACATCCAAACCCTGAGGATTGTTTAAATACTCACAAGTGGGTTCAACAGGGAGAATACTCGATTTGTTTTTTGTAAAAGCCGAAAGATGTACAATAAGAAAGATGATTGATAAAAGAATTGTTTTTGTGTGCATATTTCTTGTTTTTACATTATTTTTTCAATATTCATCCAGTGAATACAACGGCCGAACCACTCCTCAAATTCGGGAATTTGAAGAAAACCATGGTCCCCTCGCGAATAAATATGTATTTCAACGGGAATTTCATTTTCGTATAATTTTTTGTAAAAAAATATGCTGTTTTTCACTGAGACTACTTTATCATCGTTTGTATGGATTAATATAGTTCCGGGAGTTTGTTTATTTACGTGCAATTCATTCGAAAAAAAATGGATCATCTCTTTTCCAGGATTAACACCAAGTAGTTGGTTGCGTGAACCCTCATGGGTTGTGCTGTCATTAAAACTGATTACTGGGTTGATGAGTATCATGAAGCTTGGACGAAGTGTTGTGTTTTGTTTGTTTTGAACCAAAACCGAATCGTAGTGTACTCCAAGTGATGCCGCCAAATGCCCTCCGGCTGAAAATCCCATGATACCTGTTTTATCGGGATCGATGTTCCATTTTTCTGCATTCTCACGTATCAGCTGAATAGCACGTTGCGCATCTTTGAGAGGTGTAATCATTTTGTCTTTGACAATTCTGCTATCCGGCAACCTGTATTTTAAAACGAAAGCAGTTATTCCACATCTGTTAAATGCTTCGGCTACTTTGTATCCTTCACGCTCCATTAGCAAGGTATGATATCCACCTCCGGGACAGATAATTACTGCACTTTTAGATTTTTGATTTTTAGGAGTGAAAACTGCGATTGAAGGATTTGTCACCCTACTGACTAATAATCCAAAGATACTATCTTGAGTTTGTTCCTCGCTTATCTGTTCTTCCACTCTGTTATATAGTAAAATCTCTTTTTTATCCTGGCCTTTTAGCGGATATAAATTTTCAAGAAACGTCATCAATAGTAAAACAAAGATGTATGTTGATCTGATATTCATTTTTTCTAAAAAAAATTGTTATCTTTCAGTATAGAAATACTGTAAGTTACAAAGAAATAAAAAGTTTGGGTTTCAACAGCCAACAAAATGGCATAAAAACTATTTAAAATGATATAAATTGAGCTGTGGATGTTAAAAAGAGGCTGTCTCAAAATAAATCATGAGACAGCCTCTTTTAAATTTAAAAATAGAGTTTGATCACAAAATGAGGGAATGTTTCTTCCCTTTTTCTTATTTCAGGGATCCGTTATCAATTACTCATTTCAATCACATTGGCAGAACTGTTATTATCAATCCTTGTCTTGTATCCTGCAGGCGTTTTTAAAAGATAGTGGATATTATCTCCCTTGCGTTTCCATTCCAGACTTATTACTTTATCTTCAACAGGAATGGAGCCACTACAGTATTCCAGGTTGATATCGGAAAAACTGATGATAATCTCTTTGTTCAGGTAGTCAATATTGCTAATACCCAACATATCCCGATACAGAACATGGGCGATATATGAAGCGAAACCGTGATTACAGCTGGCCTGGTTATGCACATTCTCCCACAAAGTTCCGGTTCTCTCAGCCATATAGTAGAAATAATCTTCAATCTCGGATAGTAATTGTGGTTGCAACTTGTATCTTGAAAGTATATCCATACGAAGATAGTTTCCGATAAATGCATTTGCAACTGCCACATTTGAAAAAGTAGTTGTTTCATCTCTGTCAGGCCCGAAAACGGTTGCAATCTTTTTCCAAAGATCGGGATGTGACTCAGGTGTTGCAATGTTAAAGAAGAATGCGTAATATTGACATACTTCCGTGATCTGATCTGTCACCTTTAATATCCCATTTTCTCTTACTGCGTTATCAACAAAAAACTCTCCGTTGAAAGACTGTTTTTGAATCTGACGTTGTATATTCTCTGATTTTTTTTGCCACTCCTTATTTCCATAAAGATTAGCCGCACTAGCCAGGGCGGCACTATAGAGCATATTTGTGGGGTAGTTCACATCCTGTACCAGGCTGTTGGCTTTGGACCATTCCACGAAGATCCAGCTTTCCAGCTTTTCCAGCAACCCGTCCTCATTTTCGAATTTTTCGAAATACCCCAGCAGGTCGGTGATCCGCGTTCTCAGGTCTGACACAAGCTGCCTGTCACCTCCGCGCCGGGCATAATCATCGACTTGAATTATAAACCAGAGCGACCAGTTGGGAATGAATACCCCGTCGTTATGATCGGCAGGATAACACATGGGGATCATACCCTCAGGCAGGAATTCAAATTTCTCAGGCAGTGCGTAGTTCTCGTAAAAATTATGGGCCACTTTTGAATACCCGGTGAATTCTTTCTCCATGATCGCAGAGAAATAGCTGTCACAGAGCCAGCCGGCACGCTCCCGTGAGGGGCAATCCATAAAAATATCCAGGGCATTTTGCCGGTAGGTCTGTTTGGCCGCATCGTAAATCCGGTTCAATTTCTCGTTGCTGCAGGAGAAGGAGGCATCGGTACGGTCGGGAGATGCAAACTCCCTAAGGTAAACATCTTCCAATCGGCAGGCACCCTCTGTAACCATGACCTTTAAAAACTTAAATGTATAAGGGTCAAATGTTTCAATGGTGTACGCTCCGGGTTGAAGTTCATAAACTACCTGGTTGTTGACGTCAGCCATCCTTTTTTTACTGTTTACATCATTATCTGTTAGCATCTCATCGAAATGAAACCATATCTCTGTGGGCTCGGTACAACGTATCCGGGCTCCGATAAATCCGGTCTGGTTGATGCCGAAGTCGAGTATCGCAAATTCGTTAATACTTAGTTCAACGCTTGTGGAAGCATCATATGGAGTGTTCAGTTGATTTTTTGTTGTTGTCTGTAGCTCCTGAATACGTTGTGAAGGCATAACCTCCAGTTCTGTTTCAGCATAACCTTTGAATTGTTCGCCGATGTTTACCAGCGATCGGTCTTTGTAGTACTGAGCGGGAGTTTTTCTGGTAAAAGTACCCTTGGAAAATAGATGTACCGGTTTTAGCACAGTAAAGTCGGCTTGATCCACCCGTCTCGGTAACAGTTTTATCGGAGGAAATTGAACCAATTTAACCCTGCTAATTTCACAATTTTTATCTGCCCTCCACCGGTCGTATCCTTCTTCTAACCGGTAATACTCGGTAAAAGGACGTTGAAAGCTGTATCGTTCCACTTTCTGCAGCCGTTCCCTGATTTCGGTTGCTTCAAAATTACCGCCTTCACCAGTATGCAGCACCACATTACCGTCCACCTCTGCTTCAGCTTGCAGGAAAGAAGGCTGGTCGGTGGTGTAATAGCTATTCACGTTGTAACCGGCCACCTCAATAGCCACGATATTCTCTCCTTCTTGCATACGATCGGAGAGGTTATACCTATCAACCCGGAAATAACCGTGACCGGCGCGCGCCGGCCCTGAACCTACATACTCTCCGTTTAGATAGACCCGGTAAACGGTAGATGCAGCGATAAGCAAGTTTGCCTCTGCTTTGGGAGTGGCGGTAAAAATACCCCGGAAACCCAGTGTGAGGTTCATCTCTTTCTCCCTTCCTTCAGCCCATACAGGTGCTGATTGGTTCATCAGCAGATCACTTTCATTTTTTGAAGTTTGCCTGTTTTTGCAACTTTGTAAAGAAAGTGACAGAATGAAGGTGATAGAAAACAAGAGGATATAACCAATGATTTTTCCGCTTGGCCCGGATTTTGCTTTTCTGTTCATAGCGATATGTTTGTTGATATTAAAAATTATTTGATATGAGATCGTTCATCATCTTTATTATCTTGAATAAAAGAATGCTGCTTACTCAGCTTTTGCATCTATTTTGGCAGTATCTATATATCTCATATTTAGCTGTATGAGATAGTAATTAATGCATACGAAAGTTGGAATTATCATAAAAATATTTTTTAAATCTCAAGTAGCTGATTTGTGCCCAATTGATTTATAGTTTTTATCAAACAGATCATGTAGATCCAACATATGGCAAGAATTGAAATTGCGGAAAACTGGTTCCCGAAAAAGTCTGAAACGATACCCAGCAGGGGGGTAATAATTGCCCCGCCCGATACCCCTACAATCAGCAACGAAGAGATTTCGTCTGCTCTTTCAGGCAGAAGCTTCATCGATAGTGCAAAGATAATAGAAAAAAGATTGGCATAGCCTATTCCAAAAACAACCAGAGCGGCCATTATTCCGGAAACTGAGTTGAAAACCAAAATTCCTATAAATCCCAGAAAAGCTATTATTACACTATACTTGAAAAAAGTGCGCTCCGAATGCTTCATCAACAACAGGCCACCTGTAAAAGCCCCTATTGTACGCACCAGGAAATAGACACTGTTTCCCAAGATTGCTTTATGAAGGGGTATGCTGGTTTTTTCTATCAGATATTTAGGGAGTGTGGTATTTAATCCGACATCTACCCCTACCAGCACCACTATCCCGATAAAAAAGGCCAATAACTTTTTATTCTTTAAAAGAGATAATGTTTTCAGGAAGGAGAGTTGTTCCTTCGTTTTTCTTTTCCCCTCATCGATGGATGTGGTCCATAGCCATATTGCGGTGATGAGTGTTACCATTGCATAGGCAGGAAAAATATATTTCCAATCGAAGAATGCAGATGCAAGCCAGGAGACAATAATTGGTCCCGAAAGAGAGGATATTGCCTTGATAAACTGTCCCAATGTCAGGGCCCCGGTAACTTTCTCTTTTGAAACAACATTTGTAACCAAAGGGTTTAAAGCTACCTGAATCATGGTGTTCCCTATTCCAATCAGCCCGAAGGCAATTAGTACAGTTGTAAAACTATATGATATAACAGGAATTAGTAAGCCTGCAAAAGTAAAAGCAAAACTGATCTGGACCGTTTTTTTCCGTCCAATTCGGCACATTAAATGGCCTGTTGGGATAGATAACACAAAAAACCAGAAAAAACATGAAAAAGAGATTAAATTCACCAGGGAATCTGTGAGAGCCAGGTCGCTTTTCACATAATTAATGGCAATCCCTATTAAATCGACAAATCCCATGATGAAAAAGCCGGACATTACCGGTAACAGTTTCCTCATAGAAAGATTAGTGCCGGTCTCCTGATTATTAAAAGTGTTCATCTGATTTAATATATTTATCTGTTATTTAAATAATATTCAATTGATTGTATAAGAATATGAATCACCTTGATGTGTATTTCCTGAATTCTGTCAGAGAATTCGGAAAGGGGGGTGCAGATGGCAATATCTGATTTTACACTAAGTGCATTGTCACTCTCGCAGGTAAGCCCAACAACAATCATGTCTTTTTTTCTTGCAGCATCGGCTGCCTGAATAATGTTTTTGGAGTTTCCGCTGGTGCTGATGGCAAGAAGCACATCACCATTCCGACCGACACCTTCAACATATCTGGAGTAAATATCATCAAATGAGAAATCGTTCCCTACACAAGTAATATAAGCCGGATCATTGATCGCAATTGCCGGAAGTGACACTCTCTCTCTTCTGTATTTTCCTGTCAATTCTTCTGCGAAATGGGTTGCATCACACAATGAGCCGCCATTCCCGCAACTGATGATTTTATTCCCTTTTTTTAAAGCAGAAGCCATTGCCGATGCTGCACGTTTAATGGAGTCTATTGTGTTGGGGCGACTGATGAAGGCCTGCAGCATAACAAGCGATTCATCGAGGCTATTTCTGATCATTTTTTTCTGGTTTTTTGGGTTGTATATCTGACGCTATTGATACGGCTGCGTAATCGCCAATATTCTCTCCTAGTTCAGCCGGTTTAATCCGGCATACTTTGCGGGACAGGTATAAAGCCTCTTTCGCAATCACTTTCTCCATGACTGGTAAGAAAAGAGACACGTTTCTGGCATAGATACTCCCCAGAACAATACAATCTGGATTAAGAATATCGATCAGTATGGAAAGTCCCCTTCCTAAATAGACAGCTGAGATCTCCATTATTTCCAATGCCAGCGGGTCGCCTTTTTGTGCCTGTTCGGCGACCATCTTGGCTGAAACCCTGTCTATTTCGCCACGGGGGCACCATTGTACGGATCTGCCCATTTGATATTTTTCCAACAGTGCCATTTTTGCAAGTTGGGCAATTCCACCTCCACTTGCAAATCCTTCAAAGGAGCCTGCTTTCCCATAACCGACAGGTCCGAAGTCCGATAACCGGATATGTCCCACTTCGCCAGCATTGTCATTTGTTCCGCTGTATAGCTGGCCGTTAAGGATTATTCCGGCCCCCAATCCGGTGCCGAAAGTTAGAAATATCATATTCTTTGTACCTCTGCCTGCCCCAAATTGCCATTCAGCAAGTGCCGAGGCGTTGGCATCGTTTTGTATCGCGCAAGGGATCCCAAATTGTTCTGAGATCATTTTTACGAGGTGAATATTTTCCCATCCCGGTAAATTGGGAGGAGACATGATGATACCCTCTTCGCTGTTCAGCGGACCGCCGCAGCTGATGCCTATGGCGTGGGTATTATGTTGTCCCAGATTATTTTCTCTCATTATATCTTGCAGATGCAGAAAAATATTGTCGAGTGTTTTATCAACTGTAGATGTTTGAAAAGTTTTTTTCCCGGCAATATGAATATTTCCTGAAGATTCCTTTGCGTAAATAACCGCTGTTTTGGTGCCTCCAATATCTATTCCCAATAAATTTTTTTCCATTTCCGAATTACTGAATCATTTGTCCTGTTAATTTTTCCCGAATTTTGCAGGTCGTCCCAGAATCTGTCCCTTCCCGGCAATAGTGTCTTGTGAAAGACAGGTGGGAGAGATCAATGTTACGGCATGCCCCCCTAAGGTTTTGCCGAATTTATTGCATCGGAAGAGCAGGGGGGAGATCAATGTCCCGACATGCCAAGGCTATTACAAGCCTTTTCTTTTGTATCCGTCATATCAAATTCAAGCGTTCCTCCGTTTTGGATTTCTTCATAGGTTATTTTAAAAGAGTTCAGCGGTTTCCCGTTTAATGTCACCGACCGGACATACTTGTTGCTGTCGGACAGATTTTTAGCTTTCATCATGAACGTTTTCTGATTTGGCAGAAGAAGTGTGATCTCATGAAATTGCGGAGCCCCGATTAGATATTCTCCTGAAGCCGGATCGACCGGGTAAAAGCCGATAGCAGAAAAGATATACCAGGCCGACATCTGTCCGCAGTCATCGTTCCCGCTTAGCCCTTCGCGTGTGGGAAGATAAAACCTGTCAAACACCTGCCGTATAATTTCCTGTGTTTTATAAGGATGTCCGGTATAATTGTAAAGATAGGCAATATGGTGGCTGGGCTCATTCCCATGCGCATACTGGCCTATCATGCCTGTTACATCATCGTGGAACCCTCCTCCAAGTGAGCGTATATCTAAAAAGAAAAGCGAATCGAGTTTTTTCTCAAAATATTCTTTGCTTCCCATCAGGTGTAACAGTGCCGGAATATCGTGTTGAATATGCCAGGTGTACTGCCATGCATTTCCTTCTGTATAATCACCTCCACTGGTTGAAGCATGTGATAATAAAAAAGAATCGAAAGGAGTACGCCACTCCCCGTTTGAATCTTTTCCCCTCATAAATTTTGTGGAAGGGTCAAAAAGGTTTTTAAAGTTATCTGAACGTTTTTTGAAAAAAGCCTCTTTTTCGTGGTCATTGACTAATGCGGCCATCAAAGCAGCACAATAATCATCGTAACAATGCTCCAATGTTCGCGATACCGATTCTACCGGCAACAGGTCGAAAGGGTAATAGCCATATTTGTCATACATCTCCCAGTCGGATTTCGGATGAGGGGTGGTAAGCGACTGAAAAATGGCTTCTGCCGCAAGCTCTCTGTTTTCAGTAATGGTATTTTTCAGATATGCCTCGGCTACCACTGGTACTGCGTGATTTCCAATCATGCACCACGTTTCGTTCTGACCATATTCGTTGGTACATAAAACGCCCCTCTGGCGATATAGATCGAGCATCGACTGTACAAATCCGGCATTCTTGTCCGGATACATCAGCAGATAGAAAGGATGGGTTGCACGATATGTATCCCACAGGGAGAAGTTGGTATAACGTTCCTCACCGACCTCCATTAGTGTGCCGTCCGGTAGCCGGTAGCTTCCGTCCGTGTCAGTTATGATATTGGGCATCAACAAGGTATGGTACAGTGCGGTATAGAACGAAATTTTCTGTCCTTCATCCCGTGGAACCACTTTGATTCTGTGAAGATAGCTGTTCCAAATATCAGATGCTTCCGCTCTTACTCTCTCAAAATCCCATCCTGTCATTTCTTTCTCCATATTTCTTTCGGCACCATCGGTACTTACCGTAGACAGCGAAACCTTTACCATGAGCTTAGAGTCTTCCTCCGTGTCGAAACGAAGGAAAAATTTTACGTTTTCCCCCTCTGCCTGTTTCTTTTCAGAGATTATACCATCTGTAAAGGTGAAAACCTCCTTAACCGGTTTTGAAAAAACCGCATAAAAATACCAGGTATGATCGGAAACAAATCCGGTCGATCTCCTTTTTCCGATGACCGTTGTATCATTCAGCAAACGTAGAGATGATTCAACAGTCCGGTCATTGATCCCATGCTCCATGTCAATCACTAAAGCGGCCTTTTTCGAGGCAGGGTAGGTGTATCTATGGAACCCTGATCTCTCTGTTGCCGTTAACTCCACCTTGATCTGATGATCCTCCAAGAACACTTTGTAATAGCCGGGATTAGCCTCCTCGGAATCATGTGAAAAGGCAGAGCGATAACCGGTTGACGGGTCCTCTTTTTCACCTCGCGAAAAGGTCACATCCCCTGTTACCGGCATCAACATGATGTCCCCCATATCGGGACAGCCTGTACCGCTCAGATGGGTGTGAGAAAAACCGATGATGGATGAATCGCCTGCATAGTATCCTGAGCAATGCTCCCATTGGTCGGTTCCCGTATCCGGCCCCACCTGCACCATCCCAAAAGGCATTTGGGCAGCGGGGTGAGTATGTCCCACATATGATGTCCCGATAAACGGATTGGCATATTGTGTTAAATCGGTCTTTGTGTTGTGTGAACCCTGTTGTGAACAGGAGATGCACAACAGTATCAACGTAAAGGTAAGGATAGACTGTTTCATATGAAATTAATTTACATTAGGATAAGTCCACTGGATAGAATAGTCCATAGGCATCTTGCTGATGAGTAACAGGTTAAGCGGGACTCTTACAGCGTTAATTCTGTATCATTCCAGTTTGTTGCCCAGAGATATACGACCGTTCAGATCAATCAGTTCATAAATGACGGCACGCTCCATATCGCCCGAGTTGGGAGAATGGAAAGCTATCCGCAGTACACCTTCAAGATCTTCAAATATCATTGCATGTCCACCGCTGAAATTGTTAAGTGTCTCCTCTTCGTGTACCCACGGGCCTTCTATCTTTCCTGACTGGGAGCGTGCCACGCCGATGGCATAGTGATTATTTTTGCTTGTCCCCGACCAAATCATCAGTAAATCATTGTTTTTGGCCCTGTAAAGGAAAGGAGCGTCAGTTACATATGCACCTTCGGCGTTGATCGCTTTTGTCCAGGGCGCTTCACTGGCCGAAAAGAGGGTGATGGGATCCCCGGTGGTCGCGGTGAGATCTTTTGTTACTTTTTGTGCCAGGATACGCCCATCGGTCACCTGTAACCATTCGTGGCAATATACGATCCATGGCTGCCCCTCTTCATCGACCCATAAAGCAGCATCAAGAGCCATCTTGTCTATAGGTGTAATCGGTCCATTGACGAGGGGGATAAAATTTTTATCGGGTGTAGCGGATGTCAACACCGATGTACCCCGATGTCCTTCCCTGTTGCTGAAAGTGACAAACAGATAGTACTTTCCGTTATATTCATATTCGTCAGGTGCCCAATAATCTTTTACACCCCAAAAATTAGCGGAAGCGGTAAAGCTGTAACCCTCATTTTTCCAGTTTATTAGATCTTTGCTCGACAGGCATTGCAGATTTTTATATGTATATGGATTATAGTGGAGGAAGTAGGTCTTTGTTTTGTGATCTACAAAGATAAAAGGGTCTCTTATTTTTATGGAGTTTAATTTGACAGGGTATTCTTTATTATCTTCATCCTTCTGATTTTCCTGAGGGTTATTCTCATCATTGCACCCAGTACAGGAGAAAATTAATCCCGATAACAGGATGAAAACGAATAAAATGCTGTTGTGTCTGAAATTCATACTATTAAAATTATTCATATAATGTTATTTTACCTATTTTGTAGCGTTTTTTTCCGTCATCATTGTGATAGGGCAGTTCCAGTTCTGGGGTTCCGTCGAGTTTACCTACCGAGATATAGACATCATATACACCCGGCTTACAGGTCCTGAAAAATGGCCCTTTCGGATCATCCATCTGTTTGGCAACAATAAATCCGGAAGTGATTTTGCAGACAGGGGCCTTGCCTTCTTCTGCAGGGGGCATTGATTTTACATTAAAATCAGATTCAACCATAACCGATACAATACCCCCTTTATCGTCTTTTAATGTTAAGCATGGATAGCCGCCAGGGTAACAGGGTGCTACTCCTTTGTTTTGCCAGTTCCATTGCAACAGGAACAGTTCATTTTTTTTAATTTTTTTTGGATAAGCAATCGACTGTGCATGAATGCGATATCCCATTCGCCTGTTGATTTTATCAATTACATCACGGTTTTCTTCAAGAAGAAGCCTTGGCCATGTATGTATCGACATATAAGAAGCATGGTAATCTTCAATAGACTGCAGAAGCAGGTCTTTATTCCAGCTACCTCTCTTTTTTGACCCTTCGTAATGTTCGTGCTCCAGGATCACTGGCATTGTTGGCCAGAAAAGCTGGGCCATTTCACTGTGAAACCACTGTCTTGGAGCTTTTTGCACTAAAATACTGTCGTCACGCATCGTTACTCCTCTTGAAAAGGCATAATCAGAGATAGCGAAACGGCTGCCCGGTTCAGAGTCCCCCACAAAATCATCGGAGATACACAATCTGGTTTTTTTAAAGTGCTTGCAATAGATATCGATAATCTTTTTTTTGGTTTCGATATCCCATGTTTTACCATGCACCGGCGAGGTGATGACTGTATGGCCTTCTCCCCACATGCCAAAATGGCCGATATCGACAAATGCGATATTGGGATTGCCGTCGTAGCGTTCGGCCATCACCCGTACAAATTCATCTACCTTCTCGAGAAAAACAGGATCGGAATAGTCCGGCTCAAAGTAATCGTATGCACGATACTTTTTTGCTCCGGCATCGAAGACATATTGGGGGGTAGCCTGAGTCATCCAGTTTTCCGTAGCCGTAATGCGTATAGCCACCTTCTTACCCTTATCTGTCCAGCGTTGTGCAGGTGTATCCAGAATCTCCCAGGTGTATCTGTCTTCTTCGGGTTGAACAGCTACCCAGGGCACCCGGAGATAAACAGTACTGACGCCGGGGAAGTCATCCAATGTATCCCATGCCTCCAGTTTTGATCCGTAGTTAGCCAAGACATTGGAGTAGAAATGCATGGTCCAACCCATATCCGGATTGATTAATGCACCTCCATGATCTTTCGGATAAACGGTGTGCATCTCCCTGGTTTTGAGTAGGTCCTGAGCCATCACCTGACTGTTGAAAGAGAGCACGAAAAGTAAAAATGAAATAATTAGTAAGTCGTTTTTATATTGTGCAGTATTTGTCATATTCAATCAATTAAACAATATTGTACGGGTTGATTAGCACTCCCGGAACCGGAGTATAACTCTCTTCCGGAACAGCTTACAGAGAGGCTAAAACGAGGTTACTTATCGCTTCTGAATGAGCCGGCGGGTAAGCCATAGGCATTATACAGGGATCCTTTCACATAGTTTCGAAACCCATATCTGACATACCGTGGCCTTTCAACCTCTATTGAAGAGACTTCAATCTTATTCCAAAAATTGGTAACTACAGCTTTTGCCGGGAAGAATTTTTTATCTTCTCCTGCTACTTCAAAGCCTTCCAGCTCTACAAACATAGGGTAGAGCCCGTGTTCTGCATTTTTGAAGCTCACTATCAGTTTATCTTCCTTTATTTCAATATCACTCATGACAGGTCCGTCGCAAGGGATATTTTCATAATTGTAGGCTTTGTTTAAAGCCTGGTAAGCTAAACGTTTGCCAACTATTTCTTTTTTGGCAGGATGTATGCACTGTAACTCGCCTGCATCAAGTGTCACTGCCATGCCTGTATTGGGTACTGCATCAAGACACTTCATTTGCGCTTCCCGCAAGTAAGCACTCTCTCTCTTCATGGGATCATCATACTGGAAGGGTGCGATCTGAACAAAGTAGAAAGGTAGTTCTTCACCCCCGCCAAAAAGATCTCTCCATTCTGATACAAGATCTGTAAAGAGAGATGTATAGTGCTGATAGACAGGGATATTGCTCTCGCCTTGATACCATATAAAACCCTTTACAGAGTAATTCACAACAGGCAACAGCATGCCATTGTAGAGCAGTGTCGGAATTTGTTGAGGCACTTGTGGATGGATCTCAATATTGGAGAGGTCAATATGGTCGTACTTTTTTAAATTTTCTTTACTCATCCATGTTTCTATTGATGAGCCTCCCCAGCTGAAATGCACAATCCCGATCGGAATTTTCAGTACATCCTGTAATGTTTTTGCAAAAAAATATCCAATAGCGCTAAAATCACCGGTAGTTGATACCGATGCCTGTTCCCACTGTCCGGCAACATCCTCCTGAGGTGTGAGCGCAGGAGTTTGTTTTGCAGTATACATATGTATAGAGGGGTAGCTTTGTGATTCGATAATTGCATCGATAGAGTTTTCCACCGGCTGGCCGGTGAAGCCTTTAACAGGCATCTCCGTGTTCGATTGTCCTGAACAGATCCATACATCTCCCAGAAAGATGTTTTGCAATACTTTCTTTTCTTTCTTCGACTCGATGGTCATGTTGTAGGGACCACCGGCTTCGGTGGTCTCTACAAACAATTCCCATTTTCCTTCTTTGTCGACTGATACTTTATACTCTTTCCCATTCCAGCCGGTTGTAATCTTTAATAAGCTGCCGGTGTCTGTTTTGCCCCATATACGGGCCTGGGAATTACGTTGAAGCACCATATTGTCACTGATTATCGATGGCAGGTGTATATCAGCGTAAATAAATGATAGTGAGCCTGTAATCAATAAAACCAAAAGGATTGTCTTTTTCATTTTTATACGTTTTTTTATTCAATTAGTTCCATCCGGGATTTTGAAAATCTATACCAGTCAGATTTTTCAGCCTGATCACCTCATCGCCAGGTATAGGAAACACCAAATGGCGTTCGTTGTTGGCTACCCGTTCATTATCAACTACAAAGCGGGTATATACCGGTTTCTGGTTGACCATTTCACACGACATGCCTGTTACTACACGATCGGTTTTGTCCAGGATATTCCAACGTCGAACATCGAAGAAGCGGTGCTCTTCAAAAGCCAGTTCAACACGTCGTTCGTTACGGACACGCTCCCTGAACTCATCTTTGCTGATACCCAGGGGAATTGCCTTCATATTCACACGGCTTCTTACCTGGTTGACCAGGTTTATTGCTTCTACAGGAGCTGTGCCTGATGCAGATGCTTCATTTATTGCCTCTGCTGCATTTAAGTAGAGTTCAGCTAAACGAAATAGTTTAAAATAACCATCTTTATTTGTATTCTTGTTTGAATCAAAATGCGAATATTTTCTTAGATAGTAACCTGTTCGAGTGTGCATTGAACTGTTTGATTTCAATTCGCAATTACCTCCCGGATATGTCCATACGAAGCTGTTGGGATTGTTCAGATTAAATCGTGAACCATTATAGTAGATAGAAGCCTTCAGACGAGGGTCTCTGTTTTCGTACGGTTTGCCTTCATCATATAGGGTCGCTTCGGGATTGATGATGGGGTGTAAATGATCCTCATCGGAATATCCTAAGATTGGACGTACACCGTCAATTGTTTCGTAAGAGTCAATCAACTCCTGAGAAGGGCTGATCCCTGCTTTTTCCATTCCGTTCACGACTGGCAAACCGTGGTATTTGAAAATCTGCAAGCGTCCGCCGGTCTGGTATATCGTCTCTCTGTCACTTCCGCCGTTCACTTCCATGGGAGTATAAAAGTACACGTCGTATGCTGAGTGTCCGAACTGTGCTCCGGGGTAGCTGCGGAACAGTGAATAGCCTTTTGAAGTACATGCATTCAACGACTCTTTGGTTATCCTGGCTGCATCTTCCCAGGTAATGGTACCGTCGTTCCATTTTGGGCTGGCTGCATATAGAGCTGCCTGCGAGCGGACAGCGTGAACAACAGCTTTGGAGAGGCGGCCTCTGTCGTTTTCAACATTACCCGGGCGCCAGGTCAATTCCTGGTCGGATGCTTTAAGTGCTTCATTGCAATCACTGATGATCTGTTTAGCACATTCGGCAAACGAATTTTTCTTCAGCACTGAATAGTCAAACTCCTTGGATGAAGGTTCCAGAATAATTGGAACCCCGCCTTGCCTTTTGATCAATTGAAGATAGTAGAAAGCTCTTAAAGCATACGCCTGGGCTCTCCAGCTGTTACGGTCTATTGTGCTGCTTATGACCGCATCATCGATATTGCTTAAAAACACGTTGCAGTAATTGATTGCTGTCCAGTAATGATTCCATGTTACATAGCCGTTTTCAATAGGATTGTAATACGGGGTCAACTGGCCTGTAAACCATTTTGAAGCGCTGCCGTGAAGCACATCGTTAGTGTCATAACTCTCATCGCTAAATGCTGCCAATAAAGTAGCTCCCGGGTACTCGGTACCATAAGGCCGTATATATGCATAACAACGGTTCAGATAAGCAGCTGTTTTCTTATCGTTCTGGAAGATCTCTTCAAAAGATATTCTCCCATCTTCAAATCGTTCGATATCTACGCATGATGAAGCACCAAACAACAGACATCCGGATAGTAATATAGTTGTAATTTTAGATCTCATACTATTTAATTTTAGAATACAATATTTAACCCAAGATTATACGTTCTGTAATGAGGATAGTTATTCAACGTAACTGATTCGGGATCCAGATCCTTGAACTTACGATCATTGATTGTAAGCAGGTTGGTACCGTTCAAATAGAATCGAATCTTATCGGTATGTAGTTTCTGGCAAAAGTCTGCCGGCAATGTGTATCCTAATTCAAGATTTTTTAATCTGAAATAGTTATTGCTAAGGATAAAGAAGCTGTTTGCCTGTGTACTCGAACTTTGCTTGGTAGATAATGCAGGGTAAGAGATTTTGTCGCCATTGGCATATGCTTCAGGCGTCCATGCATTTTTGTGATGGCCGAAGTAGGTGCCGTTCCCGTAGAATTCGTATATACCCATGCCATTGAAGTAATTGCTTGAGTGCGATACACCTTGCATCAGTGCATACAGATCGAAGCTTTTATACGCAACGCCTAAATTAAAAGAGTAGGATATTTCGGGCAGCGTATTGTATTTGACAGGTGCCAAATCCTGGTTGTTGATCACTCCGTCGATGTTCAGGTCCTTGTATATGAAATCTCCCACACGAGGTTGTACTCCATCATAGACTAAGCCACTGTTTTTTATCTCCTCTTTAGAGTTGAAAAAACCGTTACCGTTCGAATAATCGATCAGATAGCCAAATTGTTGACCTATTGCATATCCTGTGCTGCGGAACGGATAAGCAAAGTTGCTTTCTGTTCTGTCTACTTCGTGTGCTTCGAGGACTTTGTTGCGGTTAAAGGCAAGTGCACTACCGGCTGTAATATGAAGCTCCTGGTTGATATCTTTGTCGTAAAGAAGTTCCAGTTCAAAACCTTTATTCTGCACTTTCCCCGCATTTTCATACGGCAGGCGGTCCGTTGCGATACCATGTAATGCCGGAAGCAGATTATCCTTGATAAGTATATGGTCTGTTCTGTGCAGATAGTAATCGAAATTTACTGTTAACGAATTAAACAATCCTAACGATAAACCATAGTTTTGTTGTCTCGAATCTTCCCATTGCAGGAGAGGGTTACCTCTTAATCCTTCATGTATTAATGCTCCCGAATATAAGCTTTGGATATATCCGCCGCTGCCCAGGCGTATATCATCTTCATACATATAACGTCCGCCCGGTATTTGATCATTCCCTACCTTGCCATATGAAGCCTTCACCTTCAAGTAAGTCAGCCAGTCGCCGTATTTATCTTTTATAAATTCCTCATTCGACAAAACCCAGGCTGCCGAGAGAGTAGGGAAGAAGCCAAAACGGTTGTCGCGTTTGAATTGATCTGAACTCATCAAGCTTCCATCAAACTGTACAAAATAACGATTGTCATACCCATACTTGCCGTGAAGGCTGAACGCAAGATAATCGTAAGGCAGAAACTGATCACCGCCACCTTCTCTTATTACATTTTGTGCAAAATAGTTTGCGAAGGCATCGATCTTATGTACTGTATTGAAGGTACGTTCGTAATTCAAAAATCCGTTGAAATTCAAAAAATAACGGTAGTTTGAACCTTTGTTTAAAGTGAGTTCCGAATCTATCCATGTGCCATAAGGGATAAATTCCAGTTCATTTGGTTTATCTTCGTTTCTTATGTATCGTGCATAAGTTTGATTACCGAAAATACCGCTTTGTTGCCTGGACTCGTATCCTACAGTACCATTAAGAGACAAACCTTTTGTAATGAAATCCAATCCCCAGCGTAAACCCAGGGCAACGTTGATATTGGTCTCTGTAAATCTTTGATAGCCGCTGCGGTTAAGGCTCCCATAAACTGAATTGGTATTCCAAGGGGAGACAATCACCCCGTTATCGGTTGTTACAGGCCCATACTCTGTTGCCGGTGTTTTGAAAATGCCGTCGAAAATAGTGCTTGTGCCTACTGGAGGATTATTGGTCCTTTTAACAATCACCATCTGGTTAAGGAATGCATCGAGGTTGGGCAAGAGGTTAATATCAAGGTTTGTCCTTTCGTTGAACCTTTTCATATATTTTGAAGGATCGGAATTGTCGGTCCCTTCAATGTTGAAGAGGCTGTTCTGATCGATATATCCTGCATTGATGAAATATCTGATACGATCGCTACCTCCGGTGATATTCATATTATGACGATGCATAAATGCGGAGCTTTTCAGATACTTGCCATACCAGTTGTTGTCAGGGAAAAGGTCCCTGTTTTCACCACTTCTGTATGATTCGATTTCTGCATCACTGTATTCAATAGGAAGATTGTCATTTTTTAATGCCTGATTCCTCAATTCAGCATACTCCCAGCTATGAAGAGGTTTTGCCTTAACAGTAGGTTGCTGAATGGAGAAATCAGATGAATAGGAGACTTGCGGCTTACCATATACTCCTCTTTTGGTAGTAATGATGATAGCGCCCGAGCTGGCCTGGAATCCGTAAAGGGCGGTTGCGGCCGCATCCTTTAAAACGGTGATGGATTCAACTGTTTTGGGATCTATCATATTCAAATCAATAGTGGGAGACACGATGCCATCAATCACAAATACGGGACTATTTCCACTCATGGTATTTCTACCTCTGATAAAAAGTGCAGCTCCATCGCTGTTTGGTTCGCTTCCACCTTGTAATACCGTTAATCCAGCCAGTTTCCCTGTTAAAGAACCGGTAAATCCGCTTGAAGGATACTTTTCAAGCTCTTCGCCGCTGACAGTAGAAAATGAACCGGTAATCTCAGCTCTTTTTTCATTTTTCATCATAGCCAGAGGAATCATTTTATCCCGGCTATGTGCATCTTTTTGTAACTTAACCGTAACATTTTCATCAATCGCTACTCGTTGTGATTGAAACCCGTCACACTCTATCGTGATATCAGTAAAGTGGTAGGGTATATCTACACTGAACCCGCCCGACTTATTGGTAAAAAAGGTTTTTCCCAGTTCGGGGAAATAGATCTTTTTTAACGATAAAGGTTTGCCGTGCTGATCCAGCACAACTCCATTCACTGTTTTGGAGAGTTCATTCTGTTCAACAGAAAATCTTTCCGTTCTTAAAGCTGTGGCTGCTGAGACATAAACAGTTGTCATAGAGCCTATCAGCAGTAAGCAAATTAATTTATATATTGTATTCTTCATTACTGTAAATTCTTTTGTGATTACCATCCCGGGTTTTGCCATTTTATTCCTGTTTGTGATTCAAGTTTTGATACTTCTTCCAAAGGAATTGGCAGTAAGTGATATTTGCTTTCATACGACATTTTACTTGGAACCGAAGGATCCTGAGTCCCTACTAATATTCTTTTATAGCTGAAAGATCCATCTTGATTCCTCGTTATTTGCATGCCTGTGCTGAACTTTTCATTGATAAGGTCTTCACCGGGTAAAGCCCATCTTCTGCAGTCGAAATATCTATACTCTTCATATGACAGCTCCACCCTTCTTTCATGACGTACCAAAAGTACAGCCTCTTTTTTGTCAGGTGCTTTTACATCAACGGTAGTAGAAAATCCGGCTCTGTGACGAATCTTGTTTACATATTTCATTGCTTCATCGAGGTGCCCGCTTTCGGCTGCAGCTTCGGCAAAGTTCAGATATACGGCACCCAGCCTGTAATGTTTCCATGTGCCGTCGTCCTGACTTGTCGGGTTTGACATGGGGTGCATAAATTTCTTTGCATAATATCCGGTGCGTGTGTTAGAGCGCAATGAAGGATGAATAGAACAATTACCTCCAACAAAAGTTTCAATAACAGTTGGTGTTCCGTTCATAATCTTCTTACTGCCATTGTGGTAGACTGTGGCATAGAAGCGAGGGTCTCTGTTCGCATAAGGATTTTGGGGATCATATCCAGATTCAGGATTGTAATTAGGTTTTAACTTAGTCTCGTCCTGGTAGGGTTTTTCCAGATTCAGTACAGACTTGCCTGTATTAAGGATATCGTATGCATCAACCAGTTCCTGTGTGGGTACTGTCCCCGCCATATAGCCGCCATCAATGGGGAATCCTCTGATCACTACATGAGGAGGCACCAGGTGGTACCCCTGCCAGATAGTCTCTTTATCGTGTGGATTGGGGCTTAAATCAGCTCTTTGTACAAAGTACTCTTCATATGCTGACTTATATAGTTCGGGATTTTGGATCTTGTCGTAAAGTTCAAAACCGTTAGCTTCAAGAAGTTGTACACTCTGTTTGTTAACCTCGTATGCCCAGTCCCATAATTTTTTTCCGTCGTTGAAACGAGGGCTTGCGGCATATATACTGGCTTCTGAACGAATTGCTGCAGCAATGGCTTTGGTCATACGGTGAATTTCTGCCATAGAGGTAATTCTCCATGGAAGATATTTGGACTCTAAAGCCTGGTCACAGTCGGCCACAATCTGGCGTGCGCAATCTTCAAAGCTGTCCTTTTTCAGTTTAGAATAATCGTAGTCTAATGATACTGGTTCTGTAAAGATGGGTATATTGCCATACCATTTCACCATTTGCAGGTAGAAATATGCTCTTAGAACATGAGCTTCTGCTGTCCATCTATCTCTTACCTCCTCCGATTCCACAGCTGCTGAGGGAATCTGTTCCAAGAAAGTATTAATCAAACGTATTTGAGCCCAGTAATTTTTCCAGTATAATCCATCCATTGAAGGGATATTGGGCTCTTCAATCGGGTGCCTGTTGGCACTGGCCATTCCTTTGTAAAGGTGGGCAAGCTGCAACCCCTGGTTATCATCACAATCCCAGTTATCATCGCTCACTCCATTGGGAATATTGGTCCAGAAAAAGTACCAGTACCCTTTTTTGGGAATGTTATTGTAACAGTTACTCAGATATTTTCCAGTCAGTACGGGATCCTCAAAGACTGCATCAAGTGAAGTTCTTCCGTCGGGGGCTTTATCAAGTTCGCTGTTGCAGGATGCAACCAATAAAGCCAAAAAAGCGACAAAAACGCTAAATATATAATGTTTATTCATTATTGTTTGTTTTTTAGAAAGTTACGTTAAGCCCAATATTATATACTCTCATGTTAGGATATTGTGTCGGGCCCGCCTGTTCAGGGTCAAAACCATCGGTCTTGAGATTGTGCCAGGTGTACAAGTTATCTCCATTGATATAGAAACGAATGCTTTCGGCATTTATCAGCCCCGAGGCTTTTTTAGGTAACGAATATCCTATCTCCATATTTTTTAATCTTACATATGATGCGTCCATGATGTAGTAATCGTTCGGTACATGGCTGGTGGATTGGGTATTTGCCAAACGTGGGTGTGAAATATTTACCTTCTCACCATTTAGCTTCTGCTGGTATCTTTCAGCCGACCAGCGATTCATATGCATGTCGAAGTAAGATTTGGCGCTCAGCTCCTCGAAAATGCCGGCATCGGCATAGTAACGGCTGTATTTTCCAATTCCCTGGACCAGGCATGAGAAATCGAATCCTTTGTAGGTAACTCCGAAACTGGCACCATAGATATATTTAGGTACTAGGCTTGAATATTTAATTGGGACAATATCCCGGTCATTAATTACGTTATCCCCATTTTGGTCAACATAGATAAAGTCGCCGGGTTTGGGAGTCCCTATCTCATAGTCAAGCCCACTGTCTTTGATTGCTTCTTCACTGTTAAAGAAACCGCTGCCATCTTTGCCTTTGGATTCATCAATAGTGTAGTCAATCTGGTATCCCCAGTTCTGTCCAAGCGTATAACCGGTTAGTCTTTGCCTGTGAGCATAGTCTTCCGGTAAATAAGGCTCGTCTGCCTCCGTTACCCTGTTTTTATTATAACCCAGGTTTAAGTTTGCATTGAAGCCAAAGTCGTGGCGGAACCATTTGTTATAACCAAGAACCAGCTCAAACCCCTTGTTCTCAACTTTTCCCATATTCACTTTTGGGAGCGTGTGCTGCGGCCTTCCCTGAAGATCGGGCACAATGCCTCTCTGTATCAGGATCTGACTTCTGTTTTCAGTGAAATAATCAAATGTCAGACTAAAATCATTAAAGAGTCCCAAATCGATAGCATAGTTCTGTTTTTCAGCAACCTCCCATGTTATGTCCGGGTTACCCAATGCACGTTCTTCAATTTTTCCACCCATGCCCAGGCTGGGTATATACAGAACGCGTACGTCGTCATTCACCCAGCCATTGGTATTGATATCATCAAGGTAAAGGAATCTGTTGTAACCAATCTTATCGTTACCCACTTTTCCCAGGGATGCTCTCAGCTTTAAGTTTGTAAGCGTCTTATTGTTGCGTAAAAACTTTTCATTTGAAATGACCCATCCGCCGGAAAGTGCGGGGAAGAAACCAAATCGTTTGTTTGGAGAAAATTGCTCAGAGCCGTTGTAACCTAAATTGACTTCAGCCAGGTATCGATCATCATACGAGTAAGTACTACGGGCAGAGAAACCTATGACGTTAAACGGTAAATATTTATCAGTGTACGGATCATCTTCCGAAGCCTCTTTGTAATCTCTTTGGGCAAGTAGTAAACCACCTACTTTGTGCTTTTCATTAAACACCCGGGCATAATTCATCTGCCATTGCAAATTTACAAAATATCCTGACGATACTCCTTTGCTCAATGATAAAGGCCCTTCGGAATCATCGTCGCCGTCATCCAGCACATACACCTGCTCACCTGCCTTGTTTTTCAGATATTTGTAACGGATATATCTCCGGTTTCCACGCATAGTAGAACGGGCGCGCCCATTGAATGAGACCTGCGCTTTGGAACTTAATCCCGGAGTAATGAAGTCCAGGTTGATGTCTAGGCCGGTTACAGAGTTTACGCTGGAGCGGGTCTCATTGACATATCCGGCACGATTTAACAGCCCGTAGGCCGATTTGAGAGGATCGAGCGGGTCACCTACGATACGGCTTGGCTTTGAGTCCACCAACTCGCCACCCGCGATCTGTACCTTATAATCCATGCTCGACAGCGGACCGGGCGAAGTAGGCCGGTGCGTCAGGGAAGCGACAAAGATATCACTAATGCCTGAGTTGGGAGAGTTTATTTTTTCAACGCTACTGGCTATATTCAAAAACGCTTTTACTTTTTGATTGAAACGGAAGTCAATATTCGATCTGAAGTTGTAGCGATCAAGTGACGATTGCGGTTTGTAACCCAGAAATTTTTTAGATTCGGTGTTAAAGATACCACCCTGTGTTACATAACCGCTACTGATAAAGTATTGTACTTTGTTATTACCACCCGATAGGTTTATATTTCCTTTCATTATAGGGGCATGGCTCTTAAAGAGTATTTTCTGCCAGTTTTGGTTTGGGTGCCAGTATGGATCTGTTGGTTCACCGGTTTTCCAGCTTTCGAAAAGTGCAATATCCTCTTTGCTGAATTCAGCGAATGGCGCAGCACCCTCATTCATTAATGCTTCATTACGCAGTATCGCATATTCCCATGAATTAATACGTTCAGGTTTGAATGCAAACCCCTGAGTGCTATACTCCAAGGAGGTGCTAACCTTTACCGATCCCTCCTTTCCACGCTGGGTAGTAATCAAGATAACGCCATTGGCACCTCTGACACCGAATACGGCTGTGGCTGATGCATCCTTTAAAATTGAGATATTTGCAATTTCGTGAGGATCTATGTTTGAAATATTGTCATAAGGAATGCCATCAACAAGGATAAGAGGATTCATTCCATTCATTGTGGCTGCACCTCTGAGAAACAGATTTATGTTTTCGCGTCCCGGCTCGCCGCTCGACTGCATTACTGTAAGCCCGGGCAGACGACCGGATAAAACAGATGCAACATTGGTTGAAGAGCTTTTAAGCAGATCCTTATTATCCAGTGATGCAATAGAACCGGTTACCGAAACTTTCTTTTGGGCGCCATATGCTACGACCACCACCTCGTCCAGAAATTCGGTAGTTGGTTTTAACTGAATGACCAGGGGTGATTGATTTGTGACGTTTACCTCTTGGGTATCGTAGCCCAGGTAAGAAAATACAAGTACAGCAGGCAGATCGACCGAAAGAGAAAACTTTCCATCTATGTCGGTCACAGTACCTGTAGTCTCTGCACCTTTAACTACAATATTTACCCCGATAAGAGTTTCTCCTTTTTCATCTTTTACAAGCCCCGTAACGACATGCTTTGATGAGACAGCTGTTTCATTTAAGGCATATGCAGGACAATAATTAAATAATATTAGTATAAATAATACTAACCTACCTGCATTTACCAAACAAGACAGCCTTTGCGCTAGTGGTTTTGTGTTGTTTAAGTACATAGTAAAATTGTTAAATAATAATTAAGTTAATAAATTAGTTTTCACGTTGCCTTTTAATCAAATATTTAAATATTTGTACAATTGGATTAAATATTTCATATACATTTGCTTTAAAAATTTAGGAAACAAAAATATGAAATAACAAAATCGAGCTCGTGTGTGTTTGTACATTTGATTTGCTTAATTGTGCTTATTTGCTTTAATGTACAATCGAGATGATAAAATGTACGGAAGAGCACTATAGGTATTCAAAATATTATTTTTTTTACAAATGATTAGAGAAATATGCAGGTCGTGACTTTAAAAAGGTTAATTTTTGCAATTTTACCCCTTTTCTGTATTGCTGCCAATACAGAAAAATTGTATTTTAATATTGAATATTTAACAATTCAGGAAGGTTTGCCACATACTGATGCTAACGTCGTGATTCAGGATAAAGACGGGATTATCTGGATTGGTACTTATGCCGGTTTGTGTAAGTATGACGGGTATCAAATTGAGACATTTTATCAGGAGAAGGAGAATTTTTCAAACAGTTACGTTAATCGTATCCTGGATATATCTATTGATGATGAGGGAAAATTCTGGCTTGCTACTGTTGCGGGTATTCAATACTTTGACCCTGCGACCAAAGAGTACTTGCCCCTTACAATTTATGCTAAAGACAGTCAGCATGCAGTGAATAAAAACATAGAAAAAATTCTGTCAGTAAAAGATTCTTTTGTCCTAATCAAAGATGCAGATAATCAATTTTATATGTACGAGCGTGTGGGTGATAATATATTGCAGGAAATCAGTATAGATATAAATGCTCACTGTTTTTCGATGCAAAAAGACAGACTGAACAGAGTATGGCTTTCTACAGATCAGGGATGTTTTATTTTTGATTCAGGCAGAAAAATCAATCAACTTGAACTCCCGAATGCAATATTATCTGATGAGGGAAAAGTAATCCGTTATACTTTTTTGGACAGCCATAATCAGCTTTTTATTGCAACTGAAAAAAATTTATATGTCAGCAATAGCCTTCAGTTTATCAATTCCAAAAATAATGAGGGATCAATATATAAACTTAGCAGGCTTAAAAAATTACCTATTTCCTTTGAGAATGGGTTGATCACCGATATTGTTGAAGATTTTAAAAACAACTACTGGGTATCTTCCACAAAAGGATTGTTTCTTTTAACTCCCGAAAAAGGAGAACTTAATGTGGCTTCCTTTTATGCAGGCAAGGCCCCCAGCTCAATTAACTCTGATTTCATTATTGACCTTTTCATTGATCAGACTCATAATCTTTTTATATCCACTTACGCTGGTGGGGTTAATGTAATAGACTTGCAGCAAAAAGCTTTCTATCGTGTACAACATGAACCTGATAATCCCAATACTATATCTGATAAAATAGTCAGGGCTATTGCAGATGATGGTACCTGCATATGGGTAGGTACTCACTCCAATGGGCTAAACAGGATTAATAAAAACAGCAAACAAATTACCCGTTACTTACATAACAAATCGGGCAAGTCGCTTAGCTGCAACAATATACGTTCTTTGCTTTTAAATCAGGACTTGCTCTGGATCGGACATACCAATGGTTTGGATATATTGAATATAAAGGAGAGCAATCCCAAGATACAGAGTTTGAATGATATCTGTAATTTCCCTAATGATGAAGTAACCGGTATTAGCAAAGATTGCTTTGGTCAGATATGGGCTGGAACATGGAATCATGGAGTAATTAGAATTATTCAAAAAGATAACCGCTTCGAATGCACGGTATTCAAAGAATCTCAACCTGCTACCAGTGCATTTACCCCAAAGCGAGTAATAAGTCTGTATGCTGATGAAATATATCCTGAAGTGTTCTACTCTTCAGGAGAACAGTTGGTCCGGCTGATGTTGAATGAAGAGGGGCAGGTAATGCATACTATTCAATATCAGGCTGATGAAAGCAATCAATATACTTTAAATTCAAATTTTATTAGCACTATTCGTCGTCAGAACGATTCGGTACTCTGGCTTGGGACGTTGGGCGGCGGAGTGAACAGGATGGTGCTTCTTGATGGTAACGACTATAAAGCGGCATCAATTAAAACTGGCGACTCGCAATATCAAAATATTGAATGCCTGGAGATTGATAACAACAATAATATCTGGGCAGGTGGAAACAGATTGTACCGTTTTAATCCGTTTAATCAACATTTACAGGAATTTAAGATTCCTGGAGGTATGAATAGTTACAAGATCGGTAGCTCTTTTATTTCTTCTGAAGGCACCATATATATGGGCGGAATTGATGGCTTTATCTATTTTAACCCCGCCGAAATCAAAAATAACCGGACATTGGCTCATCCCAACATTTCTTATATTGAGGTTAATAATCAAAAAAGGAATTTTGTTGATAAAATTGAACTGAAATATAGCGAGAACAATATTAAAATATTTTTAACTCCCTCACATTACAGCTCTCCTCACGATTGTAAATTCAGATATCGTCTGGCTAACTATGGTACTGAATGGGCTGAAACGCCAATTGGAGTACACTCAATCTCATATGCCAATTTGCCTTATGGTAAGTACACACTGGAGCTTATGGCTACAAATAATGATGGGATATGGAGTACGGAGGTGTTCTCAATACCATTGAATGTTATTCCTCCATGGTGGTTGTCAGGAACAGCTAAATATATTTATATTTTGCTGATTATTATAGTTATGGTCGCCGTTTACTTCTACATATCCTATTGGATAGAACTGAAGAAAAAACTGGCATTGAAAGAGGCAGAAAAACGTCAGTCTAAAATGCTGCAATTACAGCAGAATCAGTTTTTCACCAATGTATCTCATGAGTTGCGCACTCCGCTAACATTGATACATGGAACGATCGAAAAACTGATAAGGGAAAAGGATTGGAAAGAGGAGTATGGTAATATACTAACACGTAATACAGGCCGGATGATGCAGCTTATAGACAATGCCATTCATTTCGATAAAATAAAAGAGGAGCTCAATCCGCTGAAAGTAAATGAGGTCCCGATATATTCATTTTTTGATTCCCTGAGCCTCGATTTTAAAAATCTTGCCGATGTTAAACAGATAGGATTCAACTTCGATATTATGTTGGTCGACCGCGATGAGATGGGTTGGTTTGATGAAGAGTATATTACTGAAATTTACTTCAACCTGTTGAGTAATGCCTTTAAGTACACACCTGCACATGGTATGATTAATGTAAAAGTGGCATTGGGAAAAGATAACTTTACACATATATTCAATGAAAAGTACACCTTAACAACTAAAAATGAGAAGTATGATCACAACCTTGAAATATTTATAGAAGATAATGGCATGGGTATTCCTAAAAAGTCTCTGGCCAAAATTTTCCATCGATTTTATCAGGTAGAAGAAAGTAACGATAGCAATATAATAAGTTCGGGTATTGGTTTAGCTTTGGTAAAGAAATTGGTACTATCTCATAAAGGCACACTTTCAGTTTCGAGCGAAAAAGGGAAAGGGACAGATTATATAATTAAGATACCTCTTCGTAAGGAGTATTACTTGGAAAATGAAATAAATGATAAAAATCGGGTTATTGTAAATCAAGATGTTCATGAAGATTACAAACTCCTGCCAAAAGAGCTAAATACACATATTGACGAATTAAAACCTGTTCTGCTAATAGTAGAAGACAATTTGGAGGTACGCCTCTTTCTGAGACAGACACTTTGTAAAAGCTATAATATTGTGGAAGCTGTTGACGGGTTTGATGCGCTGGAAAAAATCAGGTTACACAGGCCCGGCGTTATACTATCTGATCTGATGATGCCAAAAATGGATGGATATGAACTTTGTAAAGCATTAAAACAAAACAAGGAATTTGCACATATCCCGTTTATATTGTTGACAGCCAAAGTGGCTTTAGACGCCAAAATTGAAGGTGTAAACGTTGGGGCAGACGCCTACCTGGAAAAACCCGTTAACACCGATCTGCTTTTTTCAACTATTTCCAACCTTTTCCAATCGAAGAATAATGTAAAAAAGTATCTTTCGTCCAACTACTTGTCGGTTGCAATGGGAGATCGTCTGCATAGCCGGGACAATGAATTTTATTACGAAATTATTAAACTGATAGAAAAGAATATAGATAATCCCGATCTGAATGTAGATTTCTTCTGTAAAGAGTTGGGATATAGCAGAACCAGTTTATACCAAAAATTCGATGAAGTCATAGGTATGCCTATAAAGCAGTTTGT